>CAYJRR010000036.1:3556-36389 GCA_964372275.1 uncultured bacterium
AGACGAAGTGCTCCGTCTCGAACGTCTTCCATTCCACATCGGGGAAGTTGTGGTCGAAGAAGAAGCCGGCGTTCGCTTCGCGCGGAGCGGCGGCGAGCCCCAGCAGCACCACGGCCATCGACATGCGGAGGAGCTTGAACATTCGACTCACCATCGGAAGAGGAGGCTGCCGGTGAAGGTGGTGCCGTAGGACTGGGTCAGGTCCTCCAGCGGGAAGAACAGGCCGCTGTTGCGGCTCATCAGCGGGATCGATACGCCCCCCGCGAGGTCCCAGTTCTCGCCGGCCTGGACGATCACCCGGCCGCTCGCCGAAAGCGCCTCGAAGTCGGAGTCCTCGATCGTCTCCAGGTCGTTGGCCGGGCTGATGTCGTTCGACGACGCGCCGACCGCCGACTCCATCCGGCGCACGTAGTCGGCCCCCGCCGTGAGCGCAGCGAAACGGATCGGCTGGATCGTCAGGTGCAGACCGGTGGACAGCTCGTCGCCCGGTTTGAAGCGGCCGTTGTAGCCGGTCTCGAGATCGCGGACCCACATCGTGACCGCCGAGAACTTGTGGACGTACCCGGCGCGCGCGACCGCCGCCACCGGCCCGACGCGCTGCTTGGCGTGGAGGGTGAGGCCGGTGTTGGTCGTCCCGGTCCCGAGCGTCAGGTGCCGGCTCCCCGGGGCCCCGGGGGCCTCCTGTCCCGACGGCTGCTTGGTGTCCCAGGTCACTCCCAGTGAGGTGAGCGTGCTCGCCCCCTCCCGGTGAAACGCCTGCCAGGTGAAGCCGAACCGGACGTCGCCCAGCCCCGACTCGGTGATCGTCCCTTCTCCGTCGTCGCCGCCGACGCGCTCGGAGGCGACCGAGAACGGGAGCGACATGAAGAGGGTCAGGTTGCGGGTGAAGCCGTAACGCGCGTCGAGCGTCAGCCACGAGAGCCGGTATTCGTAGTCGGCGTCGTCGACGTTTCCGTCGGCGTCGGTCACCTCGGATACGTCGCGGAACTGGTAGGTCAGGCCGTATTCGGCCCACTCCTTCTGCAAGGTGATCGGCCGCGCCACCTCCATCCCGGGGTAGGCCGGACGCGAGGTGCGGATGCGGAACGGGCTCTGCCCGGCCCATGCCGGGGTCGCCGTGAGGAGCGCCAGGACCGCCGCCAAGAGCATCGGACGCCGGCCCCGCGTCGCTTCGGTTCGTTGCGTCGTCGTCATCGTATCCTCGGGGAAAATCACCGTTTTTGGAGCGCGGAACGCTAGCTCGGCCCGCGAAACGAAGTCAAGGGACAACCCGCTCGGGCGCGGCGCCATCGCTCCCCCGCCAAGCCACTCCCGCACGTCGTTTGCCGTCACGCCGACCTCCGCGCGGCGAGATCGATCACCTCGGCCTCCGGCGGCGATCGCCGCAGCCAGGTCGACGCCGTGGCGAGCGCAAGCGCCGCCGATCCCAACCACACCGACCATGGCCGTCGCGTGCGGCGCGGTCCTCGCCCCATCCACGACGGCACCTCGCCGGCGAAAAGCCGCTCTCCGCCGGAGGAGGCGGCGATCGCGTCGAGTCGGGCGATTCCGCCGGTCTCGGCGAACTCGGCCTCCGAACGGGAGGGGGGCGAGGCCCAACCGACCGGCAGGCCGGAGGCGTCGAGGATGCGAACGAGGAGAGGGCCGGAGCCGTCGGGCAGCGGAAGCCAGGCTGTCGCGCGCGTGCGGGAGGTGACGAGAAGAGCGGTTCGACGGGCGGGGGCGGAACCGGCGACGAGTTGGACGGTCCAACCGTCACGGTTCGTCGACGCCGTCGCCCGGACGTCGATGCGCACGCCGTCCTCGTCCCCTCTCCTCTCCGACATCGCGGTCACCGCCGCGGCGCCCGGCACCGGCGGAAGGCCCGGCGGCAACGGCAGGGCCAACCGCGCCATCGCCCGCGCCAAGGCCACGCGGTCGACCGGCACGTCGGCGAGCGGCGCGGCGAGGGCGACGGCGAAGCCCTCTCCGATCCGGGTGCGGCCGAGGAGCGGGCGCACCGGCCCCGGGGGCGACGTCCCGGCGCGCGAGCCGTCAGCCGGCGTGGCGATTCGCCAAAACGTCTCGGACGTCGCCCGCGCGCGCGCGTGCGTCGTCCCGGTCCATCCCGGCCTCGTCGGATCGATCCCTTCGAGCGCCTCGACCGGCTTGGAGACCGACGCCGGGAGCGGCTCGGCGGGAAGATCCTCACGCCCCGAGCGCCGCGTCTCCTCGGCGAAGATGCGGGGGAGCTCGTCGGCATCGCGGACGAACCAGAAACGGCCGCCGGTGCGCTGCGCGATCTCCGACATGGTGGTGGGATCGGCTTCGCTTCCCATGGCGACGGTGGAGACGGTGATCCGCGATGCGGCGATCCGGCGCAGGAGCGCCTCGTGGTCGGCGAGACGCGACACCGAGACGCCGTCCGAGAGGAGTACGACGTGCTTGAGCCTCGCGTCGAGCGGCGCGAGCGCGCGATGCGCCTCCTCCAGCGCGGGGAAGAGGTTCGTCCCGCCGGCGAGCCGGATGCGCGCGACCTTCGACGGAAAGTCGGGGACCTCCTTCACCTTCGTCGGCGGGACGACCCATTCGTGGAAGTCGGAGAAGGTGACGAGCCCCACCGTCGACTGCGGATTCATCTCCCGATAGGCCGACGCGGTGGTGCGCGCCGCCACCTCCCACTTCCGCTCGCGGTTCATCGAGTCCGAGCGATCGAGGATGAACACCAGCGCCACGGCGGGCGGTTCCTTCTTCTCGTCGTCGACGGTGGCGAAGGGGAGGATCCGTCGCAGGCCGGCCGCCGCCCTGCTTTCGCCCTTGGCGAGCCCCTTCGCACCGGGAAAGGCCAGGAGCCCTCCGCCGCGCCGCGCGAACGCGCCGAGCACCGACACCGCGCCGGCCGGGAGCGCCTCGGGGTCGATGCCGTCTAGCGCGATCAGGTCGACGCCGTCGAGCGCCTCCACGGTGCCGGCGGCGGGCCCGCCGGAGGCAGGCCCGCCGGCGGGGAGGCGGTCGACCGCGAGGCGCTCGGTGCGCAGTCCCGCCGCGGCCAGGCTCTCCGCGACGATCCCTGGCCCGCCGGCCTCTTCCAGGACGACCGCGCGGGGCGCCGGCGCGATCTCGATCGCGCGCTCGACGACCGTCTCGCCGGCCGCGAGCCGGAGCGCGTGCGGTCCGGGCCGCGACCCGCGCCAGGTGAACTCCACCGTCCCGTCGAGGTCGATCTCGCGGCGGGCGACGGTCCGGCCGTCGACCGACAGCGTCACCGGAACGCGGGCGATGGGCCGCGGACCTCGCGCCCCATCGCCGGCGCGCGCCGCGAGTCGAGCGTCGATCCGCACCGTCTCGCCGATTCGCGCGACGGCCGGAGGATCGAAGGCGCGGACGATCGGCGCCCGGGAACGGCCCGCCACCGCGACGTCGACCGAGACCCCTTCCGCCGCGAGCCGGGCGGCCGACGCGGCGAGATCGCCCGCGGTCTGCTCCCCGTCGGAGAGGAGGAGCACGCGTCGATCGCCCGCGGCACCGCGCGCCCGCAGGATCGCGGCGGCCGCCTCGAGACCCGAGGCGAGGTCCGATCCCTCGACCGCGACGACCCCTTCGACCGCGGCGTCGACCGCGGCGCGGCGCGAAAGCGCCCGGGCCGCCTGGCGGTCCTCGTCCGCGAGCGAGGCGGAGCGGTCGACGACGACCACCGCGCGGGTGCCGGTCGCCTCGTCCACCGCGACCGCCGGGCGCGGACCCGCGGCGGCGAGCACCGCCAGCAGCACCGCCCCCCCGAGCGTCGCCGCGAATAGACGGGCGCGCCGGCGCGACAGGTCCCCGTTCCGCCACGCCCGCCAGGCGGAGAGCGCGCCGATCGGCGCCAGCGGCGCGAGCACGAGGAGGAGCGGATGCTCGAAGGCGATCACGGAACGATCCAGCCCTTCGCGGTGAGAAGCAGCGCGGCGGCGCCGAACAGGATCGGGGTCCACGGAAGCTCGGCCCCGACCGGGTCGTTCGAGGCCCACGGCGGCAGCGGCCTCTCCCGGGCCGGCGACGATTCCGCGGTGCGTGCACCGGGGCCGGCCGCCGCCGCGACCGACTCCTCGGCGTCGACCCCCGCCACCGTCTCGTCGCCTTCGCCCGACTCCCCCGCCAGCCAGCGGACCGCGCTGCCGACCAGCACCGGAAATCCGAGGCGGAGCGGAAGGTCGGTCTGCGCCGGATCGAATCCGAGCTCGAGCCGGCGAGGTCGGTCCGGCGGTGGTCGCCCGCCGGGCTCCTCGCGGCCATCCTTCGGGGGACGTGCCCGCCCCCCGTCCCCCCACTTCCCTTCGCGGGCGATCGCAATCGGACCCGCCTCGATGGAGGCGATCGCGGTGTCGCCGGGCCGCGTCTCCAGGACCGCCGCCACCGACAACGTCAGGTCGTCGAGCGAGACGTCGCGCGACACCGGATGGAACGGATTCCAATCGACCAGGAAGACCGCTCCGGGGCTCGGCGGTTCGGCCGCGGCGCGCGCGGGTTCGGCCCCCGTCCCCGAGGCGGGCGCGCCGCCGATCACCAGAACGCCGGCCCCCTCCCGGATCGGAACCCTGGACTCGAGCTCGGGACATCGGTCGAGCACCACCACGTCGGCGGCCGAGAGCGCCCCCGCAATCGCCGTCCCGCGAGCGGCGATCGCCGCCGGGTCGACGACGCGCAGGCGCACGCCGGCCAGCGCCCGAAGCGCCCCGTCGAGAAAGCGGTTCCCACGCGTGACGAGCGCCACGTCGATCGGCCCCACCGAGTCGATCCGAACCGATCGACGGTCATCGCGCGCGAGCGCATCGCGTGGCGCCTCGCCTCTGCCCGGTCCATCGCTCGCTTCCGGCGAGAAGGCGACGCGCTCCAGCGTCGCCGAGACGACGGGTATCGGCTCCGGAGGAAGGCCGGGCAGATGGAAGCTGGAGATCCACGACCGGCCCCCCTTCACCACGATCTTCGCGCCGCCGAGCCGGTGGCGCTCGGTGTGAAGCACGAGCTCCGCCGTCGCGTCCCGGCGGCCCACGTTGTCGACGCGGACCCGAAGGTCGAGGCCCCCCTCCGACGGGGAGCCGGACGAGATCCCCAGCGAGGTCACCGCGAGGTTCTCCCCCGCCTCGCCGAACGCCTGCACGTCGACCGCGATCCGGTCCGGACCCTCGGCGGCGGCGGCAGGCCCGAGGGCGGCGGCAGGCCCGGCGGCGAGGCCGGCCGGATCGGTGAGCACGACCAGGTGGCGGCGATACGCCCCCTCGACGCCGAGGAACGACCGCGCCTGGACGATCGCTCGCGCAAGGTCGGCGCCGTTCGACTCGGGCTCGAGCGCGGCCAGCTCCCACGGGGCGATCGATCGCGCGTCGCGTCCGGCGGCGAAGATCGCAACCGCCTCCTCCTCGGCGAGGGTCCGCGCGATCCGGGCCGCCGCGCGGCGCGCGAGGTCGAAGCGGCGAACGCCGTCGCGGTCGCGCGCCGCCATCGACGCCGAGAGATCGAGGACGATCGCCACCCGCCTCGGGGCCTTCGCGGCCAGACGCGGACCGGCGATCCCCGCCGCGAGTCCGCCCAGGCCCGCGGCGAGAACGGCGATCGCCAGCAGCTCCCGCCAGGGGAACGACGAGGCCGCGGTCGCGCGCGCGCGGCGCCAGAGGTCCCCGTAGGCGACGACGGCGCGGCGGCTCGTCGGGCGAAGAAAGATCGCCGCCAGGGAGAGCAGGAACGCCGTCGCGAGCGCGAGACCCGCCACCCACGGACCCACCCCTTCCCAGCGGATCATTCGAGCATCCCGGCGCGCCGCAGATCGCGCAACAGGAGGTCCTCGATCGAACGGTCCGGCGGCGCCACCGCGAACGAGCCGCCGGCGCGCGCGAGCAGCCCCGCGAGCTCCGCCCGCTCCTCGCCGAGGAGCCGGTCGTACGCCTCGCGGACCTTCCGATCGACGCGGATCCGGACCGCCCGGCCCGATTCGGCGTCGATCAGGCGGAGCCGCCCGCCGGCCGCGGGGAGGGCGTCCTTCCGTCCGAGCACCTGGATCGCGTGCACCTCGAACCCCGCGCGAATCAACCGCGCGGCGGCGCCGCGGACGTTCCCTCCAGTACCGGCGGCAGGCCCGGTGCCGGCCGCAGGCCCGTCGCCGCGCAGCGGCTCGTAGAGATCGCTGACCAGGATTGCGATGCCGGGGGACGCGGCCTGGACGAACGTCTCCGCCGCCGCGGCGAAGTCGGACCGGCCGCCCGGCTCGAGCGCGTCGACGTAGCGGAAGAGCGCCGCCGCCCGGCGCCGACCGGCGGCCAGCGGGAACGGGGCCGACATCCCGCCGGCGGTCTTGCCGCCTCCGGCGACCGGCCAGAGCGCGACCCGATCCATGCGCGCGAGTCCGACGTAGGCGATCGCCGCGGCGATGCGCGACGCGCGCGTGAACTTCTCTTCGTCCGGGTCGACCATCGACCGGGAGACGTCGAGCAGCACGTGCAGGTCGTGCTCGCGGTCCTGGCGGAAGACGCGGACCAGCAGCCGGTCGAGGCGCGCGAACAGGTTCCAGTCGACTCCGCGCAGGTCGTCGCCCGGCGAATACTCGCGGATGTCGACGAACTCGAGCCCGCTCCCGCCGGCGGCGGCGCGTCCGCGTCCGTAGGCCAGGCCCGACGCCCGGCGCCGCGCGCGCACCGCGAGGCGCTCCAGTCGGGCGAGGAACTCGGGGGGGAAGAGCGAAGGCACCGGTCTCGCGCCTCGCGTCAGCCGCGCGCGAACAGGCCGCGCTCCTTCTCGGTGGCGGCGGCGACGACGGCGCGCACGATCCCGTCGACGTCGACGCTGTCGGCCTCCCCTTCGAAGTTGCGCACCATCCGGTGCCGCAAGCACGGCGCGGCCCCGGCGACGACGTCGTCCGGACCGACGGCGAAGCGCCCGTCGAGAAGCGCCCGCACCCGCGCCACGCGCAGCATCGCCTGGCCGCCGCGCGGGCTGGCGCCGTATCGCACCGACCGCTTCACCGAGGCGGGGGCCTCGGGGTGCGCCGGGTGCGTCAGCTCCACGATCCGCACCGCCAGGTCGGCCGCGGCGTCGGTCACCGGCACCCGGCGCACGAAGGCCTGCATCACGCGGAGCGCCTCCGCATCCGCCACCTTCGCCGCCGACGCCTCCTCGGAAAGGTCATCGCGCACGAGGATCGTCTTCAGCTCCGCCGCGGTCGGGTACTCCACCTCGATCTTCATCAGGAAGCGGTCGAGCTGCGCCTCCGGGAGCGGGTAGGTCCCCTCCATCTCCACCGGGTTCTGGGTGGCGAGGACGTAGAAGGGGGCGCCCAGCGCGTGCGTCTCGTTCCCCAGCGAAACGGTGCGCTCCTGCATCGCCTCCAGCAGCGCCGACTGCGTCTTGGGGGTGGCCCGGTTCACCTCGTCGGCGAGGACCACCTGGTGGAAGATCGGCCCTTTCTTGAGCTGGAACTCGCGGCGGCCGCGGTCGTCGACCGTCACCACCTGCGTCCCGAGGATGTCGGCCGGCATCAGGTCGGGGGTGAACTGGATCCGCGCGTAGGAGAGGTCGACGGAACCGGCGAGCGCGCGGACCATCCGCGTCTTGCCGACCCCCGGCACCCCTTCGAGAAGGACGTGCCCGCCGGCGACGAGCCCCGTCACCAGGGCCCGCACCGCCTCCGTCTGGCCGACGATCGCCCGGCCGATCTCCCGTTCGATCGAACGGAACGTTTCGGAAAACCGCCGCGCTTCGTCGCGCGCCTTTTCGACTTCATCGCCCATCGAAAGACTCCTGGCCTTCGTTCTCCGCGGCGGCGGCCGCCGATCCGGCGGACAGGCTTCGGAAGTAGGACTGCACGGCCCCCCGGTACTCCGCCGGGATCTCTTCGGCGGCGGCCGCTTCGGCTTCGGCGGCCTTGGTGCTCGCGCGCACGACCTCCGCCGAGGCGGTGTCGTCGATCGCGTCCACGCCCCCGCTCATCCGCCGCACCACTTCGACGACCGCCAGCCGCCGGTCGAGCGTTCCGCCGAGGAACTGCCGGTCGCCGGAGGCCCCCGCGTCGATCGCGGCGGTCGTTCCGATCGGCGCCTCGCCGTCGCCGGCCCCTTCGCCCACCCCGGCGCCGACACCGCCGGCGGCGGTTCCGCCCGCCGCCGAGCCGCCCGCCGCGCTCGCGGTGGCGGCGCCGCCGTCGCGCGTCCGGCCGGCGTAGGCCGGTCCGCGTGTGGAGACGTCGCTCCCGGAAGCGCTGTGTCCGCCCCGGCGTTCCGCGAGTCCGGCCGGACTTTTGGGAAGGCCGCCGGTCGACGGACCGCCGCTCTTTTCGGAGAGCCGCGTCTCGAGCGCCTCCTCCAGCCCCTTCAACATCTCGGCCGCGAACTCCTTGAGGTAGGCATCGAACGACTCCTTGAGCGCGGAGGCGAGCTCCGACCCGAGGTCGGTCCGGTCCTTGAGGTAGTCGGACTTCATCTTCGCCGGATCGACCGCCGGCGCGGTGATCCCGCCTCCCGGCGCCGACCGCGGCGGCGCCATCGAAACCGATCCCGCCGACGTCCCCAGTTCGTAGCGCGCGCCGCTGGCGCTGCTTCGCGCGTTGAACTCGGCCACCAGCGCGCGAAATCCCGAAGAGGCCATCTCCTCGGTGAAGGCCCGCTGCACCTCGCGCGCGACCGATCCGTCGGCGGTCGAGGAGACCACGTGGTCGAACCAGGCACGAGCGGAAGGATCGAGGATCGTCGAGCCGCGCGGCGCGATCGGCGTGGGTGTCGGCGCGGCGGCGATCGCGCCCTGGAGCGATCTCCCGCGGACCGCGGCGGCGGGACTCTCGCGCATCGCGCGCGCGAGCTCGCGCCAGATCCACGCCGCTTCTGGAAGCGCGGCCGTCGACTCGCCCGCCTCCCGCTCCGACGCCTCGATCGCCGCTTCGATCGACGGGCGCGTGGCGTCCGGCGCGCGGAACGGAGACCGCCACGCCCGCCCCTCGAGCGCCGCCGACGCGACCGGCGCGAGCAGCACGAGCGCCAGCGCCGACCGCAGCTCGTCCGGAACGGAGATCGGGAAGAGGTTCGGCAGACGCCGCCGGAGCGAATCGCCGGCGACGAGGGAGGACGCGTCGGCCACGGCCGCGCGCGCGAGCGGGTCGGACGAGCGCGACAGCTCGAACGCGGCGACGATCCGCCCGCGGGCTTCGAGCCGTCGATCGAGCTCGCGCGCGGCGGCGGCGCGGGTGGGGGCCCCGCGCCACGCCCCGACGCCCGCCGCGACGGCGACCACCGCGGTCAACAGCAGGCCCGCCACGCCGAGCGCCCCGTCGGACGCGCCGAACGCGACGCCGAATCGGAGCGCGATCCAGGCGAAGGCGGCGACGGCGATCGCGGCGGGAACGGCCGAAAGCGCGCCGCGGATCCGCGCCCGCCGGCGAATCCGCGTGATCGCCCTGTCCAGAGTGGCTGAAATCGTCCGCTCCTGTCCCGGATTCCGCCGCAAGACCGGACAGGGGAGCAAACGACATGCCTCGGTGAAAGGCAACCGCCGCATGCCGCTCGCGGCCCCGTGTAGCGATTTCTTGGCCGGGATCGCCGCGCCCCGTGAATCGGCGGACGTCCGGCCGCGAAGGGAACGCGACCGGACCGGAATTCCGATGCGGACTCGGAGCGTTGCAGGACCCGGCGCCGATGCGTCCGGCGTGGCGCACCCCTTGCTGATTCGGTCGGAAGGGGGAACGCCATGAACGGTCGGGTTCGTCGCGCGGTCGTCGCCATCGCCCTTTTCGGATTCACCGCCGGAGGGGCCGCTTGCGGAGAGTCGTCGGTCGGGACCTCCTCGCGTCCGTCGGACGACGGAGCCCCCTACGCGTCGGCGCTGGCGAGCGTCACCTCCGGGCTCGCGCCGCTGACCGTCGACTTCACCGGCGTGGCGGCCGATCCCACGACCGGCGGCGACGACGGCGCGTTTTCGTTCGGGTGGACCTTCGGCGACGGCGAGGCGTCCGACCTCCAGAGCCCGACCCACGTCTACGAGCTCCCCGGCACCTACGTCGCCTCGTTCACCGTCGCAGACGACGACGGCGACAGCTCCACCAGCACCGTATCGATCTCGGTCGGATCGGCGGAGCAACCGGCGGTGACCGCCGCCGCCGACCGGACCACCGGGATCGCGCCGCTCGACGTGCAGTTCTCGGCGACCGTCGCCGGCGGCGACGCGCCGGTGCAGCTCACCTGGAGCTTCGGCGACGGCGAGTCGAGTGCGCAGGCCGCCGCCGCGCACACCTTCGGGATCCCCGGCGACTACGGCGTCACCGTCACCGCCGTCGACGCCAACGGCGACCTCGCCGAGGCGCGGATCACGATCCAGGTGGCGGCGCCGCAGGTGGCGACCACCCCGGACTTGCTGCTCGTCAACGCCGGCTACACCCTCGACCGCTCCGCCGACGCCTACGAACCGAACGACGCCACCCCGTTCGCCCTGGGCAATCCGTTGGACGACGAGCAGCCGATCGTGCTGACCGGGAAGATCGACCGCACCGCGGTGCAGTACCACGTCGACGTGATCAACGCCGGCGCCGCGGCCGGCGCCTTCGACGTCGACCTCTACCCGGGGGCGGTGACGCCCCCGTCGGCGGCGACCGCCGGCGCGCAAAAGTCGGCGGTCCTCTCTCTGGCTTCGAACGGCACGCGGCGGGTCTACTTCTTCCTCGACGACGTCACGCCGGGGATCGCGCACCGCGCCTACCTGCGCGTCGACCGGACGAACACCGTCGGCGAGATCGACGAGCAGAACAACCTCTCGGCCCCCGTCGAGCTGGTGGCGCCGGCCGACGAGGACTGGTTCTCCGTCGACCTGATTGCCGGGCAGACGCTTCGACTCGATCTCGATCAGCTCCCGTTCGACTACGACCTCGAGCTCTACACCGACGCCAAGCAGCTCCTCGCCTCTTCGCTGCGCGGCGGCACGAGCCCCGAGTCGATCGAGCGAACGGTCTCCATCACCGCGCGGTATCGCGTCCGCGTCTTCGGCTACGCCGGCGCCCGCAGCGCCACCCAGCCCTACCGGCTCCGCGTCACCAGCCACTGATCGGTCTCTCCCTCGGATCCCGAACCGCGGGCGGTGGGGGTCCGGCTGGACGCGCAGGGATGCGCGTCCATGTCGGGACCGCCATTCCAACCTTTCCGAGGGAGACGCCATGAGACCGATCGCCGCAGTCGTTGCGCTGTTCGCCGCCGCCCCCGCCATCGCCGCCGACCGCATGCCCGGCCATCCGCCGGTCATCACCGATCTTTCGTCGGTCGACGTCCAGCTCGCCGACTGGCCCGAGTCGTCGCGCAAGGCCGCCCGCAAGATGGTGGAGAAGTACGGAGCGCCGCAGGAGGCGACGTCCAGCCTCCTCCTCTGGCGCCAGACCGGCCCGTGGAAGCGGACGATCGTCTACAAGGAGGAGGTCGCGCACGACTTTCCGATGCCGCACGTCGACGTCATCCAGCAGTACATCGACTTCCGGGTGCCGGTGGAGAAGTTCGACGAGCTGGCCCGCTTCGACGGCAGCGTGATCGCCGACCGCACCAAGGGTGAGATCTCCGCCCGGTGCAACAGCGAGGAGGGGAACATCCTGGCGATCAATCTCGCCAAGGAGATCCTCGACGGGAAGCGGTCGGTCGACGGAGCCCGCACCGCGATGCACGAAGCCGTGATGAAGCTCACCGCCGGCACCCCGCCGGCGATCGCGCAGACGTTCCAGTTCAACGTCGCCCGTGGGGGAACGGCCGACCGTGACAAGTCGGTGATGGGGGAGATGAAGAAGGTGCGCGGCGAGGAAAAGGGGAAGGAGGAGGAGAAGGAGCACCACCGCCGCTAGCGAACCGGTCCGGGCCCGCGCGCGGGCGGGCCGCATCACTCCCGGCCGCGGACGGCGGCGCGCTCGAGGCGGTCCCGGACGACGGCGTGCCGCTCCGCGCCACGCTCGCCGGCGACGGCTCCGGCGCGGCGGATCGCGCGCTCGACGGCGGCGATCCGGTCCGCGGTCGACGGGTGGGTCGAGAGCCACGCGACCGCCTTCGGCCCTTGCCGCTCGGACCCCCGCAGGATCCGGAAGAAGTCGACGATCCCGCGCGGATCGTAGCCGGCGTCGGCGGTGAAGCGGACCGCCGCCTCGTCCGCCTCGCGCTCCTGCTCGCGGCTGTGCGCGAGCAGGAGCCCGGTGGCGGCGATGCGACCGGCGAGCGTCTCGAGGAGCCTGGGGTTCTTCCCCAGGGCGAGCGAGAGGATCGCCTGCAGGCCGTAGGCGTCGACCAGTTGCCGCGCGGCGTGGCGGCGCACCACGTGACCGGCTTCGTGCGCCAAGACGCCGGCGACCTGCGCCTCGTCCTCCGCCACGAGCAGCAAGCCGGAGTGCACGTAGAGGTGTCCGCCCGGGGTGGCGAAGGCGTTGACGGTCCGAGCGTCGTCGATCACGTGCACGTGCAGCGCCGCCCCCGGCCGCTCGCGCCCGGCGGGGCCGAAGACGCGCGCCGCGATCCCCTCGACGTAGCGGACGACGACCGGATCCTCGAGCGGGCGCACGCCGCGCCGCGCCAGCTCCGCCTTCACCTCCTCGCCGATCCGCGCCTCGTCGCGGTCGCTGATGACGGCCCGCGCAATCGCCGTCTCGGCGCGGGCGCGCTGTCTCGGCGTGCAGCCCGACGCGCCGGAAAGCGCCGCGGCTCCGGCGGCCACGAGGACGAGAGACAACGACCGGCGGCGGCGCCGCCCGGCGAAGGCCCGATGCGCTGGCATGGGTCACCCTTGCCGATCCGGCCGCCGGAATCGATCGCGCGCGCCTTGCGCTTCCCAACCTCCATGTCCACGCGCAGAAGCCGGGAGGTCCCGCGTGGCCCGATCGATCTGGGCCGGCTCGATCGGCTTCGGGCTGGTGAACATCCCGGTCCGGCTGTTCACCGCCGTCGCCCACAAGGAGGTGCGCTTCCACCTGCTCCACGGGAAGGACGGCGCGCGGATCCACCAGCGCCGCGTCTGCTCCGCCGAAGGGGAGGAGGTTCCCTGGGAGGAGACGGTGAAGGGGTACGAGATCTCGCGGAACCGCTACGTGCCGGTCACCCGCGAGGAGCTCGAGGCGCTCGACCCCCGGAAGTCCCGCACCATCGAGATCGTCGACTTCGTCGACGAAGCGCAGATCGATCCCGTCTTCTACGAGAACACCTACTACCTGATGCCCGATCGCGGCGCCGCCAAGCCCTACGCGCTGCTGCGTGAGGCGATGCGGCGCAGCGGACGGGTGGCGATCGCGCGGATGGTGCTGCGCACCCGAGAGAGCCTGTGCGCGCTTCGCGTCCGCGAAGGGGCGCTGGCGATCTCCACCCTGAACTACGCCGACGAGATCGTCGATCCGCGGTCGATCGAGCCGGTCCCCGGCGAGGAGGGGGCCCCGTCGGCGCGGGAGGTGAAGATGGCGGAGGAGCTGGTCGCATCGCTCTCCACCGAGTGGGAGCCGGCGCGCTACCGCGACGAGTACCGGGAGCGGGTGTTGGAGCTGCTGGACCGGAAGGCCGAAGGGAAGGAGATCGTCGCGCCCCCCGCGGAGGAGCCGCGCGCCGAGGTGGTGAACCTCGCCGACGCGCTCCGCAAGAGCCTCGCCGCGGCCCGCGGCCGGCCGAAGCCGGCCGCCCCGGCCCGTGGCGATCGGAGGCGTGCGCCCTCGCGGGCCGCCCACGAGTCGCGGGAGAAGCGGGGCGCGTGACGGTCGAGGTCGCGGTCGAGGGGCGCAGTTTGAGCCTCTCCAATCTGGACAAGGTGCTCTACCCGCTCGACCGGTTCACCAAGGCCGACGTGATCGACTACTACGTGCGGGTCTCGCCGGTCCTGCTTCCCCACCTGCGGGGGCGGCCGATCACCACCCGAGTCTTCCCGGAAGGGGTGCGGGGACTGTCGTTCTTCGAGAAGAACTGCCCGGCGTGGCGCCCCGACTGGGTTCGGACCGAGCCGGTCTGGAGCGAAAGCGGTCGACGAACGATTTCGTTCTGCCTGATCG
Organism: uncultured bacterium; assembly: GCA_964372275.1. GTDB lineage: Bacteria > CAYJRR01 > CAYJRR01 > CAYJRR01 > CAYJRR01 > CAYJRR01. Next base: position 17,535 of record CAYJRR010000036.1, read on the forward strand.
ACGACCTGCCGACCCTGGTCTGGGCGGCGAACCTGGCGAAGCTCGAGCTGCACCCGTCGCTCTCGGTCGTTCCGCGCCTCGACCGCCCGACGGTCGTGGTCTTCGACCTCGATCCGGGCCTCCCGGCCGGTCTGGTGGAGTGTGCGCGGGTGGCGCTCCTCGTGCGCCTCACCCTCGACGGTCTCGGTCTCGCGTCGTTCCCGAAGACGACCGGCTCGAAAGGGCTCCAGGTCTACGTCCCGCTCCACACCGAGGTCGACTACGGACGCACCAAGTCGTTCGCCCGCGCGATAGCCGTTGGGCTGGAGGCGACGGAGCCGCGGCTCGTCGTCTCGAGGATGGCCAAGTCGCTCCGCGCCGGAAAGGTGTTCGTCGACTGGAGCCAGAACGACGCGCACAAGACGACCGTCGCCGTCTATTCCCTGCGCGCGAGGGAACGCCCGACCGCCTCGACGCCGGTGACCTGGGAGGAAGTGGAGCGCTGCGCCCGCCGACGCGACCCGCGCGCGCTCGAGTTCACCGCGGCCGAGACGCTCTCCCGCGTCGAGCGCCACGGCGATCTGTTCGCCCCGGTGCTCTCCCTCCGCCAGCGCCTGCCCCGGTAGTCCGTGCGTTCGAGCCCGCGCGCCCGGCGCCTCAGCGCAGCTCCGGCAACGTCCCCTGCACCTCTCCCAGCGCGGCGGTCGGCACCCCGACCGCGTCCATCGCCGTCGCCAGCACCTGCGCGGGATGGCGGCCGGGGGCGACGACGTGGCGGCCGGGCTTCAAGCCCCCGACGCGACCGGCGAGCAGGCAGGCCATGTTCTCGGTGGAGTGCGCGCTGAACGTCTTCCCCGACGACGGATCGCGGCCGTGGCCCCCTTCGTGGAGGAAGACGATCGCCGTACGGTGGAGCAGGTTCCCCCCCTCCTCCGGCGTGTCGCGGAGCTTCGCCACCAGGTAGGCGAAGTGTTTCATGTGCCATGCGATCCCCTTCGAGACTCCGGCCGTCCCGTGGGACGAATGGCCGATCTCGTGCAGGTCGTAGGGGATGCCGGTCAGCGGATGCATGTTCATGTGCGACTGCGCCATCGTGAACTGCAGCGACGCAACCCGCGTCGAATCGCAGACGAAGGCGTGGTGGATCAGATCACAGAAGGCGCGGGCGCGGGTCTCCTCGTCCGAGTAGCCGGCGTTCACGTCGAAACCGGAGCCTCCGTTCGAGCTCTGGCCCCCGCCGATCGGCGGGTCCTCCCCCGGGTCGACCGGCGCCTGGCAGGCGCCGCCGGCCTCGGGCGCGATCGCCTCCACCCGGCGCTCGAGATCGCGCACCTCGTCGAGGTGCCGGGAGAGCCGCGCGCGGTCGGCGCCCCCCAGCTTCGCCACCAGCCGCTCGGTGTCGGCGGCCACCCGATCGAGGACGCTCTTGCGCTGGCGCAACAGGAACGCGCGGCGCGCCGCCTCGTCCGGGTCGGGCGGGATCCAGCCGGCGGAGAGCGCCTGGAACGCCGCGCGCGGCGAGACGGTGGCCGGGATCCCCGAAAGCAGGCCGTCGGCGTTCCGCCGGTAGGAGATCATCTCCCGCCCGCTGGGGGAGCCGACGTTGAGATACCACGAGGCCTGGACGCGATAGACCAGCGACTTGAAGGTGGTGCCGCCGCCGATCGCGTCGGCGACGATCTGGTCGGAGGTCGGTCCGTTGACCGGCTTCGATCCGGATCGCACCCCCGACAGCAACGGCGAGAGCGACGCGATGTGGAACGAGTCGCTGCGGCCGCCCGCGGGGATCGATCCGCCGTTGGCGGTCGGGATCTCCAGCCCCGAGACGACGGTGATCTCGTCCTTCACGTTGCCGTGGTTCGCCAGCGGCGCCAGCGCCGCCTTGAGGTCGTAGCCGGGTCCGACGACGTCTGGGACGTAGAGGTTGTGGACCGGGTCGTCATCGCCGCCGAGCGACTGGCCGCCGAAGCAGACGAGGAAGCGGTTCGGGGGGGACGCCGAGGCGGCACGCGCGCGTCGCACCGACCCGGTCATCGCCTCCAGGAACGGCAGGCCGAGGATCGTGCCGCCGATCCCGCGGAGGACGGCGCGACGAGGCAGCGTGAACCTCATGGCGACACCTCCTCCCGTCGGTAGCCGAACGCCTCGGCCGAGACCACGTCCAGCAGCAGGTCGTCGAAGCGCCCCGACTCCCGGAACGAGGCTCGCAGCGATGCGAGGTACGGCCCGTCCTCGTACCGCTCCCGCCGCCCCGCCGCGAAGCGGAACAGCTGCGTCACCAGACACGGCTCGAGGCCGCCGGTCTGGGCGAGCGTCCTCCCGAGCTGCGCCGGACCGTTGAACGGCAGAACCGTTCCGTCCGGCGTCAGGCCGAACAACTCCCCGTCGCCGGCGATGACGCAGTCGGGCTCGCCGTTGTCGTGCGCGCGCCAACGGCCGGTCTGGTCGTAGTTCTCCAGGCCGAACCCCACCGGATCCATCTGCACGTGGCACCCGGCGCAGCTCCCCTGATTCCGGTGCTCGGCGTAGCGGTCCCACTTGCACGGCGAGGTGGTGGCGGACGGCGGCTGGTCGACGTCGACGTCGGGCGGCGGCGGCGGGATGACCTGGCAGAGCAGCCGCTCGCGGATCAGCTTCCCCCGCAGCGTCGGACTGGTATCGCCGAACTTCCCGACCACCGAGAGGAAGGAGCCGTGGGAGAGGATCCCCGCGCGCTCGCCGGGCCCGGCATACGGCGTCCACGCGAAACCGGTCGCCGGGGCGGGCATGCCGTAGAGCGCGGCGAGCGTGGCGTCGAGGTAGGTCTCGCCGAGGGTGAACAGCTCGGTCCAGGGCCGCCGCTCGCCGAAGACGATCCGCTCGACCAGCGCCGCCGTCTCGGTCCTCATCGACGCGGTCAGGGCGGCGTCGTGCGGCAACTGGTGGTAGCCGAGCCACATCGCGTGGAACCGCTCGACGCGGGCCCGCGCCCGCGGATCGGCGAGGAGCCGGATCGCGGCCTGGCGGACATCGGCGGGCCGGCGCAACTTGCCGCGGTCGGCGAGATCGAGCAGGGCCTCGTCGGGCGTCGTTCCCCAGAGGAGGAAGGAGAGGCGGGCCGCGACCTCGTGGTCGTTCAAGCGACGTACGGCCGGGTGTCGCGCCACCGGCCGTCCGATCTCCACCCGGTAGAGGAACTCCGGATGCTGGAGGAGCGCGCGAACGACCATCCCGGCGGAGATGTAGAAATCGCCGCCCTCGACCGCGAACGACCGGAAGGCGAGGTAGCGGTCGATCTCCGCGTCGGAGAGCGAACGCCTCAGGGCGAGCCGCCCGAAGCGGGAGATGAACGACCGCAGGCACGCGGCGTCCGACGGTCCGGACGGCACGCATCCGACGACCGCGTCGCGTTTCGCGGGATCGGCGAGGAGCCGGTCGGCCGCCTCGGTGGCGAGGGTCTCCGCCGCCTCGATCAGGACGGCCGACGGCTGCTGCGTCGTGTAGTCGTTGTCGAACGGGTCGACGACGTCCTCCGGCAGCTTCGCGAATCCGGAACGGGACTCGTCGAAGAGGAGGTCGCGCACCGTGTGGTCGTACTCGTGGCGCGACAGCCGTCGCGCCCCGCTGGGGCCGACGCCGGACGGGACGTCCGGGCCCTCCGGACGTTCCCGCGTGCAGGCCGCCGCCGCCAGACCGAGCGCCGCGATCGCCGCGATCGATGCGATGTGCCTCATGCGGCGGAAGGCTCGCACGGGCGATCGCGTCACCCGGTTCCGAAAAAATTATTCCTCGCGCGCCCGCGAAAATCCGCTCGCTCCGGCCGGTCTCTCGCGAACGCACTCGCGCGGCGTCTTGTCTTCGCGCAGACCCTGGAACGACGGCTGGCGGACGCGCCCCGCCGCCGTCCAATCGGAGAAGGCGATCTGCGCCACGTGCCGCGGCTCGACCCAGATCGCCTCCTTCGCCCGCGGCGCGAACGGGGGCCGCCGGTCGAGGCGATCCGGTTCGAGCGTCCGCCACAGCTCGCGGCGGACCGCGTCGGAGAAGCCGGTCCCGACCTTTCCCGCGTATTCGAAGCCGTGCCCCGCCTCGAACGTCGCGAGGTGGAGCGCGCCGACGGCCCTCGCGCCGGTGGTGATCGGATTGAATCCGACGATCGCGAGCTCCTGGTTCGCGAGCACCTTCACCTTTCGCCACGCCCGCGAGCCCGGCCGGTAGGCGGAGCCGATCCGCTTGACGACCACCCCTTCGGTCCGCCGCCGGCGCGCGCGCGCCATCGCCTCCCCGAGCGTCGCGCCGATCGGCGAGGCGACGGCGATCGGCGGACCGACCCCGGCGAGGACGCCGCGCAGGCGCCCGCGCCGATCTTCGAGTGGCTTCGCGCGCACGTCCTCGCCGTCGATCCACAAGAGATCGAAGACGACGTATCGCAGCGTCCCTCCCCCGCCCTGCAGGAGCTGGAAACGCGCGATCCCGTCGCCGTCGAGCGCGACCACCTCGCCGTCGAGCACCGCCTCCGCGACCGGGACGGAGGCGAGCGCGGCCGCCACCGCCGGGAACCGCGCGGAGAGATCGAGCCCCCTGCGCGATTGCAGCGCCACGCGGCGCGCCGTCGTCCCTACCGTTCCCGGCGGCGCGGCGATCGCTGCGACGGCCCGGAAGCCGTCGTACTTCTCCTCGATCGACCAGCCGGCCCCGATCTCCGAAGCGTCCGCGAGGTCCGCTTTCATCGGCGGCCAGACGGCAAGCATCAGGTCGATCGGCGAGCGCTCCACCGCGTGTACGATGCGCATCGCCACCGCGCGAGGGGGCGACTCCGTAGGACGCCGGCCGGGGGGTGCGCTCCCCGGGCATGCATGCCACGCCGGAGCGATCCCCATTTCGCGGACCCCGATCGATCCCCGGAGATCTTCTGATTCCTTTTCGTGGACCGCCTCTTGCGCCGCTTCCGAGCCCCGCCCGACCGCGCCATTCCCCTGGCGCGTCGCTTGCTTACCTGAGGTGGCACGGTTCGAAAAAGGGGGCGGAAACCGATGGTTCGCCAGGGATCGATCAGGGGAGTTGCGGTGGGGGTCGGGACGGCGTGGATCGCCGCCCTGTCGGCGTGCGGAGTGCAGACGTCCGAAAACAGCCGCGTCCGGATCGAGTCGATCTCTCCGGCCTCCTCGTCCATCACCGGCGGCGTGACGGTGACGCTGGTCGGAAAAGGGTTCGACGACGGTGACGAAGCTCCGGAGGTCTACTTCGGGGAGAGCCTGGCGCAGGTCGTGTCGGTCACCGAGAACACCCTCACCGTGACGCTGCCGGCGGGAATGACCTGCGGCCCGGTGAACGTCCAGGTGACCAACGGCAACGGTTCGGGATACCGCGAGGACGGCTTCTCCTACATCGGCGGCGACACTTCGCTTACCGTGACGTCGATCAACCCGCCGACCGGGCAGATCGGCGGCGGCACCGACGTGACGATCGAGGGCTCGGGCTTCTCCGGCGGCGTCGGCGTTTCGCTGGGCGGCCTGCCGCTGATCAACATCCAGATCCAGGGGGACACCCGCCTCACCGCGCGGATCCCGACCCGCGAGGCCGGAGGGCGATTCGACCTGGTGATCCGCAACTGCGCTTCCCAGGCGTCGCTCCCCGCCGCCTTCACCTACACCTCGGGCTTGAACGGCGCGCTGATCGACCTGCCGCTGTTCGACTACGTCAATCCATCCCAGTTCGGAAACCCGGCGCCGCAGGACCTGATCGATCCGTTCGTGGCGTTCGTCGAGCCGACCGCCACGGCGCTGACCAATCCGCTGCCGCCGACGATCGACACCTGCCGCTTCAACGCGCCGGTGCAGAGCGCGCCCGATCTCGCGGTGATCGCGCTCGGCGACCAGGTATCGCTCTCCAGCGGCGGGCAGTCGATGACGATCGACAAGCAGTCGGACGACCTCTACTACTACGCCGCGACCGACAACTCGGTCTACGCCACCAGCCGCTTCGTGCCGGGCGGCCGCTACAACTTCGGGTCGACCGGCGATGGCGAGACCGAGCCGTTCTCGGTCACCGACGCCTTCACCGCGCCGTCGAACTACCAGGTCTCGAGCCCGGACATCGACAACACCGATCCGACGATCGTCCCCCGCTCCCAGATGCAGTGGAGCTGGACGGCGACGACGCCGGGCGATTTCTTCGAGATCCTCCTCATCGGCTACTCGAACGCCGGGACCGAGACGAACGAGGTCCTCTCCTGCTACGTGCGGGACGACGGAAACTTCCTGATCCCGACGAACGAGATCAACAAGTTCAGCGGAAGCACCACGCAGCTGGTGGTGCTGTCGAACCGGCGGAAGGATTCGGAGTTCCTCGTCCCTGCGAACGGGAGCAAGGGACGGGCGGTGGTCTCGCTCTACAAGGTGGGATACCTGCGCTTTTGAGGACTTCTGGGACGAAGGTTGGGGCGGTCGGCGGACCGTGTAGAAGCGACGCTTTCCCCGTCGGGGAACGCGTCGTTGTCACACGTACCGCGGCTGTGACGGGGGCGTCCGGGACTGAAAATCCTCGGGATTCGCACCGAGGAATGCATCGGCATCGTCTTTGCTGTTGAACGCGCCCCCAAACCGGACACGTCGAACCCAGGAGTGCAACATCCCATGAATCGTCTTCTTCGAGTCGCTTCGTTCGGGCTCCTCACCGTCCTGACCGCCGCTTGCGGCGCGAGCACCGCCAGCAAGGAGGGCACCTCCGACCCGCAGCCGGACGACGACCAGCCGGTCGTCTCCGCGGCCGCGAGCGTCACCTCGGGTGTCGCGCCGCTCGACGTCGAGTTCACCGGCGTGGCCGCCGGGGGCGACGGCGACCTCGAGTTCCTGTGGGAGTTCGGAGACGGCGAGACCTCCGACGACCAGAACCCCAGCTACGTCTACGCGATGAACGGGACGTTCGTCGCGACCTTCACCGCCACCGACGAGGACGGCGACTTCGCCACCGCGACGGTGACGATCTCCGTCGGCTCGGCGAGCGCCCCGGCGGTGACGGCGGGGGCCGACCAGACCTCCGGCGTCGCGCCGCTCAACGTCCAGTTCACCTCGACGGTCGTCGGCGGCGATGCGCCGGTGACGGTGGCGTGGAACTTCGGCGACGGCGAGACCTCGGCGGCCGCCAATCCGCTGCACACCTACCTCACCCCCGGCACCTACGGCGCGACGGTCACCGCGACCGACGCCACCGGCGACATGGCCTCGGCGACGGTGCTGATCACCGTCGGCTCGGACAGCAAGCCGGTGATCTCGATCGGCGCGACGCCGACCTCGGGGCCGGCTCCGCTCAACGTCGCCTTCACCTCGATGGCCGCCGGCGGCGATGCGCCGCTGGCCTACGCCTGGGATTTCGGCGACGGCACGACGGGCAATACCGCCAACGTCAACCACATCTACAACATGAACGGCTCCTACGCCGCCAAGGTGGTGGTGACCGACGCCAACGGCGACACCGCGCAGGCCACGGTCACGATCGTGGTCAACGACAACCAGAACAACGCCACCAAGCCCGACCTCCAGCTCGCCAACTTCGGCTCGTTCGAGTCGGGCCTGGCCGACGACTACGAACCGAACGACGAGGCGGCCTACTACCTGGGCGACTACGGCACCGGAAACGCGCTCTACACGGTCGACAACGCCTACATCGACCCGGTCGACGTCACCTACTTCATCGACGTCGTCAACTTCGGCGCGGCCCTCAACACCCCGTTCGACGTCGACTTCTACCGCAACAGCCCGAGCTCGCCGGGCGCGACGGTGCTGGGCGACGACTACGAGACGGTGACCAACCTGGGTTCCAACGGTTCGACGCGGCTCTACTTCACCGTCACCGACTTCACCCCGGGGATGACCAACCGCTCCTACGTCCGCGTCGACACCTTCGACGAGATCGAAGAGTCGGTCGAGGACAACAACCTCACCGCCGGGATGGACGTGACCGTCGACGGCGACGACGACTGGTTCGCCGTCTACGAGCAGAGCGGCTGGACGCTCCAGATCGACCTCGACATGCTGCCGAAGGACTACGACCTCGAGCTGTACTCCGAGGACGGCGACCTGTTGGCCTCGTCGGGGAACGGCTCGACGACGCCGGAGGCGATCGACTACACCGCGACCTACAACGGCCTCTACTTCGTGCGCGTCTTCGGCTACAACGGCGCGCGGGATTCGACCACGCCGTACCGGCTGAAGGTGCTCGTTCCGTAGGGGTCCGGTCCCTTCCCTTCCGGCTCCGACTCCGGCTCCCTTCCCTCGCTCCATGGGAAGGGAAACGGAGTCGGAGCCGGAGTCGTTTCGGGATGGGAACGGAGGGGAACGCCGGCCCTGCGGGCGACAGGCGTCTGCTAGCATCCGGCCGATGCGCCGCGTCGCGACCCTGCTCTCGTTCGCGCTTGCCCTCGCCTGTCAGCCCAAGGGACGGTCGGTGCGGGCCTGGATCGAGTCGCGGGACCGGAACGGGGCGATCGTCGCCGGCGCGACGGTGGAGGTCGACGGCGTGCCGCTGGGTCTCACCGACGCGCGCGGCCTCTACCGCTTGAAGATCCGCCGCCGCGTCGGGGACGTCGTCCGCCTCACCCTCTACGACGAGCGCGCGGGTCTCCCGCCGTCCGGGGCCTGGAGCGGCGCCTTCACCGTGGGCACCAACGGCGCGCCGGTCGAGTTCGCGGGCGGCCGCATCGTGGCCCGGGTACAGCGCGCGGAGGCGCCGTGAAACGCCGCCGCCTGGCGCTCGGACTGGCCCTGGCGCTCGCCGGATGCAACCCGATTCCGCGGCTGCGGGCGGTCTTCCATCCGCCGCCCAAGAAGGCCAAGCCGGTTCGCGAAGCGCCGCCCCCCGCCTTTCCACCGCACGTGATTGCGGCCTTCCCCGAGGCGCGCTCGGTCCGCCTCGACCCGCGCAGCCCGCGCATGGCGCTGGCCGCCGAACGGGTGCTGACCGCCGACGATCCGCACCTCCGCCGCGGTCCGCCGCGGTTCTCCCCCGACGGCCGGACGATCGCCTACGAGGAGATCGATCTCGCGCGCGGCGAACGGTCGATCGTCGTCCGCGCGCTCGACGGCGCGATCGTCGCGCGGCTGCCCGTGAGCCCGCAGCGGGAGCTCGGATCGACGGACCCCCCGCGGCGCGAAGACGGCGGCGAACGCGGGCCGTCGCCGATCGCCTGGGCGCCGTCGTCGGACGCGCTCGCCTTCACCCGCGAGACGAGTCTCGGCGCCTACGAAGCGGCGATCGCGCGCTTTCCTCCCGTCGACGCGCCGGCTCCGGCAATCGCGCCTGCGCCGCCGCCGGCGCCCGCGGTCCGGCGGATCGCCGGACCGCCGGTGTCGAATGGATCGCTCGTCTGGTCGCCCGCGGGCGATCGGATCCTGTTCGTCCCGGCGACCCGTCCCGACGAGATCTGGTCCGCGTCGCCGGAAGCGGCAACCTCCGAGCGCTGGCTCGCAGCGCCGTCCACCATCCACTCGCTGGCGATCGCTCCGGCAGGGGACCGTGTCTCCTTCTCCGCGGGGGGCGCGGCGCGCGACCTGTTCGTGGTCGACGCCGGACCCGAGGGGCCCCTTGCGCCCCGGCGGCTGACGCGCTGGCCGTTCGACAACGTCTGCCCCGCGTTCTCGCCGGACGGCGCGACGGTCGCCTTCTACAGCTCCCTTCCGCCGATCGACGGGCGCGGCGGTCTTCCGTCCGGAACCACGAGCTGGTCGCTGGTCACGGTCGCCGCCGACGGATCCGATCCGCCGTCGGGCTCGGCGCTGTTCGAGCGGGTCCGCGCCTCGCGCCTTTCGATCGGACTCGCCTCCCCTCCCTCGTGGTCCCCCGATGGGCGCTGGATCGCCGTCGTCGAGCCGCGCACCGTCGACTTCCGCGCGCTGGTTCTGGTCGAGAGCCATGGCACGGCACGCCACGAGCTGGCGACCGACTCGATCACCAACGAGGACGTGGCGGTGTCGGCCGACGGCGTGCTCGCCTACCGGTCGCGCGGCGAGTGGGGCGACCACATCGTCATCGGCTTGACCGGCCGCGGCGCCACGCGCGTGGGCGGCTAAGGGTTGGCGGGGAAGCCCGGGTTCCCCGATGGAGGGTCCGTTTCGTCGGCGTCGCCTTCCGGCTCGACCGACAGGACGTCGAGCGCGAGCTCCGCTTCGAGCGCCTTCACCCGATCGCGACTGCGCGCGATCCACTCGCTCTCGAACCCGACCCGCTCGCCGAGCGCGACCACCTGCAGGTAGGACTGGAAGGCCTGCCGCTTGAACGGCTTCGCCGCCCCTTCGACCGTCCGCTGGTACCGCTCGCGCTGCGCAGCGTCGAAGGCGGCAGGCGCCGGGACTTGGACCAGCTCGCGGCCGACCCCTTCGAACAGCTCGCCGGTGCGATAGACCGCGGCCGCCGCCCACGAGGGGTCCTTGATCTGCACCACGTCGGCGTAGGCGGCGCGGGCCGTGGCGAGGGCGTCGAGCTTCTGCCGGACGCGCCGGTCGAGGCGCCGCTGCGGATACTCGAGGCGGATCTCGAAGACGGCGCGGGCGCGGCGCTCGGCGTCGGCGAACCGCGCCTCGGCCGCGGCGGCGCGCACCGATTCCGGCGGTTCGGGGATCGCCGCGTAGGCGCGGATCGCCTCCGGCATCTCCCGCCGCGCCGCCCGCGCCTTGCCCGCGTGGAAGAGGCAGACGACCCGGCGCAGTCGCGCCCCGGCGATCGCCTCCTCGTCGTCCACCGAACGGACGATTTCCCGGTACTCGCGGGCGGCGTCGAGCGGGCGGTTCATCGACTCGAGGGCGTAGGCGGCGCGAAGGCGGGCGTGCAGCATCGCCTCGCCCCGCCCGTGGGAGGCGACGTAGAGGAAGTATCCGCGCGCGCGCACGGGATCGCCCAACGCCTCGTGGCAGGCGCCGAGCTCCAGCACCGCTTCGACGAATCGCGACGACTCGGGGTAGCTCTCGAGGAAACGCTGCAAGGCGGGAACCGCCTCCTCGCAACGCTCCTCCTCCCCGAGCGCGAGCAGCCGATCGAGCTCGGGATCGGGCGTCTCGACGGTCGATCCCGCAGGACCGACGCGGATGATGAGCGGATCCATCGTGATCCGATCGATCCTCGGCGCGCAGGCGGCGGCGATGGTGGCGAGGACGGCGGCGGTGGCAACGGCGACCTTCATCGATCCGAGCGGCGAGAATCGGTGTTGACCGCGATTCGCGCGCGACTACTATACGAGGGTTTTTTCCACGGAAAAGAATCGGAGGGGCGATGGCGAAGAAGGGCGGAAAGAAGGCGGGCAAGGGCGGCGCGGCGTTCGTCGTCGGTTCCAAGGTGAAGGACGCGATCAAGAAGGCCGGGCTCCGGACCGCCGGCGACGCCATCGACGCGCTCAACGGCATGGTCGACTGGCACATCAAGCGCGCCGTCGAGCGCGCCAAGTCGAACGGGCGGCAGACGATCCGTCCCTCCGACTTCTAGGGGTTCGGGGAGGCCCCGAGGAAGCCCGAAGGGCGGTCCGATTCGGGGAGTCCCCGAGGAAGCCCGAAGGGCGGATCGTCACGCGGCCGTGTGGGCCCCGCGAATGCGGGGCCAACGTACCTCTACGCCGGGCGGGCGACGACGACCCACAGCGTCGACAGGAAGCGGAACTTGGCGTGGATCTCCTCCACGCGCAGTCCCGCCGACTCCAGCATCGCGCGCAGCTGACGCTGGCTCATCCAGAGCGGGCTCGTCTTTCCGCGCGCCCGCTTCACCAGGTGCTTCAGCGCGTACTTGTCGACGTTGAAGGTGAGCACGACCGGTCCGCGGGAGACGCGCGCCAGCTCGCGGAAGACGCGGGGGCGCGACTCCGGCGGGATCAGGTGGAAGAAGCGGACGGTAAGCGTCCCGTCGATCGAGCCGTCGGGGAACGGCAGGTGCTCGGCATCGCACGCCTGGAACCCGAGCAGCCCGTCGGGCCGGCCGTCGATCTTGCGACGCGCCTCGGCGATCATCTCCCGCGAGATGTCGGCTCCGACAACCCGGTAGCCCTCGCGCAGGAGGAACTGCGTGAATCGCCCGGTTCCGCACGGGAGATCGAGCACGATCCCCCCCTTGGGGATGCCGCGCAGCGCCCGCCGCAACGTGCGCTCGTGGAGGATCTGCTTGATCCGGCCGCGGAACAGGCCCTGGTAACGGAGACGGTCGTACCCGCCCGCCATCTGCGGATCGCGATACATCGTCTTCCAGAAGCCGGTGTTCCTCTCGCCCTTCACGGCCGCTCCTCAGCCTTTCGATTCCGGGTGGAAATGACGGTGGACCGCTTCGGCCGCGGCGCGCGTCATCGAGGGGGCCTTCGTGAGCTCCTCGACCGTCGCCTCCGCCACCCGGCGCGCGCTGCCGAAGGCGGCGAGCAGCGCGCGGCGGCGAGTCTCCCCGATCCCGGGCACGAGGTCGAGCGCCGATCGCAGCGTCGAGGCGCCGCGGGTCTGCCGGTGGAAGGCGATGGCGAAGCGGTGCGCCTCGTCGCGGATCCGCTGCAGGAGGAACAGCCCGCCGCGCTCGCGCTGGAACGGGACCGGGTTGGCGCGACCCGGCACGAAGACCCGCTCCTCCGCCGACCCTTTCGCCTTTCCGTGCGCCGGGTCCTTGGCCAACGCCGCCAGACGCACCCCGGCGATCCCGAGCTCGGCGAGCACCGCCTCCGCGATCCCGAGCTGCCCCTTCCCCCCGTCGACGACGAGCAGGTCGGGAAGCGCCCACGTCCCCTCGTTGGCCGGTGCGAGCGCGGATCGGCGGAAGCGGCGGGAGAGCACCTCGCGCATCATCGAAAAGTCGGACAGTTCCTGGCCGGCGGCGCGCACCGTTTCCAGGTCCCGGACGTGGAATCGGCGGTAGAGCTCCTTCGTCGGCTTGCCGTCGACGAAGACGACCACCGCCCCCACCGGCGCCTTTCCCTGGATCGTCGACAGGTCGACGCACTCGATCCGCGCCGGCGGCCCTTCCAGGTCGAGCGCCCGCGCCACGCTCTCCAGGTCGCGGCGCGCCGAGGCCGAGGCGTCGAATGCGCGGCGGAAGGCGCTCGCCGCGTTGGCGTCGGCGAGCTTCACCAGGTCGCGCTTCCCCCCTCGCTGCGGCGTGCGCACCTCGACCTTCGTCCCGCGCGTCCGCGAGAGCAGCTCCTGCATCACCTCCACCTCCGGCGTCTCGCGCGGCAGCAACGCCTCCGGCGGGATCTCGCGCGTGCCGTAGTACTGGAGCAGGAAGCTGGAGAGGAGCTCGTCGTCGGCGGCGGCGGTCTCCTCGAAAACGAACGTCTGCGTGCCGACCAGGCGCCCGCCGCGGATCGAGAGCGCCGCGATGACGCCGCGCTCCCCTTCGCGATGCAGACCGAAGACGTCGCGGTCGGCCTCCTCGTGGGTGGTGAGCTTCTGCTCCTCGAGCACCCGCTCCACCGCTTGCAGCCGATCGCGCAGCCGCGCCGCCTTTTCGAACGACTGCGCCTCCGCGGCGGCCCGCATCTCCGACTCCAGCCGCTCCAGGAGCTCGGCGTTCTTCCCCCGCAGGAAGAGGTCGACCTGCTCGACGAGCCGCCGGTACTCCTCGCGCGACACGTAGTCGACGCACGGCGCGACGCAGCGCCCGATCTGGTACTCGAGGCACGGACGGGTGCGGTGGTAGAGCATCGTGTCTTCGCAGGTGCGTAGCGGGAACGTGCGCCGCAGGAACCGAAGCGTCTCCCGCACCGACCCGGCCGAGGAGTACGGCCCGTAGGTGAGGCTCGCCTTGTCAGGCTTCGGCCGCCGAACCACCGACAGCATCGGCCACTCGTGCCCCGCGTTGATCCGCAACGAGACGAACTCCTTGTCGTCGCGCAGCCGGAGGTTGTAGCGGGGCTGGTGCTTCTTGATCAGCGTGTTCTCGAGGAGCAGCGCCTCGGCTTCGTTGTCGGTGACGGTCGTCTCGACGGCGGCCGTCTTCGCCACCAGGAAGGCGACGGTCGGCCGCTCGTCGCCGCCGGCGAAGTACTGCCGCACGCGGGAGCGGAGGCTCGCCGCCTTGCCGACGTAGATCACCCGGCCGGAGGCGTCGCGGAAGAGGTAGACGCCGGGGGAGGTGGGAAGGGTGTCGATGTCGACGGGGGATGTCATCTGTCGTGCGCGGGAGGCGGTGCAATCGCGGCCGGGACCGGGGGCGCGACCGAGGCCGAAACCGTAGCCGTTTCCGTGTCCGTAGCCGAAGCCGTATCCGTAGCCGAAAACGATCCGATCCCGAACCCGTATCCGTTCCCTTCCGACTCCGACTCCGGCTCCCTTCCACCGGGCCCACGGGGAAGGGAGCCGTCGTGCGGCGAGCCATTTCGGAAACTCCCGAGGGAAGACGGCGGCGATCCCCTCGTACGCGCCGAGGGCGAGGCGGCCGATCCGCCCGGGCGCGGCGGAGGGGGTGAAAAGTTGCCATTCGCCGGGCGTGCGATGCCCCATCCGCACGGACCGATACAACGCAAAATCAGCTACTTATCCATGGCACGCCCGATGCTGAACCCTCCCCATGAGGGGGAACGCCATGACGCGCATCGCCATCGTGGTTCTGGGGATCCTGGCACCGGTCGCCGCTTTCGCCTACGAGGCGACGACTCTGGTCGACGCGCGCGCCAAGGGGATCGTCGAGGTGAAGCGGCCCGAATGCGACTGCCCGCCGATCGTGACCCTGGTGGAGGGGGAGTCCCGCACCCTCGTCTCCGGTTCCCCCGCGCTCCTTCAGGAGCTTGCCCGCTTCGAAGGCCAGCCGAAGACGGTCGAAGGCACGCTCGAGCGCATCCGCTACCAATCCGCGACGCCCAAAGAGACGATCGTCGCCAAGTCGATCCGCTGATCGCATGCGGCATGCGCGCCGGATGGACTCTCGGGGGCGCGAGGCGTAGCGTGGATCGGGTGCGCGCTTCAGCCCGGATCGCGGTGATCGCGTCGGCGGTGGCCCCCTTCGGCGCCGGGGCGGTCGAGAAGCCGAAGAGCTGCATCCGCTACGAGCTCGCGCCGCCGGGGATCAAGGGGGCCTACTACCACAAGCTCGAGAGCGAGCCGGACCGTGACGCCCACGGCATCCACGGCGTCGCGGTCCTCCCCCAGGTCCACTTCGACCCCACGCGGAACAAGAAGGAGAGGCCCTACGGCCTCGATCCAAAGGGCTACAAGGCGATCGTCTCGATGGACACGCCGAGCGTCTACCTGGGGGGGAACGCGGGGACCGAAGCCGACGTGGGGCTCACCTGGGACCGCGTCTACGACTCGCCATCGGGGGCTCCGGTCTACACCGACGCGAAGGAGGGGACCTCCGGAGGCGCACCCGCCAAGGAGATCCGCGTCGTCGCCGGTCCCAAGCCCGGCACCAAGCGGATCCAACGCGGCGACGGCACGATCCTCTGGGAGGGGGCCGCGGCGGAGGTCGGCCCCGAGATGAACCGCCTCGGGATCGTCCCGAACATGGCCTTCCGCCCCTACTGGCGGGACCAGAAACCCGAGTGCCGTGCCGACCCGACCAAGTGCTGGCACAACCCGAAGCTCACCGAAACGGCGGAAGGGAAGAGGAACCTCTACGTCTATCCGGGCCAGAAGGTCGACATGACGGTCGAGGAGGTTCTCGAGCAGCCGGACAATCCCAAAACTCCGGGACGGTTCAAGCCCGGCAGGCTCCGGCTGACGGTGGTCGGGCCGAACGGCGAGCGGTTCCAGACGGAGTTCGACGCCGCCAAGTTCGGCGAAGGCCGCCCGACGAACTGGAAGCGGGTCAATTCGATCGACCTCGCCAACAACGAGCGGAAAGAGGTCGCGAAGACGGCGACGACCGCCACCGGCGGCGGTTGGAAGAGCGTCCATCTGCTCACCGGCCCCACGGGAAACCGACCGGTCCCGTTCACCTGCGGCACGATCGTCAAGGGGAACGACGCCGCGTTCAAGAACGGGGGATACCACAAGGTGTTCCACGTCTCGCCCATCCAGGCGTTCGGTGCCGTCACCGTCGACATCCACCCGGCCGGTCCACCTGCGGTTCCGGCCCTTCCCGGAGCGGCGTCGCAGGCGGGGACCAACGCCGGCCGAACCCAGGCGACGGTGCCGACCGCGCCCGCGGGCGGCGGCGGCGGCGCGATCGGCGCCGGGGTTCGCCGATGACGCGGTCTAGCGGGTCCGACTTCTACGGCCGCGCGGCGATGGCGGCGGGCTCGACCTTGTAGAGCACCTCTTTTTCGAAGGCGGCCATCGCACCGTCGAGCGTCGCTCGGCCGGAGTCGTCGCTCGCGAGTTCGAGGGTCGCTCCGTCCTGGAACCGGGTGACGCGATAGGCGGTGAAAGGGGCGAGCCCCCGCAGCTCGATCGTCCCCGAATGGAGGCGGCTTCCGGCGGCCGGCTCCAGCCGGCGCATCTCGCAGCCGACGCGCGCGTCGAGACCCTCGGTCTGGACGAAGAAGGAGTAGTAGAGGGTCGGCCCCTTGCGCACCACGTGCCCCTCGGGGCGGTCGAAGCCGATGTCGTAGAGGTCGAGGTACTCGCCGGAGACGAGGTCCTCTTCGTAGTAGAAGTCGATCCAGCGCGACCATTCGGCGGCGCCCAGACCGGCGTCCCCGTCGATCTCCTCGAACATCGTCATCAGCTTGCCGCCGAGCCCGAGCATGTTCTGGAAGCTGCCGGAGACCGGATTGTCGTCGCCGTAGGGATCGACGTAGGTGCCGACCAGCGCGCGTCGGCCCTGGATCGCCTTCAGCGACTTGAACTCGGCACGCGCCTGCCGGTCGTTCTTCGGATCGCCGATGTTGGTCAGGTGCTGCGGCATGTTCAGGATCGATTGGGAACGGCCGTCGGGGCAGATCTCGATCACCATCCCCGGGAACTCCTCGTCGGCGATCCGGCGGATCTCGCCGTAGAGACCGGGAAGCGCGCGATGGGAGGCGAGCGGGTCGTCGTCGGCGAAGTTGGGTGGCGAGGCGAGCTGGGCCGTCTGCGAATCGAGGTACAGGTGATCGATCCCCATCTCGCCGAACGATCGCACCTGCGCGGCGACGTACTCCTGGACCTCGTCGTGGCTCGGATCGAGCAGGTGCAGGTCGTCGTCGTCCTCGAACGGTTCGCCGTCCCGCCCGACGATCCGATGCTCGCCGAGCGCGTCGACCGCCTCGTCGCTCTCGGGATCGAGCTGCACCGGCTGGAACCACAGTCCGACCTTGAAGCCGGAGTCGTGGAGCGCGACGACCAGCTCCTGAAGTCCGTCGCGCGTCTCGAAGGGGATCGGGACGCGCGGGCGCCAGTCCCCCTCCGCTTCGAACCAGCCGTAGTCGAGCTGGATCCAGGGGATGCGGTACTGCTGCAGGAGCGGGATCCGTTCGTGGATCTGCGCCGGCGTGAAGTCGCCGGAGCCGGGCGGA
This sequence comes from uncultured bacterium, assembly GCA_964372275.1. Taxonomy (GTDB): domain Bacteria; phylum CAYJRR01; class CAYJRR01; order CAYJRR01; family CAYJRR01; genus CAYJRR01. Next base: position 34,882 of record CAYJRR010000036.1, read on the forward strand.
TCGAGAAGCCAGGTCTTCCAATGGGGGAGCGCGGCCCAGGACGGAGCCGGCGCATCGCGGAGCGGCCGTCCGGCGTAGACCTCCAGCACCCGGGCGTAGCGCTCCAGCGGTCCGAAGAAGTCCCCCCGGTGGTAGGTGACGAAGACCGCGTCGGTGTTGAACCGCTCGCCCGCGTCGAAGCGCGTCTGCTGCGCCAGCGCGGCGGACGGGGCGTAGGTCGCCCCCAGCGAGATCCGCTCCCCGTCGACCGAGACCGGCAGCTCGTAGGTGCCGGGCCGGTGGGTCATCACCCCGACCGCCACCCCGCCGCTCGCGTTCCAGGCGTAGTTCAGCGGCACCCCGCCGTGGAGCATGCTGCCGCGCTTGGCATATCCGTCGGTGGCGGGGAGGCCCAGGTAGTCCTCCTCGAGGTATTCGGTGTCGTCGGCCGGACCGTAGTAGACGCGCGCGCCGTCGCCGCCGGTGAGGGTCACGAAGACCGGCGTGCTGCGGTCGAGGCGCATCGCGCGGTCGAAGAGGTACTGGTGGGAGACGATCCAGGTGTCGGGGTGATCGCGGAGCGCTTCGATCCAGGTGACCCGCGTCACCCCGTCCGCGCGTGCCACGATCCGGGTGAGATCGGTCCAGCCGTAGGCTCCGAACAGGTTCGGGACGGAGGTCCGGCTCTCCTCGACGAAGACGGCCGGCCGGCCGTCGGCGGAAAGCTCGACGCCGATCTCGGCGAACGAGAGCCCCCCGGCGTAGGGCGAAGCATGGAACGAGATCCGACCGTCGGGGATGCGGCGCACCGCCGGCGCGGGGGCTCGACACGGCGCGGCGTCGCGCCGGCAGCCGGCGGCGCCCAGGAGGACCAGGGCCGGCATCAGTCGTCGCGCCGCGGCACGCACGACCGGGGAGTATACGCCCGGCGGCGTCAGCTCTCCTCGTAGACGGCCAGCGCCTTCCCCTCCAGCTCCTTGATCCTGTCGCGCAAGACGGCGGCGCGCTCGAAGTCGAGGGCTTTCGACGCGTCGAGCATCTCCTCGCGGAGCTTCTCGACGCGCTTGGGGATCTCGCGGGCGGGGAGGTACTCCCCCTTCTTCTCGGCGGCGAGCGGCACCGTCACGTAGTCGGCCTCATAGACCGAGCCGAGCACGTCGCGGATCTCCTTCGTCACCGACTGCGGCGTGATGCCGTGCGCGCGGTTGTAGGCGAGCTGCTTCTCGCGGCGGCGCGCCGTCTCCCCGAGCGCCTCGCGCATCGACCCGGTCTCGTGGTCGGCGTAGAGGATCACGCGCCCGTTCACGTTGCGCGCGGCGCGGCCGATCGTCTGGATGAGCGACCGGCCGCTCCGCAGGAACCCCTCCTTGTCGGCGTCGAGCACCGCCACCAGCGACACCTCGGGGATGTCGAGCCCCTCGCGCAGCAGGTTGATCCCAACCAGCACGTCGAACGTCCCGAGGCGCAGGTCGCGCAGGATCTCCATCCGCTCCACGGTGTCGATGTCCGAGTGCAGGTAGCGGACCTTC
>CAYJRR010000037.1:0-35825 GCA_964372275.1 uncultured bacterium
CGGTCGCGAAGGGGCCGGCGCGCAAGCCGGCGGCGCTCGACGAGCTGTTCCACCACATGCTCGACCTGCGCGCCTCCGATCTGCACCTGAAGTCGGGGGAGGTGCCGATGGTCCGCGTCGACGGAGAGATGCTGCTGCTCGACGGCTGGCTCCCTCTCTCCCACGCCGACCTCGAAGGGCTCATCCGCGCCGCGGCGCCGGCGCGCAACTGGTCGCAGTTCGAGGCGCGGCACGACACCGACTTCGCGTACGAGGTCGAGGGACGGGCGCGGATGCGTTGCAACGTCTTCCAGGACCTCGCCGGGATCGGCGGCGTCTTCCGCCAGATCCCGAACCGGATCATCTCGACCAAACAGATCGGGCTGCCCGATTCGGTCGTCGAGCTGGTGGAGAACAGCAAGGGGCTGGTGCTCGTCACCGGACCGACCGGTTCCGGCAAGTCGACGACGCTCGCGGCGCTGATCGACCAGATCAACGGGTCGCGCAGCGAGCACATCATCACCATCGAGGACCCGATCGAGTTCGTCCACCCTCGGAAGCGCTGCCTGCTCAACCAGCGCGAGGTCGGACCGATGACCGAGTCGTTCGCGACGGCGCTCCGCGCGGCCTTGCGCGAGGATCCGGACGTGGTGCTGATCGGCGAGCTGCGCGACCGCGAGACGCTGGCCATCGCCTTGGAGACCGCCGAGACCGGCCACCTGGTTTTCGGCACGCTGCACACCAACACCGCGGCGGCGACGGTCGACCGCGTCATCGACCAGTTCCCGGCCGACGAGCAGGCGCAGATCCGCATCCTGCTCGCCGACACGCTGCTCGGCGTCGTCTCCCAGACGCTCTGCCGCCGAAAGGGGGGCGGTCGCGTCGCCGCCTACGAGGTGCTGCTGGTGAACCACGCGGTGTCGAACCTGATCCGCGAAGGGAAGACGTTCCAGATCCCGTCGGTGATGCAGACCTCCCGCGGCGCCGGGATGCAGCTCCAGCACGACGCTCTCCTCGACCTGGTGAAGCAGGGGGTGATCGATCCCAAGGAGGCGTTGGCCGTGGCCCACGACCGCAAGGCGATGGCCGCGGCGCTGGGGGCGCTCGACGATGCCCCGGAGTCGGACGGGTCGAAGAAGCTCGTCCTGGCGCTGGTCAGCCGGCGCGGCACCTACCCGGCCTTGCAGAAGCTCAAGCGCCGCAACGACGTCGCGCTCGAGGTCGCCGTCGAGGCGTCGAAGATCGCCGGCTGGAAGAAGCGGCCCGCCGTCGCCATCCTCCAGCTCGAGGAGTCGATGAGCAAGAACGACGTCGAGCTGTTCTGCCGCCAGGCCAAGCACGCCGGCGCCCCGAGCCTGATCCTGGTGCCGGACGGCCGGACCGACATGCGCGACGGATCGTTCCTCGCCGGCGCGTCGGAGGTCTGCTTCATGAAGTCCGAGGAGCGCGAGTTCGACGAGGCGCTGCAGTACCTCGCCGGCATCACGCCACGGCGGTCGGCGAGACGGGCCGTGCCGGTGTCGGCGCGCGTGGCCCTCCCCGCCGGATGGAAGAACGCCACGCTCGTCGACCTCTCGTTGGGGGGCGCCCAGCTCAAGTGGGAGGCGGCCGAGGAGCCCGAGGTCGGATCGGTGCTGCGCCTGGAGATCCGCGAGGACGCCCGCTCGCGCGCCGCGAAGGGGCTCGAGCCGGTGACGCTGCACGCCTCGATCCTGCGCGTCCTCCCGGTCGACGGAACGCTGACGGTGCGTGTCCGCTTCGTCGGCATGACCGATCAGGAGCGCGAGAAGACCGCGGCGTTCCTCGCCAGCCGGCCGGCCGGGATGGCCGCCATGGCCTAGCCCGCCGCGCCGATCAACCCGCCGGCACGTCGTAGCGATAGGCGAGATTGCAGCGCTTCGTCCGCAGGAGCTCCGGCGCCGAGGTGAATCCGTAACGCTCGTACAGCCGGATGGCGTCACCCAGCACCGACGCCGTTTCCAGGGTGAGCGTCCGGATGCCTCGCTCGCGCGCGAACCCGACGGCGGTGTCGAGCAGCTTCCGACCGAACCCGCGTCCCCGCAGTTCGGGGAGGAAGTACATCTTTCGGACCTCGCCCGTGTCCGGCGCGACCCGGTGCAGGCCACCCATGCCGATCACCCGGCCGGAGCCCGGCGCCTCGACCACCCAGAAGGCCCCGCCGCCGGCGAGGTAGCTCGCGTCGACGTCGAGGAGGTCGCGGTCGGTGCCCTCGAAGTCGACGTTCAGACCGAACGCGGGCAGCACGACTTCGAGGATCCGTCGACACGGACCGGCATCGCCCGCGGCATACGGTCGGATCCGAGGCTCGGGGATACGGTCCGGGGCGGCCGTAGACGCGTCCATGCGTCACGACTCTACCGCAGCGGTCTCCGTTGCCGAGCCCCGCCGGGCCGGGACACCTTCTCCCCTTTGCGTGCGCCCTTTTCTCCATGGGCGCCCGGACCGGCGGCGTACGGCGGCAGGGATTTCGCGGCGTTCGGCGCGCGGAGCGACGGACGACCGAGGCACGGAAGGTGCAGCCGAGGGCGGTCCGATGCGCCTCCCCTCGGCATCCTCGACGACCCGGATCGCGGCGTTTGCGACGTCGCTGGTGGTCGCCTCGGGTGCGGCCCTGCGCGCGCAGACGTGCGATCCGACCGAGGCGTCGCCGGTCGCGTCGGTCGGCGAGACGGTCGGCTCGCTCGACGAGGCTTGCGCGCCGACCTCCGACACCGACCTCGCCTTCGACGCGGAGCTCGCGGCGACCGACCTCGCGCAGGCGCCGGAGTCGTTCGACATGACCGCGGTCCCGCCGTTTCAACGTGCGGTGGTCGGATACCTGCTGGAGCGCCGGACGGACGGTCGCCCGATCGTCCGCGCGGAGCTCCTGGCGGCCGGACCGCGCGGGCGGGCCGTCCTCGCCGCGCTGCTCCGCGGACGCGGCACCGAATCCGGAATCGAATTCCCCCTCGTCCGCCGGGCGCTGCACCGCTTCGCCCGCTGCCGGCGCGGCGTGCCCGCGACGCTCGAATCGTTCCGGCGATCGGTCGTCGACTACACCGTCCATCCGTCGACCATCGTCGAATCGCGGCCGAAACGCGGTCCGCGACGGATCTACCGGATTCCGGGCTCGACGGTCTCGGTCGCCGAGACGCTCGTCGACGGGGAGGTGCGCGAGACCGAGATCCTGGTCGCCGGATCGCGGCGGGACGGATCGCTCGGGTTCCTGGTCTACGACGCGAACGGGAGGCTCGTCGACACCAGCCTCTTCCCGTCGCCGGCCGGCGCGCACGAGATCCCGGTTCCCTACGCCTGCCTCTCCTGCCACTTCGACGCCACGACGATGCGCTTCGACGTCGTCGACCCCTCCCGCCGGTAGTCGGCGGCGGTCGTCAGGGCCGGTCGTAGGCGTCGAGGTAGCCGACGAGAGCGCGGGAGACGACGGTCAGGAGGCCGACCCGCTCCTTGCGCGACAGGTCGCGAAGGTCGAGCGCGAGCTGCACCGCGAAGCGCAGTCGATCGCCGATCCCGCCGTGCGGCGACACGCCGCGCGACACCGCGTATCGCTCCAGCGGATCTCCCGGAATCGGGCGCGGCGCCGGCGCGCGTGCCGGTTCACGGCGGCCCGTCCGCGTTCGACGCCCCGCCGCCGGCCTCGCCCCTCTCGAGGGCCGCCGCCCCTCGGGTCGCGCCGCCGACGCCGCGGTCGCGGCCGTTTTCGGACGGACCGTCGCGGCCGGCACGCGCCCGGGGGCGGACTCGCCGATCAGTCGGTCCAGCGTTCCCGTCGGCAGCGCGTTGCGGGCCATCGCCTACCTCCCCCTCTCGAGGATCTCGGCGACGAGGGCGCGGTAGTCCTCCGACCCGGTCGCCTCGGGGGCGTAGTCGAAGATCGTCTTGCCGTGCGCCGGCGCCTCGGCCAGCGCCACGTTCGGCCGGATCACCGTCTCGAGCACCAGCTTCTTGTAGTGCCCCTTCACCTGCTCCAGCACGCCGCGGTCGAGGTTGCGGCGCAGGTCGCAGCGCGTCGGCAGGATCGCCGTCACCTCGAGGCGCTTGTTGAGGCGCCGCTTCACCGTCTCGACCGTCTTGAACAGACGCGTCATCCCGTGGAGCGCGTAGTACTCGGTCTGCAAGGGCACCAGCACCTCGCGCGCGGCCACCAGCGCGTTCAGGGTGAGCAGACCGAACGACGGGGGCGCGTCGATCACCACGTAGGCGTAGCGGTCGGCGACGCCGGCCAGCGCCTCGGAGAGGATCCGCTCGCGCCCGACCGCGCCGGCGAGCTCCAGCTCCGCCCCGGACAGGTCGAGGTCGGCGGGAACGACGTCGAGCCGACCCTTCTTGGCGGCGCCTCGCGCCGACGAACCACCGTCGGCGGCCCGGCCCCACGCATCCACCAGGACGCCCGCGACGTCGGCCTCGCCCAGGAGGACCTGGTAGACCGTTCGATCGCGCACGCGATCGGGGGCGATTCCGAGATGGGCCGTCGCGTGTCCTTGCGGGTCGAGGTCGACCAGCAGCACCTCGTGCCCTTCACCCACGAGCCCGGCGGCGAGATTGACCGCGGTCGTCGTCTTGCCGACCCCGCCCTTCTGGTTCACCACTGCGATCGACCGTGGTCGCATCGGAATCCCCCTTGCGGGACGGGAGGCTACGGGCCGCACCGCCCGCTGTCAATCGCCGGTCGCGCCCAACCTGCCGCTTTCATTTCGGTTTCATGCCAGTTCGGCCGTTCCCTTGCGCCCCCTGGCGGACCCCCGTACCATCGTCGGAACGGGAGGGTCGTTGAAGGCGGCCGATCGAAACAGGCGCCAACCCCGGCGAAAGCGCAAGCCCTCCTCGCGGGCCCCGTCGCTCCGTGCCGTCGATCCGAGGGGCGGGACCGACGAAGTGGCGATCCTCCGCGAGCTCTCCTCCTTCGTCGACGACCTGCTCGAAGAGTGCTCGCGGCAGCGCCTTTCGATCCAAGGGACCCTCGGCCGCTTCCTGCCGGCCGTCGCAGAGCGACTCGGAGCGATCGGCGCGTTGGTCCGCACCCGCAACGAACAACTGATCGACGAGATCGTCGAGCACGGTCTCTGGCGGAGCGAGGACAAGGAGATCCTGAACCGTTCCGCCCTGGAGATGATCGCCCGCAGCCCCGACGGACGGCGAACGATCGTCGCCCAGAACTTGATCGTCGCCGGACGGCACGTGGGGATCGCGGCCTTCTCCTTCCTGGGAAACCGGCTCGGCGAGGCGAAGAAGCTCGCGGGACGGATCGACGTCGCCTGCGAGGAGCTGGACGGCGTCCTCTCCGCGCACCAGACGGCGGCGGTGAAGCAGCAGGTGATCCTCCGGATCCAGCAGGCGCTCCGCTCGCCGGTCTTTGAGCGCGGCGTCGACGACGCCGTCGCCGAGCTGTCGCAGGCGCTGTCGCTGCGCGACCTGGTGCTCGTCTACCGCGACGAGACCGGAGGGGCCGCGGCGGCGCGCGCGCCCCGCTACCGGATCTATTCGGAGTCGATCTGCCTCCACAGCTCCGACACCCGCCCGCACGGACGGCTGGCCGAGCTGCTCGAGACCGGACGGCCGATCGACGACGCCGACGGGATCCGGAAGGTTCTGGGTATCTCCGTTCCGGTCGAGACGGTCCTGATGGGCGGGGTGTTCGCCGACCGGCCGCTCGGGGCGGTGCTCGCCACCGCGGCCGAGGGCCTGACCTCCTTCGGCGTCGACCTGTTGACCGTCTTCGCGCAGACCGTGAGCCAGCGCCTGGTCGACTACAACCGCGAGCGCCGCCACCTGTCCCAGTTCTTCGCGCCGGACGTGGTGAACGAGCTGCTGCGCGATCCGGCCTACGCCGAACGCTACCTCGCGCCGCGCACCGAGGAGGTTGCGCTGCTCTACGCCGACATCAACGGCTTCACCAAGATCTCGGAGCGGGTGCTGCTCGAGCCGGCGCGAATCGGCGCCTTCGTCGACCGATGGTCGAAGGGGGCGGTCGAGATCCTGTGGAAGCACGGCGGCGTCTTCGACAAGATGGTCGGCGACTGCGTCATCGGGATCTTCGGGCCGCCCTTCTTCCGCGCCGACCGCGGACAGCGGATCGGCTCGGCGGTGAAGGCCGCCCGCGACATCCTGAACTTCACCGTCGCGCTGCAGGACGAGCCGGAGATGAAGGAGATCGTCTCCAGCGGCGCGGTGCCGGGGCTGGGGGTGGCGGTGGCGCTCAACCTTTGCCCCGCCAGCGTCGGCCTGTTCGGCCCGAACCAGGACTTCACCGCCTTCTCCTCCGGGATGAACGCCACGGCGCGCCTGCAGTCGCTCGCCGGATTCCGCGAGGTGCTGCTGATGGACGTGGCGCGCTACGCCCTCCCGCCGGCCGATCCGGACCTGCGCGACGTGACGTTCGAGGGTCCGGTCGAAACGCCGGTCAAGAACGTCGCCAAGCCGCTCCGTTTCCACCGCATCCGCTTCGCCAAGGCGAAGTAGTCCCGTCCGCTGTGCTAGCGTCTTTGGCGATGAACCCATTCGCCGCGCGCCGCCGGCGCTTCCTGGAGGCCATGGAGCCGGGCTCGGTCGCCGTCTTTCCGACGGCGCACGAGATCCGCCGCAGCAACGACACCGAGTTCCCGTTCCGGCCGGACAGCGACTTCTTCTACCTGACCGGATTCGACGAGCCCGACGCGGTGGCCGTCCTGCAGAAGGGGCGCGGCGTGCCGTTCACCCTCTTCGTGCGACCGCGCGACAAGGAGCGCGAGACCTGGACCGGACGCCGCGCCGGGCCGGAAGGGGCGATCGAGCGCTACGGCGCCGACGAGGCGTTCTCGATCGGACAGCTCGACGGAAAGATGTCGCAGATCCTGGAGAACGCGACGACGGTCTACTTCCACCTCGGCCGCTACTCCGACGCCGACGGCCGATTTGTCGGCTGGCTCAACGGAGTGCGCGCCAAGCCGCGTCAGGCGTTGCCCCCGCGCCGCATTCTCGATCCGATGGCGACCCTCGGCGAAATGCGGTTGTTCAAGACCGAGGAGGACCTGCCCCTCCTGCGGCGCGCGGTGGCGGTGAGCGCCGAGGCGCACCGCGAGGCGATGGCGGTCGCCCGGCCCGGGATGCGGGAGTACGAGATCCAGGCGGTGGTGGAGTACGTCTTCCGCCGGCGCGGGGCGCAGGCGCCCGGCTACAACACGATCGTCGGCGCCGGCGCCAACGCCACGGTGCTCCACTACGTCACCAACCGGGACCCGCTGCCGGACGGGGCGCTACTCCTCCTCGACGCCGGGGCGGAGGTCGACGGCTACACCGGCGACATCACCCGCACCTATCCGGTGAACGGCCGCTTCACGGCGGCGCAGCGGGCGCTCTACGAGGCGGTGCTCGAGGCTCAAGCGCGGGCGATCGCCGCGACCAAGCCGGGGGCGACGATCCTCGGGATCCACGAGATCGCCACGCGCGCGTTGGTCGAGGGGATGGTCGCCAACCGCCTGCTCGAGGGCACGGTCGACGGGAACCTGGAGAGCGAGGCCTACAAGCGCTTCTACATGCACCGCACCAGCCACTGGCTGGGGATGGACGTGCACGACGTCGGCGACTACCTCGCCGGTGGCGAGAGCCGCCGTCTCGAGCCGGGGATGGTGATCACGATCGAGCCAGGGCTCTACGTCCCCCCGGACGAGAAGCTTCCGTCCGCGGCCGACCCGGCCTTCTCCGGGATGGGGATCCGGATCGAGGACGACGTGCTGGTGACGCCGACCGGCCACGAGATCCTCTCCCGCGACTGCCCCAAAGAGGTGGCCGACGTGGAGCGCGAGATGGCGCGGAGCTCGATCTTCGCGTGACGCTCGACGCGGAGCGGCGGCTTGCGGTGGCGTTGGCCGAGGAGGCGGGTCGCGCGGTGATGGCGGCGCGCGGCACCGCGGCGGTCACCCACAAGCCGGACGGCGATCCGGTCACCGCCGCCGACCTCGCCGCCAACCGGATCATCGAGGCCGGGATCCGTGCCCGCTTCCCCGGCGACGGCATTCTCTCCGAGGAGACCGCCGACGACTCGGCGCGCCTGGGCCGGTCGCGCGTCTGGATCGTCGATCCGATCGACGGGACGAAGGAGTACATCGACGGGACCGACGACTTCGCGGTGCAGATCGGCTTGTGCGTCGACGGCCGCCCGCGGTTGGGGGTCGTCCACCAGGTGGCGCGGAGTCGCCTCTTCGTGGCGGTCGAGGGGGAGGGGGCGGTCCTGGAAGATCCGGCGGCCCCCGACCGCGCCCCGCGCCGTCTGCGCGTCGGCGCCGAGGACGATCCGGGGCGGATGCGGATGACCGTCTCGCGCTGGCACCGCACCAAGCGTCTGGAGGCGCTCACCCGCGAGCTCAAGCCGGCATCGCTTCTTCCCGCCGGAAGCATCGGCGTCAAGGTCGGGCTCGTCGCCGACGGAACGGCCGACCTCTATCTCCATCCCAGCCGCAAGACGGCCGAATGGGACACCTGCGCCCCTTCGGTGGTGATCCACGAAGCGGGCGGCCTCCTCACCGACCTGTTCGGCGAGCCGCTCCTCTACAACCGTCCGAGCCCGATCCATCCCCGCGGCCTGATCGCCACCAACCCGCGGGCGCTCCCGGTGGTGGTGAAACGGATCGCCGAGGTCGCCGCCGGATTCGGATTCACCTAGGAGCGCGTAGGGCGTTGGCCCCGCTTCGCGGGGCCGGCCGACCCGTTCCGGCTCCCTTCCGACTCCGAGTATGAAGGGGCTGTCCCGTCCAGGGCAGGTCCAGCCTGGAGCAAGGGCGCACGACTTCCGCCTGAGAGCGACGTCCGATGGGCCCGAGAGGCGGGCCGAGGTCCTTTGGATCAGTTCGACATGGGAATGATCGTTACTCGGCCCGCGGCGACGTTGATGTCACTCTCGATCAATACATCCGTGCCGGCTGCATAGCCCGAGCCGCCACCGCCGCCGCCACCGCAATATCCCCCGTTTCTGCCACCTCCACCGCCGCCGCCATAGTATCCGCCTCCTCCGCCACCCCCACAGCCGTTGTCCCCCACGCCTCCGGCGCCTCCCGCACCGAGCGTTCCGGGCATTCCCGGACTTCCGCCGTTGTCTCCAAGGCCTCCGCCGCCCCCGGCCGTCTGGGTGCCACCCGATCCGATGACCAGATCGGTGCACCCCGCCTGGCCATTCCCGCCCACGACTCCGCCGCCCACTCCGCCAGCGCCGTATTGACAGATGCCGCCACCGCCGATGCCTCCGCCTCCACCGGCGACGACCACCCGGTAGTCCGTGGGCGTGATCGAATTGCCTCCTCGGCGCACGTCGGACGCGCCTCCGCCACCGGATCCCGGACAGGAATCGGGCGAATCGCCTCCGTCGCCGCCTCCGTTGAAGCCTCCGGCGAGGCTGGGAGTCTCCGTACCGTGGTACCCACCACCGGTGCCACCCACGTAGACGTAGAGCGTTTCTTCGGGAGTGACCTCGATGGTGGCTACCGTCCGCCCACCGCCGGCCATGTTCTTCTTGGCACCGCACACCTGTTTGCCACCCTTCGCCCCCAATGCCTCGACTCTCACTTTCGTGATGCCGGCGGGCACGACGTAGAGTTGCTCCGCCCCGGTGAAATAGAAGGTTGCCGGGAGCGGAAAAGGGGTTGGCGACGGAGTGCCGTCCGAAGACCGCCTCTCCTCTTCCGCTTCGCACCCGATGGCGTTCGCCACCCCGAGACAAGCCACGGCGACCATCAGGGCCGGAACCGTCATTTTCGAAGGGTTCGTCCTTTTCATGGGACGTCAAGCTACTTCAGAACCGTTCTGGGAAGCGACCGGCTTTCGCAGGAGAAGATGCGCGTTGAACCTGCGCCCCGTCGGTGGTGATCCACGAAGCGGGCGACCTCCTCACCGACCTGTTCGGCGAACCGCTCCTCTACAACCGCCCGAACCCGATCCATCCCCGCGGCCTGATCGCCACCAACCGGCGGGCGCTCCCGGTAGTGGTTAGGCTGATCGCCGAGCTCGCCGCCGGATTCGGGTTCACCTAGCGGTGCCGGTCGACCGGCGGCCTCGTGTCGGCGCCGCCGCCACCGCCCGCTGAAGGCGCTCCGCCGCCTTGCGAACGCCACTCCGCGTGTGGCTCGCGAATCGCGCGGCGGCCGGCGCGAGATCGCCGGCCAGCGTCGGGTCCGTGTCGGCCAGCGACGCCAACGCGGCCAGGATGCGGCCGGCGTGCTTCGAGCCCCAGAGGTCGAGACCCTCGATGAGGATCGGAAGCGCCGCGCGCGCCGCCTTCGGCCCGGTCGAGGCGTATCCGGAGATGGCATCGAAGACGTAATCGCGCACGATCACGCTCTTGTCCTTGCGCGCGAGCTCGCAGAGGGCGGGAAGTCCCGCTTCGACCACCCGCGGCGCCTGCGACGAAACGAGCGCGAGGGCGTGCGCCGACTCCCAGCGCACGCGACCGTTCCGGTGATTCATCAGGAGACGAAGGAGGATTGCAGCGTGCGGCGCAATCCGCGACGGTGCCTGCTCGGCGACCTTGGTCATCACTTCGGCACAGTCCCCCGCCAGGCGAGCGTCGGCGTCGGCGAGTCCCTGCACGATCTCGGCGAGGAGGTCCGGCTTCGCAAGACATCGTGCGGCGACCGCCACGTTGGCGTCCTGCGTGCGCGAGCCGGATCGGGAAGAAAGCTTTTCGAGAAGTCCCATCGGACCGGGGCTCCTACCACGACACGATCCGGCCGCAAAGGCGGTCCTCGAAACCCCGGCAGATCCCGGGCTAGGCAACGGTGATACCGGAGCTCCGGGCGGCGGACGCGAGATCGCGATCCAGCGTCGCGAGACCGCACCCGTGCCGCTGGGCGAGCTCCAGGTAGGCGGCATCGTAGGCCGAAAGACCGTACTCCCAGGCCAACGCGTGAATGCGTGAGACGGTCGATGCGGGAGGCGCTCCGTCCGTCGACAAGGGAAGGCGTCGATACAGGTCGATCAGCTGGACGACATCGGCCTCCGTGAGCCGTTGGCGCCGTCGGGCGGCGGTCAGCGCGTTCGTCAGCTCGTACCACCAGAGGGCGGGGATCCAGAGCAGGTCCTCCACCGCGAGGTCCCGACGAAACCGATCCGCCTGGGCCGAACGCTCGTCGGGCAAGGACCAGGCGAGCGCGACGGAGCAGTCCAGCACCCAGGCCGTCAATGCCGCCGGCCCTCGTCGATCAATTCGCGTACTCGGACCGGGCCCGGGACGCGCTTGCGGATCTCGCGGAGCGCCTTCCAAACCTGATCCGGTTCCATCGGCTCGCCCTCCTCGGGACCCGGAGGAACGAGTCGGGCCACCACCTTTCCCCGCCGCCGGATGGCGAACGACCGCCCTCGCTCGGTTTCGCGCAACAGCTCCGAAAGGCGGGTCTTCGCCTCGAACGCCCCGATCTCGTTTTTCATCTAGTTGTATAGACTAGTTTGTTCGGCGCGGAGGGGCAAGAACGCTCTCGCGCGGCGCCGGCGTGGCGCAAAGTTCCCGCTTGCCTCCGGGACGCCGCCGGACGTAGCAAGAGTCCCTTGGCGGCCCGGTCGGACCGTCGATCCTGCGCGCAATCACGGAGCCTTCGAGATGACGAACCGCGTGAACGAGATCCTGGGGTGGTACCGGAGCGAGAATCCGGGCGTCCTGAACAACCTCGCCCGCCTGCTGAACCACGGGAAGCTGGCCGGCACCGGACGGCTGGTGATCCTGCCTGTCGACCAGGGGTTCGAGCACGGGCCAGCGCGCAGCTTCGCGATGAATCCGCCCGCCTACGATCCCGACTACCACTACCAGCTGGCGATCGAGGCCGGCTGCAACGCCTACGCGGCGCCGCTCGGTTTCCTCGAAGCCGGGGCGGCGGAGTACGGCTGGCGCATCCCGACGATCCTCAAGGTGAACAACCACGACGTCCTCCAGGACGAGAAGGATCCGCTCGGCGCGCAGACCTCCTCGGTCTCGGACGCGCTGCGTCTCGGCTGCGCGGCGATCGGCTACACCATCTACCCCGGGACGCTGGACCGCCGGCTGCAGTACGAACAGCTCCGCGAGCTGATCCGCGAGGCGCGCGCGGTGGGGCTGCCGACCGTGGTCTGGTCCTACGCCCGCGGCGGGGCGATCAGCAGCAAGGGGGAGACGGGTCTCGACGTGATCGCCTACGCGGCGCACATCGCCGCCGAGCTCGGCGCGCACGTGGTGAAGGTGAAGCTGCCGAGCGAACACCTGGAGCAGGAGGCGGCGAAGAAGGTCTACGAGGCGGCGAACGTGCCGCGCGAGACGCTCGCCCAGCGGGTGCGCCACGTCATCCAGGGCACCTTCAACGGGAAGCGGATCGTGATCTTTTCGGGCGGCGCCAAGAAGGAGAACGACGAGGCGATCCTCGACGAGGCGCGCGCCATCCGCGAAGGGGGCGGCTTCGGCTCGATCATGGGGCGCAACGCCTTCCAGCGGGAGAAGGGGGCGGCGCTGCGGCTCCTCGGCAACGTGATGAAGATCTACGGCGCCGCGTAGCACGCGCCGGAACGGTCGATGCCCGTGGGCCGCACGATCACACTCATCCGCGGGGACGGCATCGGGCCGGAGGTGGTCGCGGCCGCCGTGGAGGCCGTCGACCTGCTCGCGACCGGAATCGTCTGGGAGGAGCGACCGGCGGGCGCCTCCTCGCTCGGGTCGAACGGCTCGCCGCTGCCGCCGGCGACGCTGGACTCGATCCGGCGCACGCGGCTGTGCTTCAAAGGGCCGCTCGCCACGCCGATCGGGCGCGGCTACCGCAGCGTCAACGTGGCGCTGCGTCAGGAGCTCGACCTGTTCGCCAACGTGCGGCCGGTCCGTTCGATCCCTGGCGTCCCCTCCCGTTACGACAAGGTCGACATCGTCGTGGTCCGGGAGAACACGCAGGGGATGTACTCCGGCGTCGACCACTACGTCGACAACAAGCGGTCGGCCGGCGAGTCGATCTCGATCATCACCCGCGCCGGATCCGAACGGCTGGCGCGCTTCGCCTTCGATTACGCGAGGGCCGAAGGGCGCCGGAAGGTGACGATCGTCCACAAGGCGAACATCCTGAAGAAGACCTCCGGTCTGTTCCTCGACGTCGTGAAAGAGGTCGCGGCCGGGTACTCGGACATCGCCTGCGACGAGATCATCATCGACAACTGCTGCATGCAGCTGGTGAAGGACCCGACGCGCTTCGACACGCTGGTCACCACGAACCTCTTCGGCGACATCCTCTCCGACCTGACCGCCGGCTTGGTCGGCGGGCTCGGGGTCGCGCCGGGTGCGAACATCGGCACCGACGCCGCGCTCTACGAGGCGGTCCACGGCACCGCCCCCGACATCGCCGGGAAGGGGATCGCCAACCCCGCGGCGACGATGCTGGCCGCGGTGCTGATGCTCAAGGACCTGGGGGAGCGCGAGGCCGCCTCGCGCCTCGAGCGCGCCGTGATCGCCGCCCTCGGCGACCCCCAGGCGCGGACCCCCGACCTCGCGGGTCACGGAAACACACGCACCTTCACCGACCGGGTCCTCGCCGAGCTCCGCGCCGCCGCGCACGCGGGCGGCCACCCCGCTACCCCCTAGGAGAGAACGATGTCGACCCGCTCACCCGACCCCAAGACGCTGAACATCCAGATCCAGGCCGACGACGAGACCAAGCAGGGGGCCTACGCCAACATGGCGATGATCGCCCACTCGCCGGAGGAGTTCGTCCTCGACTTCATCTTCGTCCTGCCGAACCCGCCCTACGGCAAGCTGCGCTCCCGCCTGATCATGAGCGCCTCCCACACCAAGCGCTTCCTCCGCGCCCTCCAGGAGAACGTCGCCCGCTACGAACAACAGTTCGGCACCATCCCCGACTCGTCGACGCCGTTCCCCAGCGGCCAGATCAACTAGTCGCGGTCGGTGACGGCGACGGAGGCGCGGACGCGCAAGCCGAGCTCGGCGCCGAAGCGGTCGCGCATCGTCCACGAGCCGCGGACGTACGGGGAGAAGATCCACCACGCGCCCCAGACGGTCGCCTGGCCGCCGACGTCGAGGCGGTTGTCGTCGTCGACGAAGACCGGCCCGGCGCCGAATCCGAACGCGAGGCCGCCGCGCCGCGGGTCGAACGGCTGGCCGTCGTAGTGCCGGTGGAAGTACTCGTGGAGCTCGATCGCGGTGCGCGAGCGGCCGCCGCCCCACTGAACGCGCGATCCCTCGATCCCCCAGTTCGCGAACCAGCGCAGCGGCGGCTGGCCGGTGCGATAGAGGTCCTCCTGCGGCGGGAACCACTCTTCCGGAGGGATGTGCAGGTACCCGACCTCGACGCCGGCCGGGACGGCGAGGCCGGCGCCGTCGTAGCGGACGCCGCCGGTGACGCCGAGGAAGATCCGGTCCTCCTGCTGCGCCCGCGCCGTTCCGGCGGCGAGCAGGACGAGCGCGGCCACGGCCGCCGCCCGCACCACCGCCCGGACGGTCAGATCTGCATGCAGAAGGAACAGGTCTCCGGGGCCATACCGTGCTGGCATTTGCCCGTCACGGGATCGAGCCGTATCAGCGACAGCTTCTGTTTCAGCGTGAGCGGCTTCAGCGCCGGGCGCGGCGAGGGGCTCGAGGCCTCCGTCTTCGCCGCGGCGGGCGCCTTCGACGCCTTGGCCGGGCTCGCCTTCTTCGTGGGGCGCTTCGCGACCGCCTTCTTGGCCGTCTCGACCTTCTTGGCCTTCTTGGCCACCGATTTCGCCATCGAGGCGAACGATACGACCGACCCCGATCCCCGCGCAACTACAGCCGGCCGAGAACGCGTGCGGCGACGAGGCCGAGGAGGACGAGCGCGAGGAGCAACGCCGCCCAGAGGTAGACGGGGGACGGATCCATCGGTTGGCGGGGGGGCGCCTCGGGCACGGTAAGATCATCGCATGGTCCGACTCCTCGCCGGCCTCCTCTTCGCCGCGGCCCCCGCGGCCGCGCCCCAGGTCGATCCGAACGGGTTCCCCGCTCCAAACCTCCAGGGCTGGGAGAAGAAAGGGACGATGACGACCGACGCGACGCTCGCCATCGAGGGACCCGAGACGACGGTCGAGGCGTACGAGAACGGAAAGGGGGACCGGATCCTGCGGCTCTCGCTCCACGGCGTCGTCTGGGCCTACGGCGTCCTCCCCAAGGGGAATCCGCTGGCCGGCTACATCCTGCGCGATCCGACCTGCTCCCGCCGCCTGACCGAGAAGTGGTCCCCCGACGCCCCCTTCACGGCGCCGGACTGCGCGGTGAAGGCGAAGCGACCGTCCGGCCCCTCGGGCTCCCCGAACCCCTAGTCCTTGGTGATGTGGAACTCGACCCGGCGGTTGAGGGCCTTGCCGGCGGGGGTCTGGTTGTCGGAGATCGGGCTCGTCTCGCCCAGGCCCACGGCGCGCATCCGCGAGCCGGAAACTCCGGCGCGCATCAGGTAGGCGCGCACCGAGTCGGCGCGGGCCTTCGACAGCTCGAGGTTCACCGTCGCGGCCCCGTCGGAGTCGGTGTGGCCCTCGATGCGGACCTCCATCGTGCCGTTCGCCTTCAGCACCGAGGTGATCTCGTCGAGGATCGGGTACGACTCGCGGAGGATGATCGCCATCGCCGTCTGGAAGTGGATCATCTGCTTCAGCTCGATCCGCTTCTTCTCGCGGTTGACGATCAGGAACTTGAACTCCGGACAGCCGCCGTTGGTCGGCGGGCCCACGGTGTCGGGGCACTTGTCGGCGTCGTCGACGACGCCGTCGCGGTCGCGGTCCGGCGGAGGACAGCCGCGGTAGGCGACCGGCCCGGCGACGGTCGGGCAGCCGTCGGTCGAGTCGGGGACGCCGTCCCCGTCGGCGTCGCGCACCGGACAACCTTCGTTGGTCGGCGGACCGGGATCGGCAGGGCAGGCATCGCGCACGTCGGGCGTCCCGTCCGTATCGCTGTCGATCCGGTTCACGTCCGGAGTCGGGGTGGGCGTTGGGGAGGCGACGACGATCACCACCGGCGTGGGGGTCGGGGTCGGCGTCTCGCGGACGATGATCACCTGCGGCGTGGGGGTCGGCGCCGGCGTCGAAACGACCACCACCGGCGTGGGGGTCGGTTTCGGGGTCGGCTTCGGCGTCGGCGGCGGCGTGGGGGTCGGGGTGGGGGTCGCCTTCGCCACCCGCTCGCAATTCTTGGCGCCGCGCTGCGCGGCCTTGGCCATGCGGAACCCCTCTTCGAGGTGGTCCTCGGCCCGGATGTAGTCCCCCTGCTTGAGCTCCATCATCGCGAAGTCGAGCTGCGACTCCGACCGCGCGAGCTCCTCGGGCGCGCACTCCTTCGCCCCCATCGCCTGCGCCCGCGCCAGTTCGGAGCGCAACGCGTCCTCCCGAGCCTTGATGTTCGCCGGGCTGCCGCACGCCGCGAGCGCAGATGTCGCGAGTCCGGCGAGGGCGGCGGCACGGAATCCGAGGGATCGGCGCGTCATCTCAACTTTTCTTCTTCGACCTCGGCCGGGGTCGGCGTGGGGACCGCTTCGCCGGCCGCCGTCTTGGCGTAGACGATCGCCTTCTGCGCCAACAGCTCGGCCAGCTCGAAGTGCGAGTAGCCGGCCTCCTCCTTCGCCTTGACGTAGTACTCGCGCGCCAACGCCAGCTCGTAAGGCATCGGCTTGGCGGCCTGGACCTTCGTCGCCCGCTGGATCGCCGCGCGGGCCTGCCAGATCGCCTTGCTCGACCGCGTCGGCCCGCACGCGGCGAGCGCGAGGAGGGCGAGGACGACCGGCGCCGAAAATCGCGTCATCGACGTGAATCCTACCACGGAGAGGCGCAACGACTTCGTCCCGCTCGCGAACCCCTAGGGCACGCGAAACTCGATCTCGACCGACGGGGAGTCGCCGCTCAGCGCCGCCGCGGTCCGGCCCGTGCCGAGCGCGATGCCGGGGCCGGCGACGAGCTCCACGGGGACGGCGACCTCCTCGTCCTTGTGCCGGTCGCGCAGCACCAGGCGGCGCGGCGCGGCGGACGGGGATCCACTTCCTCCAACGAGTCGATAGGGACCCGTCACCACGAAGGTCGCATGGAGATCGCCGCGGTCGAACCCCTCGACGGCGCGAGACGCCTCGTCCTCGGCGAGCGGAACCACGGCGCCGTCGACCGAGACGGCGAGGAAGTGGGTGGCGAGCTCGCGCAGATAGGCGGCAGCGACGCGCCGCTCGTCGGCGGAAAGTCTCCCGTCGCGGTCGCGGTCGTAGACGGACCGCAGGCGTTCGGCCTCGACGGCGGTGAGCGCGACGTCGACGGCGACGGCGATGCGGCCGCGCGCGATCGTCACCCGATCGTGCTTCGGCTGCGCGGCCGGATGCCCCCATACCGTCGGCGGCGAGGCGAACGCCGCCGCGAGCGCCACCGGGACGAGCCGGCGAGCCGCATTCCGGATCACAGCCCCGGCGGCTCCCAGCCCGCGGTGCCGACGTCGACGAAGACCGGATTGGTGTAGGCAAAGACCCCGCGTTCGGAGATCGGGTAGAGGTTGCCCGGACCGGTGACGACGACGACGTAGAAGGCGTCCTCCAGCGGCGCGACCGGGAACGACTCGTCGTGGACGAAGCGGCCTCCCGCCAGCGGCGGGTTCACCTCCGCGGTGTCGACCAGCGTCCCGTTCTCGTAGAGGCGAATCGTGTCGAACGGGATCCACGCCGGCGATTCGACGTGGACCTCGACGGTGACCGAGCCGCCGCCCGTCGCGTCGAGCATCTCGCCCAGCCCCGCGCGCTCGCTCCCGACGCCGGCGGTCGTCAGCACGAACGGTCCGGAGGAGACCACCGCGCGGCCGGCGCGCAACGCCTCGACGAAGGACGACGTCTCGACCTGCGACGGATCGTCGGTCCCGACCTCCACCAACGTCCGCGGGTAGCCGGGATCCCACACGACGTGCGAATCGGAGACGCCGACCGCCGTCATCGGGATCCCCATCTTCCGGATCGAGAACCAGTCGAGCATCGCGTTCCCCTCGACCGGCTCGAACTCGTCGTTGACCTCGATCGTGTCGAAGTCGGTGGCGAGCGGCTCGTCGGCCGTCCCGGTCGCCGGGTCGTAGTCGATCCAGGCGAGATACCCCTTACCCGCCCCCGAGCGCGGATGGTTCATCTGCAGGATGCGATCCCCCGGCAGCGCCCGGAGCTTCGCCAAAAGCTCGGCCGCTCCGAGGTGGCGGTCCTCCTCGGCGTCGAACCACACCTTCGTCCCGTCGTGCGCGCGCGACGTCGCGCTCCCGTCCGGCATCGGGTAGGCGTTGAAGTGTCCGTAGAGGACGATCGACACCTCGCTTCCGACGAGCGACGAGAGGAACGGCTCGAGCGCGAGCGCCTCGATGGCCGGGCGATAGTCGGTGGCGCGGTCGTGGTCGGTGGCGGCGACGTGCTCGAGCCCCTCGCCGGCGAGGGACAGGGCGCGCTCGGCGAGAGGGACCCCCGAGTCCCGGCTCTGGACGGTGTGCAGGTGGTAGTCGCCGGCGACGAAGCCGGCCGTCCCGACCACGCGGGTGAGCGTCGAGGCCGACGCCGGTACGGCGACGTTTCCGCCGGCCGGGACCGAGATCGCCGCCTGTCCCAACGACCACTCCGGTCCGCGCGATACGTAGGCGGTGAAGCTCCCCGGCGCGACGGCCACCGCGCGGGCCTCCCCGGCGTTGCCGTAGGCGCGCGCCACGACCTGTCCGTCCTTCACCAGCGTCAGCCGCGCCGGGATCGGCGAGCCGTCGGCGCCGTCGGTCGCGGAGAAGGTGACCGTGCCGACGGCCGGCATCACGAACAGCGCCTGCGCCGTCTTCCCGGCGCGGATCTCGAACCGGAGCGGTTCACCGCTTCCCCGGTGCTCCGCTTCGACGATGGCGTCGTAGGCCCCCGCCGGGAGATCGGCCACGAAAGCCCCCTCGGTGCCGGACCGCGCGCGGGTCACGAACCGCTCCGGATCGTCCGCCTCGGCGATCCGGATCCGCGCGCCGACCACCGCTTGCCCGACGGTGTCCCGCACCTGTCCGGCGAAGGTGCCGGTCTTCGTGCCACGGACCCGCTCAATCTCCTTCGACGCCGCCGCCAAGTCGGGGCCGGCAATCACCAGCCGCCGGCGGAAGGCGCGCCGCTTTCCGGACGCGATGGTGAGCCCCCCCATCACCGCCAGCTGCTGGCTGGCGTCGGCGAAGGGGATGTCGAGCGTCTTCTCCGGCTCGAGCGGCAGCCAGGCGTAGGCGATCCCTGCCGTCTCCGCCACGCCGCCCCCTTGGGCGGTGTCGGTCGCGGTGTCGGCACCGGTCCACTCGAACGTCCCGCTTTCGGCCTCCCCGAGCGGCGCGCCGAACGACCGCAAGCCGTTGCCGACGAGCAGCACGTCGAACGCCTGGACGACCGTCGTCTCCGGTTCGTTCATCGTCACGTAGGTCTCGATCAGGACCGACGAGGCGTCCGGGGTCAGGGAGTAGATCGTCTCCAGGTCGACGTCGACCGGGTTGGTCAACCCCGGGATCTCGGCCGTCAGCGGAAAGCGGTAGCCCGGCCCGGCGACGCGAATCGACGCGCGGCGGCGATTCGAGCCGTCGTCGACCACCTCGACCGTGTCGACGGCGGCGATCGTCAACACGTTCACCGAGGGGAACGCTTCGCCGAATCGATCCTGCCCCGGCTCGCCCGGAGCGCGCGTCACGTCGGCGTCGAGCAGCGAGCCGCCGAACAGGTTGAAGCCGACCGAGCCCTCGGCCGCCCCGATCACCACCCGCACGTGGTCGTTGGCGAGCAGGAAGTCGCCCACCCGCCCTTCGGCGCGCGGACCGCCGATCAGGTCGGACGCGACCTCGATCCGCTTGGCCTGCACGAACCCGGTCGGCGGATCGTCGGCCGGTTTTCGGCAGCCGCCGACCGCAAACGCGACGGCAGCGGCGAGAAGAATCCGGAATTGCATCCGCGGATCGTAGGGTTGCCCGGCCTCGTGCAGCAAGTGTGCGCCTTGACTCGTCTTCCGGCGGACGGGTAGAGTTTTCCAGTTGCTGCCGAGCCGCTCGTGAAGGCGGCTTTTGTTTCGCTTCGGGAGAGAGGATGCCGACGAAGTCCGGCAAAGGACCGAGCACTCGGGTTCTCCCGGACACGACGACCGTCCTCGGCAAGCAGCTCCCCCCCGAAGAGTCGAGTCTTCCCAAGAATGTCGACGTGATGATCGTGGTGCTGGAAGGGACCGAGTTCGGGCGCGAATACCCGATCGTCAAGTCGCGTACGACGATGGGGCGCGAGGGGGGGGCGGCCGACATCGAGATCGCCGACCTGGGGGTCTCCCGCCAGCACGCCGAGATCTACCTGGAGGACGGCGGCTGGGTGCTGCGCGACCTGGAGTCGACGAACGGCACGCTCAAGAACGGGATCAAGATCAACCGGGCCCCGTTGAAACACGGCGAAAAGTTCAAGATCGGCGAGACGGTGCTCCAGTTTCTGTGCGAGGAGAAGGCGCAGGGCTCGGCCAAAGTCTACGAGATCGACGGGATCGACGAGTGAAGATCACGTCCTGCGGGATCACCGACGTCGGTCAAAAGCGACAGAACAACGAGGACAACTTCCTTATCAACGACGAAATTAATCTGTACGTCGTCGCCGACGGGATGGGGGGTCACGTCGGCGGGGAGTTCGCCAGCCAGATCGCCGTCACCACCATCGAAGAGGTGATCCAGAACGTCGAGGTCGACCCCGAGGCGACCCGCCCCGACTGGGGGGCGCTCGGCTCCTCGGTGGCGATCGGCGGGGAGAAGCTGAAGTACGCCATCCGACTCGCCGGGAAGCGCATCTTCGACCGCACCAACGACGAGCCGGAGCTGCGCGGGATGGGGACGACGACCGTCGCCGCGCTGTTCGACCACAACCTGGTCTTCCTGGCGCACGTCGGCGACAGCCGCGCCTATCTGATCCGCGGCACGACCGTCACCCAGATCACCGAGGACCACTCGCTGGTCAACGAGCAGATCCGGCTGGGGCTCATCACCCGCGAGGCGGCGAAGAACCACAAGCTGAAGAACATCATCACCCGCTCGGTCGGCTACCAGGAGGACGTGGAGATCGAGACGCTGGTGAAGACGGTCGAGAAGGGGGACCGTTTCGTCCTCTGCTCCGACGGCCTGTCGAACCTGGTCGACGAGAACGAGATCCTGGAGGTGGCGGGCGGCGCCTCCGGCACCGAGGACGCGGCGCAACGCCTGATCGACCTCGCCAATCAGCGCGGCGGGGACGACAACATCACCCTGATCATCGCCCAGGTCGACGAGCTCGACCCCGACGCCGAGCAGACGGTCGAAGGGACCAAGACCAGCACCGCCAACATCACCAGCCTCACCGGCGGCGGCACGCTGGTCACCGCCGTCGCCGACGCCTCGCGGAAGTAGAGCGGGTCAGGCTGCTTCGGGATCGGACAGGGAGACGAGCTGGTTCTGCTGGTTGCGCCAGGAGAGGAGCGGGCTCGCGGCGCCGTTGGTGAGCGGGGCCGGGACGAGCTGGGGGAGGATGGAGAAGGCCTCCTGCGGCAGGGGCGTCGCCGCCCACGGATTGTGGAAGACGCGCATGTCGTACTGGATCTCGCCCATGTGCCAGCGGTTCTCCACGAACAGCACGGCGGAGAGCGGTTCGTTGCCGGGGCGGTTGAAGATCGCCGGGCGGAAGCGCCTCGAATAGTCGTAGACCTTGCGACGACCGCCGCCGAAGCCGGAGCGCGCGCGGATCGACCGGGGCTTGCCGTAGAGCGCGTGCATCACCGTGTTCTCGACCATCCCCCAGGTATCGCCGTGACACAGCGCCACGACGAAGGGGCGTTTCGGGGCGCCGGTCCCTCCGCGGACCTTGACCAACGCCTTCTCCGCCGCCTGGTTCAAGCCTTCGAAGTGCTCCTCCACGTCGAGCGGCGCCAGCCACAGACCGATGCAGTTGGGGCGCGCCTCGTGGCTCTTGGACAGGATCGCGAACTCGATGTCGATGCGGTCGTCGAGGTAGAGCGCGCGCCGGGAGGCGTACTGGTCGTCGGTCGTCAGGTCCCTGAGCCACTGCTCCAGCGCCAGCCGGACCCGGGTCGGGTCGAAGTCGTCGGGAAGCCATCGGCGCACGTGCACCGCGAAGACGAACTGGCCCTCGATGGAGGCCAGCTCGCTCATCAGGAGCTGCACCTTCCGCTCGCGGCCTCCGGCCGACCGCGGCGCCACCGCCGCGACCTCCAGGTCGAACTCCCCTTGCGGCGCCGCGACGCGGAAGGTCGGCTGATCGCGCTCGAACGGCTGGAAGGACGCCCGCCAGCCGCTCGTCGCCAGGAACTGTTTCATCACCAGGGCGAAGAAGGCGCCGTAGAACTCCTCGTCGACCCTCGAACGCAGCGGCGGGAGCAGGGCGCGCTGCGCGTTCCGGTCCGAATCGGCGAACCACGCTTCGACCTGATCGCGAAAGCGCGTGACGAGCGGGTCTTGGCGAAGCGCCAGCGCCTCCACCACCGACACGCCCGGGGATCCGGCCCTGAGCCCCGCCACGAACTCGTCGTTGTAGACTCTCATCTCTGCGTGCGGCCGGTCCTTTTCCGGGCCGATGGGCGAGAATACCTGCCCGCCCTCGCGCTGCGCAACGCCGCCGAATGCGGTGGAATCGCCCTCCCTCCATGCGCGACTTCCGGCCGCCGCTCGGCTCCGACCGCCGCTCCCGCCTTCCAATCCTTCCGATCCTGGTCGTCGCCCTTCCGCTTCTGAGCATGCTGGTCACGTTGCGCCTGGTACAGGTACGAAGCCTGCGCCCGATGCGCGAAGAGCTGACGACGATCGAAGAGCGGTTCGCCGTCGCCCAGGAGGAGCGCCGGGTCCTCGGGGAAACGGTCGAGCGACTCCAGAAGAGCGTCGCGGCGATGCAGACGATCTCCAAGGTGCAGCTGGTCTGGGGGGACTCGACCGAGCACACGCGCGTCGCGTTCGCCTACAAGCGCGAGCCGGGCTCGTCGTGGTGGGAGCATCCGCGCGAAGAGCCGTACACCCTCTACTACTACGCCAGCCGCGGAGACACCCTGGCGCGCATCGCGAGCCATCCACGAATCCTCGGCGCGAGCTATCTCTGGCCGATCCTCGCCAGCGAGAACGGGCTTCGCGCCAACGGGAGCGATCCGCTGCCGGCCGGACGCCTGATCAAGGTTCCCGCCCGGCTGCACGAGTCGCAGATCCGGCGCGCCATCGTCGAGGCCGGCGCCCCGGACAAGGCGCGCGACGAGATCTTCGGACAGGCCGGGATCACACCGTAACCCGCGTCACGACGTGCGCACCCGGAGACGATTCATCCCCATTTCACCCTTTCGCCCGGAAGTCGACCTACGCTGATCGGAATGACCCGCCGGCTCTCCATCGCTGCCCGCATCACCGCGCTGGCGGTGGCGTATGCCGTCGCGGCAAGGGCCGGATTGCTGCTGGACGCGGTCGGAGGACTGGCGACGCTCGTCTGGGCGCCGACCGGGATCTCCCTCGCGGCGCTCCTGCTCGGCGGGTCGTCGCTGTGGCCGGGGGTCGCGCTCGGCGCCTTCGTCGCCAACGTCTGGGCCGGCGCGCCGGCCGAACTGGCCCTCCCCATCGCGGTCGGCAACACGCTGGAGGCGCTCGCCGGAGCGACGCTGCTCCGCGCGGCCGGTTTCCGGCCGGAGCTCGACCGGATCCGCGACGTGCTGCTCCTCGTGTTCGGCGCGGCGGTGGCCACCACCGCCGTGAGCGCGACCGTCGGAGCGACGGCGCTTTCGTGGTCGGGACGCGTCGAGCCCGGTCGATTCGCCGAGTCGTGGCGGACGTGGTGGATCGGGGACGCCCTCGGTGACCTGGTGGTCGCGCCGATGCTCCTCGCGTGGGGATCGAGCCGGCGCCAACGGATCCGGGCGGCGAGGATCGCCGAAGCGACGGCCCTCACACTGGCGCTCCTCGCCGTGGGTGCGGCCGTCTTTTTCGGGGAACCGGGGCTCGCCGGAGTCAGCCCACTGCGCCAGCCCTACCTCGTCTTCCCGTTCCTCCTGTGGGGCGCGCTGCGCTTCGGACCGCGTGGAGCGGCGACCGCGACCTTCGTCCTCTCGACGGTGGCGGTCGCCGGCGCCGTCGGCGGACGGGGTCCATTCGCGCACGAGACGCTGTCGGCGAGCCTGCTCCTCCTCCAGTCCTTCACCGCCCTGGTCGCCGTGACGATGCTCCTCCTCGGAGCGGCGATCGCCGAACGTGGATTGGCGATCCAGCGACGCGAGGAGTTCCTGGAGTTGGTCTCCCACGACCTGAAGAACCCCCTGAGCACGATGCGGTTCTCCCTCGATCTCCTGCGCCGCAAGCTCGCCGGCGACGGTCTGCTGGGGCCGGTGGAAGCTGCCCTCGGCAGCCTCGAGCGGGCGACGTTCCGGATGGAGACGCTGGTCCGCGACATCCTCGACCTTTCGGCCCTCGAGGCGGGACGCCTCGAAATCGAGCGCAAGGTCCTCGACGTCGGCGAGATCCTTCGCGAGGCGGCGGAGAACGGACGCGCACAGGCGGCCCGGAAGGGGATCACCGTCTCGGTGGAGGCCCCGTCCTCGCCTGCGAAGGTCGACGGCGACCGGAGGCGCCTGCTGCAGGTGCTCGGAAACCTGGTCGACAACGCGATCAAGTACGGGAACGAGGGCGGGACGGTCGTCGTCCGGGCCACCTCCGTCGACGGGTCGATCCGGTTGTCGGTCGTCGACGACGGACCCGGCATCGATCCGCGGGAGCTGCCGCACGTCTTCGAACGATTCTGGCGGGCGCGGCGTGGCGCGCAGGAAGGATCCGGCCTCGGGCTCTCGATCGTGAAGGTGCTGGTCGAGGCGCACGGCGGGCGGGTCTGGGCCGAAAGCGAGCCCGGCCGCGGATCGGCCTTCCACGTCGAGCTTCCGCGAAACGCGCCGCTACTTCACCAGGCGAAGCGGGGGCCGGGCTTTTGGCGCCGGTTTCGCGCGGCGACGCTTCCGGACGGCGGCCGCACGGCGGACGAGCGGTCGGTCGGTTGACCTCGGCGCCGGTGCGGTGCCGGTCCGGGCCTCGATCCTCTCGCGCAGGAACTTTTCCAGCCGCAGGTTGAGCAGCTCGGGTTGCTCGATCAGCGCGGCGTGGCTCCCCCGCGGGATCGTCAGCAGCTCGGCACCGGGGATCCGGTCGCGCATGTGCACCGACAACCGGTGCGGCGTGAACCGGTCGTTCTCCCCGGCCACCACCAGCGTCGGAACGTCGACCCGGTCGAGCCACTTGGCGGCGGTGTGGCGCTGCATCTCCCCGGCCATCAGGAAGAAGACCTGCGAATCGACTCGGGCGAGGTGGTCGAAGTAGGGGCGCAGGTCGCCGGGCCGGCACATCTTCCGGTCGACCGCCCCCGCGTTCGCGATCCACATCGGGATCGGCGACCGCATCAGCCGCGCGTTCCCCCGCGAGAAGGCGCGCGGCGCCAGGTTCACGATGGCGTAGACGACGTCGAAGATCGGACCGGCGAGGCGGCTGTCCCAGAAGGTATCGAGCGGCCGCCCGTAGGCGCCGCAGATCATCACCAGCCCGTCGACCCGGGAGGGATGCCGGCGCCAGGCCTCGAGGACGACCTGGGTCCCCATCGAATGGCCGAGGAGGACGGCGTTCCGGATCCCCGCCGCCTCCATCACCGACGTCAGGTCCTGCACGCAACTGGCGATGGTGAACTTCTCCCGCGACATGCGCGGGGGTTCGCCGCTCCGGCCGTGGCCTCGGTAGTCCCAGGTGACGACCCGGTAGCGGTCGGAGAAGTTGCGAACCACGTACTTCCAGAAGAAGGTCGACACGCCGACGCCGTTGCAGCACAGGAGCGTCCGCTCCCCCTCGCCGTAGCAGGTGAAGTGGAGCGGCACGCCGTCGAGGCCGCGGGCCTTCCCTTCGCGGTAGGCCTTCACGCCGCCCCCTTCCCGGCCCCCGCCCGACTCATTGAAGGATCTCCTTGAACTCCGGGAGCTCCCGTAACGGGGCGAGGTCGGCGTCCCCTTTCGCCTTGTCGCGCATCTTGAGCAGGTCGTCGGGGTCGAGCTCCACCGCGCGCTTCAGCGCCCGCAACGAGCCGAGCCGGTCGCCGTCGGCGAGGCGCGCGACCGCGAGGTTGTAGTGCGCCGCGGCGCTTCCCGGGTCGAGACGGACCGCTTCGCGCAGGTCCTGGGTCGCGAGCCGCGTCGCCCCCGCGCGGACCTCGTCGAATCCGGTTTCGTTGTAGACCGTCGCGCGGTCCCGTCGTTCACCGATCTGCTGGATCGCCGCCTGCGCGCGCTTCGATTCGTCGAAGGCCGGGAAGCGCGTGACCAGCGTCTGGAACACCTTCTGCGCCTCTTCGAGGTCGTCCTCCAGCCCGAACTCGACGCCGACGCCGAACAGTCCGGAGGCGGCGAGCTGGGAGTTGGGATCGGCCTCCAGAATCTTTTCGAACCAGGACGGCTTTCGCACCCGGTCGAGGCGCCGCCCGTCCCAGTCCCAGACGTCGAGGTGCTCCTTCGAGGCGCCGCCGTCCACCGAATCCCACACCAGGATCTCGCGGTCGGCGTCGAGGTCGACCTTCCCCACTTCGACGCGCCGCTTGCGCGAAACGCCGGCGCCGGGTTCCAACCCCTTGTCGACGATCTCCAGCGGCAGCGTTCCCACCGCTCCAAACGTCCCCCGTGACGAATCCCAACGAAAGATCTCGTACCCCTTCTCCAGGTAGAGATCGCCGCCTTTCTCGTAGCGCACCGCGATGAACTTCTCGGGACCCGGCTGGAGGTCGAACAGCTCGCCGATGGAGGTCTTCGGTCCCTCGTGCAGCTCGGCGAGGTTGTAGCGGGATTGCGTCCGGACCCAGAACAGCGCATAGGCGCGCGTTCCGTCGAGGACCGCGACGATCTCCGGCTGGTTGTCGGGATTGGCGTCCCAGACGGCGAGGTCGGTGATCGCCTTGCCCGGCTTGTCCCCGGCGGCCAGCAGGAACAGCGTCAGGTAGTCGAGGGCGTAGGTCCGCAGCCGGCGGCCGATCCCCTTCGGGGGGACCTTTCCCGGATTCACCGAGCCGAGCTCGCCGATCAAGGCGGTCAGATCGGCCGAAAGTCCCTGCGTCTCGACCAGGTCTGTGGTCGCCGGGAAGGCGCCGTCGTAACCGAGCTGGCGGATCCGCTCCGCAGTCGCCCGCGCGACACCGGTGTCGGCGAACTTTCCGACCCGCACTTTGTAGGTCGATTCGCCGCCGTCGACCGCCGGAACACGCAGGAAGTAGGCATCGAAGTCGCGACGCCGAAGGTCCTCGACGACGTGGACGGCGCGTGTCTCCTCGGAGAACGAGCCGACCTGGACCGAAACGAACGAGGCGCCGAGCAGGGAGAGGGCGAGCAGCACGCGAGCCGATTGTAGCCCAGAGACGCCCTACGCGGGGTGGCCCCGGCGGAGGGCCTTGAGCGCGGAGGCGGTGACGCCGGCCAGCGTGAGTCCGGTTCGCTCGCTCAAGCCCATTCGCTGGTCGGCGGCTTCGAACGCCAGCCGGAGGAGGAACGTGAACGTCTCGCGGACCCCGTCTCCGTGCTTGGCGGCGGCGGTGAAGATCGGCCACCCCCGGTCGGCGAACGACCGCTCGAGGTCCTCTTCGGCCGGCCGGTCGGCGAGGTCGCGCTTGTTGAGCTGGAGCACGATCGGGGGCGGCGGGCGCGGCGCCACGCGGGCACTGCGCAGCAGCGCGTCCGCTTCCCGGATCGCCTCCTGGTTCTCCTCGGCGCGTCCCGCCATCGAGTCGGTCACCAACGCCACCGCGTCCGCCCCTTCCAGGAGCGAGGCCTTCGCCGACCGGAGAAGCGGCGAGGAGAAACCGCAGACGTTCACCTGCACCGTCCATTCGCTCTTCGCGACCGGGAGCGAGACGTCGAAGGAAACGGTGCGGTCACCCGCGGAGTCGAACGCCTTCAGCCGTCCGCGCGAGTCGGCGGCGAGCAGGTCGTGGAGCCGCTGGAGGTTCGTCGATTTCCCGCTCCGCGGCGGACCGAAATAGACCAGCCGCAGGTGGAGCTGCCGCGCCGACTCGTCGATCTCGGGCATGCCCGAAAGGCCCCCTCGCAGGCCGGAAGGCTACCACGGCTTCACCTAACGATACGAAGGCTGCAGCAGCAGCATGCCGACGTTGCAGACCGCGTGGTAGAGGACCGGCGCCAGCAGCGAACCGGTGCGCGCGCGGAGCCAACCGAAGACGAGGCTGGGAAAGAAGATTCCGAGCTGCCAGAAGGCCGGGCGCACGGCGAGGTGCCCGGCGACGAAGATCGCCGAGGCGATCGGGAGTCCGAATCCGACCTTGGCGCCGAAGAGGCTCCACCGCGGCGGGAGGATGGCGTCGAGCCGCGTCTGGAGGTATCCGCGGTAGAAGAACTCCTCCGGCAGCGCCACCGCCAAGACCTCTCCGATCACGATCGACGCGAGACCGGCCGGGAGGACGGGATCGAACCGCCGATCGAGGATCGACGCCTGCAGCACGTGGTTCGCCGCCCAGAACGGGACGAGGGTGACGACCGAGACGACGAGGCAGACGGCGAGCGACGCGCGCCACCGGTCGAGGGTGAGACCGTAGTCGGCGAGGTCGCGGCGACCGCGGAGCATCCAGCCGAGCGGGAGGTAGACGAGCACCAGCATCTTCACCACCGAGACGGCGTCGTCGGAGAAGCCGGACGAGACGGCGAGGCGGAGCGCCACCGCCCCCGCGAGCCACATCCCGATCACCTCGAGCCACGCCCGGCGCGACGGACCGGTCCGGCCGGGGGAGCGCGGTCCGTCAGAGGACATGCAGGCTGCCGCTCCGGAGTCCGTCCAGGTCGACCGCGACGAAGGAGAAACCGGCCGCCTTCACCGCCGAGGAGACCGCCCGGCGCACGGCCGGGTCGAGCAGACGTCCGATCTCGGTCGCGTCGAGCTCCAGGCGCGCGACCGGGTGGTGGTAGCGGACCCGGAAGGCGCGGAATCCGAGGGCGCGCACGCCCCGCTCGGCGTCGCCGATCGCCTTCAGCCGGTCGGACGTCACCTCCACGCCGAACGGGAGGCGCGACGCGAGGCACGGGGCCGACGGCTTGTCCCAGGTCGGAAGGTCGAACGCCCGCGACAGCGCGCGGATCTCCTCCTTCCGCAGATCCGCCTCGACCAACGGACTGCGCACGCCCGCCGCGCGCGCCGCCTCGAGGCCGGGCCGGTGGTCCGAGAGGTCGTCGACGTTCGTCCCGTCGAGGAGGAGATAGCGCCGCCCGTCGTCGCGCGAGAGGGACTCCGCCACCTCGGTCGCGCGCGCGAACAGCTCGCTCTTGCAATAAAAGCAGCGGTTCGTCGGGTTCGCCGCGTAGCGTGGATCGAACAGCTCCCGGCTCTCCACCTCGATCCGCCGCGCGCCGACCGCGCGGGCGCGGCGGCGCGCCGCGTCGACCTCCTCGGGCGGGATCGACGGGGAGACGGCTGTGAGCGCGACGACGCGGTCCCGGAGAGCGTCGACGGCGACGCGAAGGAGGAAGGAGGAGTCGACGCCGCCGGAGAAGCAGACGAGGGCGGCAGGCATCTCCGCCAGGAGACCGCGCAGGCGGTCGAGCTTTTCGTCGGCCGTCACCGACCGAAACGTAGCACGCCGGAGTCGCGTCCGGAGTCGCGCATTCAGTTCGTTTCGCCGAGGAAGGCGCGCATCGCCGCCACCGCCGCTTCGTCCCGCAGCAGATCCTCGTGCCCCCGTTCCGCCAGCTCCAGGTATCGCGCCCTCTCCCCCAGCGCCGCCGCGATCGCCCTCCCGTGCTCCACCGGGATCACGGTGTCGCGCGCCCCGTGCACGACCAGGATCGGTCCCGCGAGCCCCGGCAGCCTCCGCTCGCTGCGGAAATGGTCGGGCGCGAGCCAGGAGCCGGGCAGGATCGGGAGGACGCGGTGCGCCAGCCGGTCGATCGAGCGATACGGGGCGAGGAGCAACAGCCGCGCCGGCGGGCGCCCCTCCTCGGCGAGACTCGCGGCGAGGGCGACGGCGACGCCCGTTCCGAGCGAATAGCCGACGACGCCGAGCCTACGCGGTTCCACGCCGTGCCGCGCCGCCAGGTGTTCGCTTGCCGCCCGCGCATCGGCGACCAGCCCGCGCTCGGTCGGCCGGCCGCCCGATCCGTCGTAGCCACGGTAGGCCCACGCCGCGAGACCCCAGCGCTCCTCCCCCGCGAGTCGCTCGAGCAGCCGCTGCGACGAGGCCAGGCTCATGGCGTTCCCGCCGAACAGGAGGATCCAGCGCGCGTCGGGGTCGCCGGCGGGACGCGTCAGGCCGACAAGCGTCACCTCGCCCGACGCGATCCGCTCCACCGTCCAACCGTCGCGGGAGGCCAACGCCGCGGCGTCGACCGACGTCGGGTGATAGAGCATCGAGCGGCAGGCGAGCGGCGCCGCCGCGATCGCGGCGATCGCGGCCAAGCTCGCGACCGCACGACGATTGCGGCGCACCCGCGCGCCGTGGTAGCAAGCAGGACGCAGCCGTCGGGTCATGGGAGCAAACCGATACTGAAGAGGGGGACGAATGCTCAAGCAAATTGGAAAGGGATGTTGTCTCGCGGTCCTGTTCGGATCGCTCGCCGCGCCGCTGATGGCGCACGCGGGCGGCTACGGCGCGGCCGGATGCGGATTGGGGGCGGTGATCATCGGCGACAAGCCGGGGATGGTGCAGCTCTTCGCCGGCACGACCAACGCGTTCATGGGCAACCAGACGTTCGGCATCACCTCCGGCACGCTGAACTGCGCCGAAGGGGCCTCGGCCAAGAACCAGTTCGTGCAGGAGACGTTCGTGGCGATCAACCTCAACAGCCTGTCCCGCGATGCGGCGATGGGCAACGGCGAGTACCTCTCCGCCCTGTCGACCCTCTTCGGATGCGAGAAGTCGGTCCACCCGGCCGTCTTCGCGGCGGCGCAGAACCACCACGGCGAGATCTTCACGCCGGGCGCCGCGCCGGACGTCGTCCTCCACAACTTCAAGTCGGTCCTGTCGTCCGACGAATCGATCGGGTCGCGCTGCACGCTGTAGGGCGACGGCGATCGAACAACTCCAACTTGACGAGGACGACAAGACCATGAAGAAGACGATGAAGGCATGGATCGCGGCAGGTTTCGTGGGCGCGCTCGCGGCGCCGATCGCCGGCTCGGCGGCGAACTACGGCTCGGCGGGATGCGGGCTCGGCTCGATCGTGATCGGCCCCGGCCACGGCATGAACCAGATCTTCGCCGCCACCACCAACGGCACCTTCTACAGCCAGTGGTTCGGCATCACCACCGGCACCTCCAACTGCGCGGAAGGGGGGGGCCAGGCGGCGCTGATGCAGGAGACGTTCATCTCGCTCAACCAGGAGAGCCTCTCCAAGGACGTGGCGATGGGCGGGGGCGAGTACCTGAACGCGTTCGCGCGGATGGTCGAGCTGCAGCCGACCGCCGAGAAGGACTTCAACGCGCTCGCCCAGGCCAACCACGGACGCATCTTCACGCCCGGGGCCGGCGCTCCGGAGATCCTGCGCAACTTCAAGCAGGTGATCTCCGAGGACACGAACCTGGTCCAGTTGTGCAAGCTGTAGAACGGTAGTGCTTCCGGCTCGCGTCCTGCTACGCGCCCTCCGGAAGCGGCCGATCGTCGTCGGCGTCCTGGCGTTCGTCGGATCCTCTCCGGCGCGCGCTTCGGACGCCGACGTCGTTTCGGGAGATCGTGGCGCGGCGCCCTACGTCGAAGCGTTGCTTCGCCGCGCCGACCGGGACGCGCTCTACAACGAACGGGAGTGGCACGTGCTGCTCCACTATCGCCCTGGCGTCGGCGGGCGTCCGGAGAGCGAGGCCGACGGCCCGCGGTTCTTTCTCGCCCCCAACGGGAAGACGAGCCCGCGCGAGGAGATGCGGGCGACGCTCGCCGCCTTCTTTTCGCCGCTTCCTGCCGCCGCGGCGGACGAGCACCCGCTCTGCCGCTTTCCGGCGCGCCTGCAGTGGCTTTCGCGGCGGCTCGAGATCGAGGCGGAGCGGTTGGCACGACCGGTATGCAAGGAGTTCGACGCCTGGTACGCCGCCGTCGACGCGCGCGCCGCGACGCTCGTCTTCGCCTCGGCGCAACTGAACTCCCCTGCCTCGATGTACGGCCACACGTTGCTTCGCATCGAGAGGCGCGCGCAGTCCGCCGACTCGCCGCTCCTCTCGCTCGCGATCAACTACGCCGCCGACCCGACCACCTTCAACGTATTCGCCTACCCCTCTCTGGGGCTGACCGGCGGTTTCAAGGGGCGCTTCTCCTCCCTGCCCTACTACCTGAAGGTGCAGGAGTACTCGAACATGGAGTCGCGCGACCTCTGGGAATACCGACTCGCGCTCGACGACCGCCAGCTCGACCGCGTCCTGCGGCATCTCTGGGAGCTCGACGTCACGCACTTCGACTACTACTTCCTCTCGGAGAATTGCTCCTATCATCTGCTCTCGCTGTTCGAGCTGGCGGACCCGTCGAAGCGTCTCCTGGAGCGCTTCCGGCGCTACACCATCCCGGTCGACACCGTGCGCGCGCTGATCGACGCCGGATTCGTCGAGTCACGGACCTACCGGCCATCGCACGTGACCCAGATGAAGGCGCGACGAGGGCGCCTCACCGGCCGCGAGGTCCGCCTCGCCGAGCGGCTGACCGACGTCCGCCGTCCGTTCGACGGTAAGGCGCTTGACCCGCTCCACCCCGACCGGCAGGCGGCGGTCCTCGACGCAGCGCTCGACTATTCGAAGTTCCGGTATGGATTCGGCAAGGCCCGCAAGTCGTCCCTCGAAAAGGAGGTCGTGCGGCGCGAAAGCTCGCTCCTGTTCCGGCGAAGCACGATCCCCCTCC
Organism: uncultured bacterium; assembly: GCA_964372275.1. Lineage (GTDB taxonomy): Bacteria > CAYJRR01 > CAYJRR01 > CAYJRR01 > CAYJRR01 > CAYJRR01. The sequence goes on from CAYJRR010000037.1 coordinate 32,802, forward strand.
CCTCTCCGCCGGCCGATCCTCCGATGCCCCCGCCGCCCGAGGACGGCCACCGATCCGCGCGATTCGCCGCCGGGACGCGATGGGCGGACGGAGCCGTAGGCGTGCTGACCGTCGGCTACCGACCCGCGCTCCACGACCTGCTCGACCCGCCGGCGGGGTTCGTCCCCGACAGCGAGCTGGAGATGTTCGCCATGCGACTGGCGATCGATCCGGGCGCGGCGGGGGACGGCCCGCGACGCGTCGACTCCGTCACGCTCGATCGACTCGACCTGGTGCGAGTGACGTCGATCTCCCCGCGACGCGAATGGATACGCAAGCCGTCATGGCGGCTGCGCGCCGGCGGCGGCCGAGTGCGCGAGGCCGGGTGCGTCGGATGGAATTGCGTCGCCGCCGACCTCTCCGTCGGATTCGGATTGGCGTACGCTTCCACGTTCCTGGCGCAGACCTACTACCTATTCTTGGACGGTGATGCGGCCGCCGGGCCGGTGTTTTCCGGCGGAGGGCGCGTCGGCGGCTCCGCCAACGCGGGGGTCCTTTGGCAGATTGCCCCGCGGCTGCGTTTCCACGCCGAGGCCGGCGCGCGCGGCGACCTTCTGGGAGGCCTCGCGGACGCGACGGAGCGCGACAACGCGGCTGCCGACCGGCATCTTCCCGACGGCGGACGAGTGGAAACCGGAGCGAGTGTGGCGCTCACTCGAGACCTACAGATCCGCCTGGAGGGCGTGCAGTATCCGAGCCACCGCGAGATCTCCGTCAGCACGGCCTTCTGCTTCTAGAAGAACGATTCATCGCCGTCACGACCGCGACGACTTCTCGAGGTCGACGATGCGGGTGCCGCCGACGTAGCTCTGGCTCTCGTAGCGGGTGATGCGGCCGATCTTCTTCACCACCGCCGCCATCCGCTCCGCCTCCTCGTAGATGGTGGTGAGGTGCTTCCGGTTCGGATCGTCCGCCGGGAGCCGCTTGAGCAGGAGCTCGGCGTATCCCATCACGGCGGTGAGCGGCTGGTTGAGCTCGTGCGCCGCCGAACCGGCGAGCTCGGCCACGGCTGCCTGCTTCTCCGTCTGGATCAGCGCCGACTGAGCCTCCTTGAGTCGCTTCTCCATCGCCCGCCGGTCGCGGAGGTCGGTGAAGTAGCCGGTGGTGGCGATCTCCCGCCCGTCGTCTCCGTAGATCACCGCTCCGGAGAGGAGGATCGGGATCGGCGTCCCGTCGCGCGACAGGATCTCCACCTCGATCCCCGAGAGGTGTCCCCCTTGCGGCTGCGCGGCGCGCAGCTTGCGCATGATCTCCTTGGCCACCCCGGACGGATAGAGCTCGGAGACCGAGACCCGTCCGACCAGGTCGGCGGCCCGCCATCCGGTGATCCGCTCCGCCGCTTCGTTGAAGACCAGGACCGTCCCGCGCATGTCGCTGGCGATGACCGCATCGCGACTCGCGTCGATCAGCCGTTGAAGGAAGGATCGCGAGCCGAGGATCCCTTCCGCCCCGAGCACCCGCCCGCGTTCGGCGGCGCGCTTGCGAAGGCGCGCCCCGCCACGCGCCACTTCTCGCGCCGTGACCAGCGGCGCCGCGGCGACCAGGGCCACCAGCTCGGCGAGCCGCACCGCCCGCGCGTCGGGGGCGACCCGCTCCGGAAGCCGGAGCACCAGCAGGCCGATCGCCACTCCGCGGAAGAGCACCGGGAACGAGAGCAACGCCCCGCCGTTGTTCGAAACGGAGAGCGGATCGGCGCCCGGATCCTCCGCCACCGTCCAGCGCGCCTCGACCGCGGCGGCGAGGAGGGTCGGATGGGCTGCGAGGTTGATCCGATCGCGCGCATGCTCCGGCGGCGCGCTCGCCAGGACCAGCGCGCGCCGGCCCCCGGAGGAGAGAAGAAGGACCCCCCCGCGGACGGCCCCGACGGCCGCGGCGATGCGGTGGACCGCGGCGTGCAGCGCCGACCGCGGATCGCGGTCGCTGGTCATCACCCGCGTCAGCTCGAGGAGCAACGCGCGGTGCGCGTCGTCGGACTCCGGGGACGGCCGGCCGCCGCGCGACAACGACCGGACATGCGCGATCAGGTCGATCTCCGAGGCGGTGGAGGGAAGCGACGCCGAAGCCCCCGCCTCCAGGGCCTCCGCCGCCTCTCCGGCCGCCCCCCTCCCCAGGATCAGGATCGGCACCGACCGGGTGACGGCGTCGGAGGCGAGCCGGCGCGTGGCTTCGAGCGCATCGGGGCGGATCAGGTCGCGCCCGATCAGGATCAGGTCGGGCGGAAGGCGCCGCGCCAGATCGAGGAGCCGCCCTCCGTCGTGCGCCTCCTGCGCCTCGAATCCGGCGCGTTCGAGGGCGCCGACGATCCCGGTCCGCTGAACGACGTCGACGATCCCGACCAGCACCGTCCCCAGACTCACCCGCGCCCCCGGTCGATGGCGCGGTGGGCCGCCGCGAGGACCTGACGTACCGGGACGCCGTGGCGGTCGGCGGCGTCGCGCACGTCGTCGAACTCCGGCGCGGCGCTGGCGATCTCGCCCCCCCTTCGCGCGACCTTGACGCGGATCTCCCCGAACTCGGTTTCGACCGAGTGCGACTCCCGCTCGAGTACGCGGCGCTCCACCCGCTGCACCCGGAGTCCGATCGTCGTGCTTTCGCGAAACAGCACCTCCGCGAGCGCGTCGACGCGGGGTTCCGGCGCGAGCGCCGAGACGACGACCCCCGGCCGGCCCTTCTTCATCTGCACCGGTGTCATCCAGACGTCGAGCGCGCCCGCCGCGCGCAGCCGGTCGACCAGCGGCCCGAACAACTGCGGATTCATGTCGTCGACGTTGGCTTCGAGGAGCGCCGCCGTCTCCACGCCGGTCCCCGCCGCCGCCGCCCTCTCGGCGAGGACGGTGCGGAGCAGGTTCGGGCGGCCGGCGAGCTCGCGGGTGCCGGCGCCGTATCCGACACTACGCACCGTCATCCGTCCGGAGCCGTTGCCGGGTCGCGCCCCGGCGGCGCGAAGCGCGGCACCGGTCGGCGTCACCACCTCGACGTCGCGGT
>CAYJRR010000038.1:0-35538 GCA_964372275.1 uncultured bacterium
CTGCTCTCGCTCCTGGCAGTGGCGGTCGCCCTGGTCGCGCACGCGCGCGAAAGCGTCCTGCTCGGGTTGGGGATGGCGGGGGTGCTCTCGTTCGCCGCCGCCTTCGCCGCGCCGGCCGCGGCCTTCGGCGTCGGGATCGGCGCCCGTGCCGCGACCGCTCGCCTGGGTCCCGCCGCGCGCCTGGGGGTCGACGGCTTCCGGCGCAACGTCGCCCGGAACAGCGTCACCATCGCCGCGCTCGGGGTGGCGCTGGCCAACGTCTTCAACGTGTCGTCGTTCGTCGACTCCACCAAGCACGCGGTGGTCGGCTGGTTCGAGCGGTCGATCCGCGCCGACCTGTTCGTCTTCGCCGGCCGCGAGGTGCGGGGGAAGTTCGAGCGCCCGCTGCCGCCATCGGTGGGGGACGCGATCCGGGACGTTCCGGGGGTCGCCTTCGCCAACGAGCTGCGGATGGTGCAGTCGAGCTACCGGGACGAGCCGTTCTACCTCGTCTCCTACCACCTCGAGGAGTACCTGCGGCGCAACGAGATGCCGGTCGTCGCCGGCTCCGCGGAGAAGGCGCTCCCCGAGATCCTGGCCGGACGCGCGGTCGCCGCCAGCGAATCGTTCGCGCGGATCCTGGGGACCAAGATCGGCGACGTAGTGGAGCTTTCGACCCCCGGCGGCCCCCGCCGCTTCACGGTGGCGTTGATCTACGTCGACTACACCGCCGACATCGGGCTTCTCGCCACCGATCGGGCGGTCTACCGGTCGGTCTGGAAGGACGAGTTGGTGGACTGCTTCGGCGTCTACCTCGAGCCAGGCGCCGACGCGAAGGCGGTGCGCGAGACGATTCTCGCCCGCACCGGATCGGATCACCGCCTGATGGTCTTGCAGAACGCCGACTACCAGCGCGAAGTGATGGCGCTGATCGACCGCTCGTTCGCGCTCACCCGCAGCATGGAGGCGGTCGCCGTAGTGGTGGCGCTGCTCGGGATCGTCAACACGCTGCTGATCGCGGTGATCGACCGTCGCCGCGAGATCGGGATCCTCAAAGCGATCGGCGCGCAGGGGGCGCAGGTGCGACGCACCTTCGTCGTCGAAGCCTGGCTCATCGGCTTGAGCGCGTCGGTGCTGGGGATCGCGTTGGGCCTCGTCTTCGCCTGGTACACCGTCACCGAGCTGATCCGTTTCCAGAACGGCTGGGTCTTCGCCTTCCGCGTCCCCTGGCGGGAGATCGCCACCCTCGTGCCGCTGGCGCTGGCGGTCGCATGGCTGGCCAGTTTCTGGCCGGCGCGCGCCGCGGCCCGGCTCGACGTGGTCGAAGCGCTCGAATACGAGTAAGTTCGCCGCCATGATCCGGATCGCCCTCGACGGGATGGGTGGAGACCTCGCGCCACGCGCGACGGCCGAGGCGGCGGCGCAGATCAGCCGGGAGACGACGATCGATCTCGTCCTGGTCGGCCACCCGGACCGGCTCGCGGAGGAGCTTGGCCGCCATCCGCACGACCCCAAGCGGATCGAGATCCTCCCCGCCATGGAGGTGATCGAGATGGCGGACAAGCCGCGCGAGGCGTTGGTCCGAAAGAAGGACGCCTCGATCACGGTCGCCTGCAGGGCGGTGGCGGAGGGGAAGGCCGACGCCCTCGTCTCGGCCGGCTCCACGGGCGCCTTGGTGCTGGCCGCCGCGCGGCAGATCCCGCTCATCCCCGGCGTGAAGAGGGCGGCGCTGGCGGCGGTCTATCCGACGCGCGACCGGAGCTTCTCCAACGACCGTTTCGCGCTCCTGCTCGACGTCGGCGCGACGGTGCGCTGCTCCGCCGAGCAGCTCCTCCAGTTCGGCTACATGGGGCACGCCTACGCCAGCCGCATCTCCAAGGTGCCGTCGCCGGCGATCGGGCTCCTCAACATGGGGGAGGAGGAGACCAAGGGGGACGAGGTCCTCACCACCGCCTACAAGCTGTTGCGCGACGACCCGACGCTGAACTTCATCGGCAACGTGGAGGGGAACGACCTGCCAAAAGGGGTCGCCGACGTGATCGTCTGCGAGGGGTTCGTCGGCAACGTGGTGCTGAAGATGGCGGAAGGGTTCACCGAGGTAGCCAAGAGCCTCGGGGAGTACGCGTTCAAGAACAAGCTCCTCTGGCGAATCGGTCTGGCGCTGCTCTGGTCAGGGCTCAAGGAGCTCAAGCAGGTGACCGATTATCGCGAATACGGCGGCGCGCCGGTCCTCGGCTTCTCCAAGATCGTGATCAAGGCGCACGGCCGGTCGGGCGCGCGGGCCATCGCCAACGCGGTGAAGGTCGCGGCCAAGGCGGCGCGGGACGACGTCCCGGGCGAGATCGAACGGAGCATCGCCGCGTTCGCCCAGCGGGCGAGCCCGATCCCGTAACGGTCCGCCCTTCGGGCTCCCTCGGGGTCTCCCCGCACCTCCCCCCGTACCCCTCTGCTAGACTGGGGCGCGATCGTGGCCGGTCGGAGGAGAGCGGAGCGAAAGAGCGTCGACCGGACCGCGAAGCGGTCGCGGCGCGCCACATACCGGGAGATGGTCGTCGCGCCCTCCCCGTTCGCCTGCGCGCAAGGCCCCGACTGGGAGGGGGAGGTCTACGTCTGGGACCTCGACCGCACCTATCTCCGGACCGAGTTCGAATCGGTGCGCGACCTGATCCGGACCGCCCTGCAACGCGCCAAGGACAAGGTCGCCTATCCCGGGGTGTCGGCGTTTCTCCGCGCGCTGCGGCGGGGGGTCGACGGAAAGCCCCGACCGATCTACTTCGTCTCGGCGAGCCCGCCGCAACTGGGCAAGGTGATCCGGCAGAAGTTCGCGATCGACCGGGTCGACGTCGACGGGATCTACTTCAAGGACAACCTCCGCAACGTGCGGCCGAGCCGCATCCGCCGGCTGCGCGAGCACGTCGGCTACAAACTGCTGGCGCTCCTCGACCTGAAGGCGCGCCTCCCGGCCCGATCGCGGCTCGTCTGCTTCGGCGACGACTTCGAGTCCGACGCGCGGATCTACTCGCTGTACGCCGAGATCCTCGGGCGCTGGCTCACCGGGCGGGCGCTGTCGACCTTCCTCGCCAAGCAGGGGGTCTTCCCCGACGAGGCCTCCCGGATCGCCTGGCGCGCGCGGCGCGTCGCGAAAGGAAGCGCCGTCGACCGGATCTTCATCCACCTCCACCGGACGGAGGACGCGCGCTACTACCGCCGGTTCGGGGCCAAGGTGATCGGGACGCGCAACTACTTCCAGACCGCGTTCGTCTGCGCCGCCGAAGGCCGGATCGACGCCGAGGGGCTGGCGGAGGTCGGCGAGGAGATCCTCGGGACGCGCCTGGTGAACGCGCACGATCTGGCGACCGGGATCCACGACCTGCTCGGACGCGGGGTGGTGAGCGAAGCGGCGGTGATGCGCCTGGGGCCCGCGCTCGTCGAGCGACGCGTCCTCCCCGCCGGCTTCCCGTAGGTTGCGGCGAGCCCCGGCAATCGCTCCCGGCGTGTCAGACGAGGTCGCTGGAGTCGAACGGCGACGGCAGGAGCGCGGCGAGGCGGACTCTCTTCGTCCGTCCGCGCACGTTGGCCAGGACGACGACGCAGTCCGGGGCGAACTCCCAGAGCACCTGGCGGCAGGCGCCGCAGGGCGGGGTGAGCGAGGCGGCGTCGGTGACGATCGCGATCTGGTCGAAGTCGCGCACCCCGTCGGAGAGCGCCTTGTAGATCGCCACCCGCTCGGCGCAGCAGGTGAGCGAGAACGACGCGTTCTCGATGTTGCAGCCGGTGAAGACCCGTCCGTCGGTGGAACGGATCGCCGCGCCGACCTTGAAGCGGCTGAACGGGGCGAAGGCGAAGTCGCGCGCGTTGCGTGCCGCCCCCAGCAGCGCGCGAACGTCGCTCTTCGCGGCCCGCACGGCGGTGATGCGACCGGCGGCCCGGGGCGATCGTTCCCCCGCCGCGCTTCGTAACGGCCTGCGGCCCTTCCTCTTCATAGCGTCGCCACCACCTCGGTCAGCAGCCGCTCGAACCCGGGACGCGCCTGCGCCGCGGCGGCGGTGACCTCCTCGTGGGTGAGCGGGGTCGGCGAGAGACCGGCGGCCGCGTTGGCGATGAGCGAGATGCCGAGAACACGCATCCCGCCGTGCCTCGCCACGATCACCTCCGGCACCGTCGACATCCCGACGGCGTCCGCCCCGAGCGTGCGGAGCATGCGCACCTCGGCCGGCGTCTCGTAGGTGGGCCCCAGCAACGCGGCGTAGACCCCCTCCACCACCGGGAGGCCGAGCCGCCGTCCGACCTCCCGCGCGCGCGCGCGAAGCTCGGGATCGTAGGCCGCGCTCAGGTCGGGGAAGCGGGGCCCGAGTCGCTCATCGTTCTCGCCGACCAGCGGATTCACCCCTTGCAGGTTGAGGTGATCGCTCATCACCATGAACGTCCCGGCCGCCCAGTCGGCGCGAAGCCCGCCGGCGGCGTTGGTGACGATCAACGTCTCGACCCCCAGCGCGCGCAGCACGCGCACCGGAAAGGTGACGGCGCGAGGCTCCTTCCCTTCGTAAAGATGGACTCGCCCGGCGAGCGCCGCGACCCGTCGCCCGGCGAGAGTACCGGCGACGAGTCGCCCGGCGTGGCCGACGACGGTGGAGACCGGAAACCCGTCGATCTCGGCGTAGGGGATCGAGACGGCCGACACGAGGCCGGCCGCAGGCCCGATGCGCGCCGCGAGCGATCCGAGGCCCGATCCGAGGATCATCCCGATCGACGGCGGGGCCCCGAGACGCGGGCGGAGCGCCGCCGCCACCCGTTCGATCCGCTCGTACTCGCTCGCCCCGACGCTCACCGGACCACCCCCTGCACCAACGGCCGCCCGGCGGGGCGTCCGACCGAATACCGGTAGGCCCGCGTCAGCAGCCGGCGCGACTCCTCGAGGCGCGCGTCGGCATTGTAGTGGATGCGGGCCACCGGCTGCCCCTTCGACACGCGATCGCCGCGCTTGGCCAGGAGCTCGATCCCCACCGCCGGGTCGATCGCGTCGTCCACCCGCTCCCGGCCGGCGCCGAGGATCAACGCCGCGACGCCGACCGCCTCGGCGTCGATCCGGTGAACAAAGCCGCTCCGCTCCGCCTGGACTTCGGCGGCGTGGCGCGCGGCGGGCAGGCGGCCGGGGTCGTCGACGACCGACGCGTCCCCGCCCTGCGCGACAACGATCTCGCGAAACTTGGCCAGCCCCGATCGGTCGTCGATGCGGGCGCGGATCCGCGCGCGACCGTCGGCCAGGCTGCGCGCCTGGGCCCCGAGCAGGAGCATGTGCGCCCCCAGCTCCACGGTGAGCGCCACCACGTCGGGAGGTCCGGCGCCGTTCAGGACCTCGATCGTCTCCTTCACCTCGAGGGCGTTCCCCACCGTCCGGCCGAGCGGCTGGTCCATGTCGGTGAGGACGGCGACGACGCGCTTCTTCATCCGCTTCCCGATCCCCACCATCGTCGACGCCAGGCGCGCGGCGTCGGCCCGCGTCTTCATGAAGGCACCCGACCCGACCTTGACGTCGAGCACCAGCGCGTCGATCCCCTCCGCCAGCTTCTTCGACATGATGGAAGAGGCGATCAGCGGAACGCTTTCGACCGTCGCCGTCACGTCGCGCAGGGCGTAGAGCCTTTTGTCGGCCGGCGCGATCTCGCGCGTCTGGCCGATCAGGCAGCAGCCGACGGTGGCGACCAGCCGGCGGTACTCCGCCGTCGGGAGGTCGACCCGGAATCCGGCGATCGACTGCAGCTTGTCGAGGGTTCCTCCGGTGTGCCCCAGCCCGCGCCCGGAGACCATCGGTACGCGCACGCCGCACGCGGCGACCAGCGGCGCGAGCGGCAACGAGATCTTGTCGCCGACGCCGCCGGTGGAGTGTTTGTCGACCTTCCGTCCGGGGAGGTCCGACAGGTCGAGCACCACGCCGCTCTCGATCATCGCCCGCGTCCACGCGGCGAGCTCGCGCGCCGTCATCCCCCGGAGCACGATCGCCATCAGAAGCGCCGACATCTGGTAGTCGGGGACCCGTTCCGCGGTGTACTCGCGCAGGAGGGTCTCGATCTCCCCGTCGGTCAGGGTGCCGCCGTCGCGTTTCCGGCGGATCAGGTCGTAGGCGCGCATCGAAAGGCTCGCCCGGAGTCTACCCCAGCGCCCGGCCGGCGCGACGTTTGCGCATTGCCGCTCGATCGCCCGCGCGCATCGTCGCGGTCGAGGAGGACTCCATGACGACGAAGGCGTGGTCGGCCCTGTGCCTTGCCGCGGCGCTCGCCGCAGGCGGGTGTCAGGCGATGACGAAGGAACGGATCGGACGGCGCATCGGGATGGCGGGCCCCGCGAAGGTCGCCGACGAGGACGTCGGCCGGATCCCTCCGGTGGAGCTGGCGCGCGTGGAGCGCTTCCGGGAGGAGGTGAACCGGCTCGAGGACGCGGCGCGGCGGGCCAAGGCGGACGTCGCGATCGAGCGCGCGAAGTCGGAGGTGGCGAAGAGCGCGATCGACGCCGCCCGGGCCGACCTGGAGCTGGCGAAGGCGCGGCGCAAGGCGGCGATGGCCACCGGCGACCGCGAACGGATCGACCTGTCCGAGGTCGAGTGGAAGCGCGCGCAGGCGGTCGTCGACGTGGCGAAGGCGAAGGAGGGGTTGGCCCGCGAAGAGCTCGAGACGGCCAAGGCCTCGAGCGAGGTCGCCGAGCGGCGCGTCGAGTCGGCCCGCGCGCAGCTGGAACGCGAGACGCTCCGGACGCTGCAGGCGAGCGGCGACGCGGCCGCCGACCGCTATTCGATGCGCGATTTCGACCGCGCCGTCGAGGAGTCGGTGGCGCAGCTGGCGAGCGCGGAGCGCCGGCTCCCCGAACGGCAGCGCCGGCTGGAGGAGGCGCGACACCGTGTCGATCGGACCTCGGCGGAGCTGGAGGACGTCGAAGACGAGATCCGTCGGGTGCGCGGCGTGGAGGAGGAGATCCGGATCGAGGAGCCGGAGGCGGTGCCGCTGCCGGGGATGGAGGGGGAGACCGGGGGGGAGCCGGAGCCGGAGTCGGAGCCGGAAGGGACCGAGGAGGAGTCGGAGATGGGGACCACGCCGGAGGAGGACGGGGCGCAGGAGCCGGAGCCGCTACCGGAGGCGCAGTAGTCGGATCGGATCGGATCGGTATCGGTAACCGAATCCGGTCCGATCCGATCGGTCCGTCAGTTCGCCGGCTTCTGCATCCGCGCGAAGAACTCCTGCTGCGCCTTCTGCATCTCCTTCGGCGAGAGGTCCTTCGTGTGGGTCGCGATCGACCAGGCGTGACCGAACGGATCGTGGAGGGTCCCGAAACGGTCCCCCCAGAACATGTCGGTCGGCGGCATGACCGTTTTCGCCCCCTGGGTCACCGCCCGCTGGAACGTCTTGTCGACGTCCGGGGTGTAGATCATCAGGCTGGCAGTCGACGCGCCGGCCGACTCCGGCGCCTTCTCCGCCGACTGCGGCGACTCGTCGGAGAACATCACGACGGAGTCCCCGATCTTGATCTCGGCATGCATCACCGAACCGCCGGGTCCGGGCATCCGGAGCAGTTCCTTCGCCCCGAAGGCCTTCCGATACCAGTCGATCGCCTGCGCCGCGTTCTTCAACGTGAGGTGCGGAGTGACCGAGTGGAACCCCTTCGCGATCGGTGACACCTTCGTCGCCGCCGCCTTCTTCGCCTTGGCCCGCGTCGCCTTCTTCCTCGTCTTCGTCATGGAACCTCCTCTCGAAACTCCGCGAGACCACTGCGACTCGACCGTGCGGTCATGGGCGCCCGTGGATCCGAACCGCGGTTGACCGCGCTTCGACGGGGCCCCTACGATCCGCCGGATGAGACGCGCCCTCTTCGCCGCGCTCCTGGCCGCCGCGGCCTGCAAGTCGCCCCCCTCGCCCCCCGCCGGCGGCGGAACGGCCGCGCCGGCGCCGGCCGGCGGCGCGGCCGACGCGCGCGAGACGCCCGTCTCCGTCGGCCTGGTGTTCGACATCGGTGGCCGCGGGGACAACTCGTTCAACGACGCGGCCGACCGGGGTCTCGAGCGGGCGAAGGCCGAGCTCGGGGTCCGGACCGAGGTGCTGGAGCCCGGCGACGGCGCCGACCGCGAAAGCGCGCTGCGGCAGCTGGCCGCCAAGGAGCACGACCTGATCGTCGGCGTCGGCTTCCTGTTCACCGACGACATCGTCCAGCTGGCGAAGGAGTTCCCCTCCAAGAGGTTCGCCTGCGTCGACTTCACCGTCACGCCCGGCGCCGAGATCCCGCCGAACCTGGTCGCGCTCAAATTCAAGGAGGAGGAAGGCTCCTTCCTGGTGGGGGCGCTCGCCGCCCTCGTCTCCAGGACCGGCAAGGTCGGGTTCGTCGGCGGGATGGAGATCCCGCTGATCAAGAAGTTCGAGGCCGGCTTCAAGGCCGGGGTGGCGGAGGTCGCCCCGGCGATGCCGGTCCTCCTCAAATACGCCGGCGTCACCGGGGACGCCTTCCGCAATCCGGCGAGGGGGAAGGAGCTGGCCATCGCGATCTACGGCCAGGGGGCCGACGTGATCTTCCACGCCTCCGGCTCGACCGGCCAGGGGGTCTTCGCCGCGGCCAAGGAGTCGGGACGACTCGCCATCGGCGTCGACTCCGACCAGCACGCGCTCGCCCCGGGGCACGTCCTCACCTCGATGGTGAAGCGCGTCGACGTCGCCGTCTTCGAGGAGGTCCGCGCGGTGAAGGAGGGGCGCTTCCAGGGCGGGGTGCGGACCTTCGACCTCGCGTCGGGGGGCGTCGACTACGTCTACGACGAGCGCAACCGGCCGCAGATTCCCGACGACGTGCGCGCGAAGGTGGAGACGCTGCGCGGCCGGATCGTCCGCGGCGAGATCCAGGTCCCCTCCATCTGACGACGCCGCATGGGTGACTCCGCGGTCGTGCCGTCGCCCGTCCCCGCCGTCGAGGCGCGCGGGATCGTGAAGCGGTTCGGAGATCGGGTGGCGAACGACGGAATCGATCTGGCCGTCGGCCGCGGCGAGGTGTTCGCGATCGTTGGCGAGAACGGTGCGGGCAAGTCGACGCTGATGCACGTCCTCTACGGACTCCTCCGACCGGACGCGGGGGAGATCCGGATCGACGGCGAGCCGGTCGCGCTGCGCTCGCCCCGCGACGCGATCGCCGCCGGCTTGGGGATGGTGCACCAGCACTTCACCCTGGTCGGACCGCTCACCGTCGCCGAGAACGTCGTGCTCGGGAACGAGCCGCGCGCCCGCGGCCGCTTCGACGTCCGTGCCGCCGAGGCGCGTGTGGCGCTCCTTGCGCAGGAGGTCGGCTTCGAGGTCGATCCCGGTGCGCCGGTCTCGAGCCTGCCGGTCGGCGCGCAGCAGCGGGTCGAGATCCTCAAGGCCCTCTCCCGTGGCGCCCGCACCCTGATCCTCGACGAGCCGACCGCGGTGCTGACGCCGGGGGAGGTGGACGATCTGTTCCGCGCGCTGCGCCGCCTGGTGGACGGGGGCCGCACGCTGCTGTTCATCAGCCACAAGCTTCGCGAGGTGCTGTCGATCGCCGAGCGCGTGGCGGTGATGCGCGCCGGACGTCTCGTCGCCACGCACGCGACGCGCGACACCGACGCCCGGACGTTGTCGGCGGAGATGGTCGGACGGGAGCCGGCGCCGTCCGCGATCCAGTCGCCTCGCGAATCGACGTCGGCGGACGGATCGGCCCCTGCGGAGACGGCCACCGCCATCGCCCTCCGCCTCGACCACGTGCGCGTGCTCGACGACCGCGGGCTTTTCGCGCTCGACGACCTCTGCCTGTCCGTGCGCGAAGGGGAGATCGTGGGGATCGCCGGCGTGGAGGGGAACGGCCAGGCCGAGCTGGTGGAGGTGGTGACCGGGCTCCGGCCGGCCGCCGCCGGCCGGGTGGAGAACCTTGGGAAGGACCGCACCGGCGCGAGCCCCGCCGCGATCGCGGACGCCGGCGTGGCCCACGTTCCGGGCGATCGCCTGCGGCGGGGGATCGTCGCCACCATGACCGTCGAGGAGAACCTGCTGCTCGGCCGGCACCGCGAGCCCCGATTCCGCGGACCGGTGGCCCTTCGCCGCGACGCGATCGCCAGCCACGCCCGGGAGACGATGGAGGCGTTCGACGTCCGCCCGCGCGATCCGACTCTGGCCGCGGGCCGCCTGTCCGGCGGGAACCAGCAGAAGCTGGTGCTCGGCCGGGAGCTGGGGCGTCGCCCCCGACTGCTGGTGGCGATGCACCCCACGCGCGGCGTCGATCTCGGCGCGGTCGAGCAGATCCACGCGCGCCTGGCCGCCGAGCGGGCGCGCGGCACGGCGGTGCTGCTCGTCTCGTCGGAGCTGAGCGAGCTGCTCACCCTGTCCGACCGGATCGCCGTGCTCTACCGCGGACGGATCGCGCACGAAACGGCCGCGGCCGCCGCCGACGAGCGGCGGCTCGGCGCCTACATGACTGGAGCGGGCGCGGCATGAGCCTCGGGCGGGCACGCTCGGCGGTCGTTCCGGCGGCGGGAGTGTTCGCGGCGCTTGTCGTCGGTGGCCTGTTGATCGCCGCCATCGGCAAGAACCCGTTCACCGTCTACGGCCTGCTGCTGCACGGGACGTTCGGGTCGTGGTACGGCATCGGGCAGGTTCTCTCGAAGGCGACGCCGCTGCTGTTCACCGGCCTCGCGGTGGCGGTCGCCTTCCGCGGCGGCCTGTTCAACGTCGGCGCGGAAGGGCAGATGACGGTCGGAGGCTTGTTCTCCGCCCTCGCCGCGCTCGGCCTCGCCGGGTGGCCGGCGTGGGTGGTGCTGCCGGCCGCGCTCGCCGCCGCGGCCGCCGGCGGCGCCGCGTTGGGAGGCCTCGCCGGTTGGCTCAAGAGCCGGCGCGGGGTGCACGAGGTGATCGCCACGATCATGCTCAACTTCATCGCCTTCGCGGCGGCGAACGCCCTGCTCCTCCGGATCGCCGTCCCGGCGACGGTTCGCACCGAGCTCCTCCCGGAAGCCGCCTGGCTGCCTCGGCTGTCGACGATGCTGGCCCCGCTGCCGGTCGCCTCCGGCATCGCCGACGGACTTCGCGCGTCGCCCGTCAGCGCCGCGGCGCTGCTCGGGATCGGCGCCGCCGTCGCCGTCGGCGCGTGGCTCGCCGCGACGCCGCGCGGGTTCGAGACGCGCGCCGTCGGCGCCGGCGCGGCGGCGGCGGCGACGGCGGGGATCGACGTCGGCGCGACCGTCCGGCGGACGCTCGGCCTGTCGGGCGCGCTCGCGGGGCTGGCCAGCGCCGGCTTCGTGCTCGGAAACAAGCACTACTACGAGACCGGATTCGCCGCCGGCGCCGGCTTCATGGGGATCGCCGTGGCGCTCGTCGGCCGGAACCATCCGCTGGGAATCGTCCCGGCGGCGCTCCTGTTCGGCGCGTTGTCGCACGGCGGGCTGGTGGTGAACGCAGAGATCCCGTCGGAGATCGTGAGTGTGCTGCAGGCGCTGGTGATCCTGTTCGTCGTCTGCGGACTCGGACGGCCGTCCCTGCGGCGGCGCGGAGTGCTGCGGGCATGACGACCGCCGCACAGGCGGCCGACCTCGCGCTTGCAGGTGGGACGCTTCTCCTCCTTGCCCAGACGCTCCGGATCGCCGTCCCGTTGGCGCTCGCCGCCGCCGGTGGGGCCGTCTCCGAGCGGAGCGGCGTGGTGAACATCGCGCTCGAAGGGATGCTGCTCGCCGGGGCGTTCGGCTACACGCTGGGGGCCGACGCCGCCGCCCGCGCGCTGGGGATCGAGGGCGTCGAGACGTCGCTCCCGACGCACCTCGCGATCGCGGGGGCCGGCGTGCTCGCCGCCGTCGTCGCCGGCCTGCTCCTGGCCGCCGTGCACGCGGTCGCGGTGCTCGTCTTCCGCGCCGATCACGTCGTCTCGGGCGTGGCGTTGAACCTGCTCGCCGCCGGCACCACCAAGTTCCTGCTGAAGGTGGTCTTCGGCTCGTCTTCGAATTCGAGCTGGGTCTTCGGTCTCCCCGACCTCGGTCCCCTGGCGCGGGTGCCGGTCGTGGGACGCGCGCTGGGGAGTCCGATGGTGTGGCTGACCGCCGCCGTGGTGATCGGCGCGCAGCTCCTCCTCTTCCGTACCGTCTGGGGCCTGCGGGCTCGCGCCGCCGGCGAGCATCCCGCCGCCGCTGAGGCCGCCGGCCTCTCGGTTCCCCGGCTGCGTGCCGGTGCGGTGCTGCTTTCGGGACTGTTCGCCGCGCTCGGCGGCGCCTGGCTCGCCGCCGACCAGCACCAGTTCACCGAAGGGATGAGCGCCGGCCGCGGTTACATCGCGCTCGCCGCCGTGATCTTCGGCCGCTGGCACCCGTCCCGCGCCGCCGCCGCCTGCCTGCTGTTCGCGGCGAGCGAAGCCGTGCAGATCCGCCTGCAAGGAACGGCGCTGGCGATCCCGGGGCCGCTGTTGCAGACGCTGCCGTACGTGCTGGCGATCCTGATCCTGGCCGGAGGGGCGGGAAAGGCGGCGGTTCCGCCGGGGGGATTGGGGAAACCGTACCCGGCGGAGCCGTCGCGATAGCGGAGCCTCTGGCCAACACGGTCGCCGCGATGCCGACGGCCAAACCCGCACCCGACCTGTGCTAGCGTCGCTCCCCGCCATGAGAGCCCAACTCGTCCACACCATCGGCCTCGCCCTCGCCGTGGCCCTCGCCGCCTGCTCCTCCCCCTCGACGCCCCCCGCCGAGGCGACGCCGAAGCCGACCTCGACGCCGAACCGGAGCCGCCCGATCAAGATGGAGCTGAACGCGCGCCTGGAAAAGGCGGAGAAGGTGTTTCACGCCGGCTGCCGCGACGACGAGAAGGCGGCGTGCAAGGACTCCACGCGCGTATGCGTCGCCGATCCGGCCAAAGCGATGGCCAAGGCGATCGCGAAGGGCCCGATCGTCGTCGAGTGGGAGGCGCCGCGCGAGACGTGGGCCAAGAACGAAGGGGTGTTGAGCCACTACTGGTTCGTCGGCACCGACGGCTCCGGCGACTACTACTACCTGCTCCCCTCCCCCGACGACGTCCAGACCGACTGCGGCGGGAAGTACTGCGGCTGGCACAAGGAGGAGATCGGCGCCGCCGTCCTCTACACCGACGGCCGCTTCCACCTCACCCCCAACGGCGGCACCGAGATCGCCGATCTGAGCTTCTGCCCGCCTCCGCCTCCGCAGTAGCGGCCGGGCGGCCGGGGCCGCGCCCCTACTCTCGCGGCCGCACGTTCCGCAGGAAGCTCGTCCCGTTCGCCAACGGCCGTACGCCGAACACCTCCGCCACCGTCGCGCCGAGATCGGCGAACGTGGCGCGCGTGCCGAGGTCGACCCCTTCGGCGCGCGCCGGGGCGTAGGCCAGCAGCGGCACGTATTCGCGGGTGTGGTCGGTGGAGACGTCGGTCGGATCGCATCCGTGGTCGGCGGTGATCAGCAGCAGGTCCCGCTCGTCGAGCTTCTCCAGGATCGTCCCCAGCCGCGCGTCGAACGCTTCCAGCCCCACCGCGTAGCCCTTGGCGTCGTTGCGGTGGCCCCACAACATGTCGAAGTCGACGAAGTTGGAGAAGACGACCCCCTTCCTCTGGCTGCCCAACAGGTCGAGCGTGGCGTCGGCGATCGACATGTTGTCCTTGGCGTGCACCGAATCGGTGATCCCCTTCCCGTCGTAGATATCGCGGATCTTGCCGACGCCGATCACCGGCACCTTCGCCGCCGCGAGGCGGTCGAGGACCGTCTCCGACGGCGGCGGAAGCGAGAAGTCGCGGCGGTTCTTGGTGCGGATGTAGGCGCCGCTTTTCCCGGTGAACGGACGGGCGATGACCCGCGCGGTGCCGTGCGGGTCGAGGATCCGCCGTGCCGTCTGCGACAGCTCGTAGAGGCGCGGCAGCGGGATCACCTCCTCGTGGGCGGCGATCTGGAAGACGCTGTCGGCGCTGGTGTAGACGATCGGCTTGCCCGTCCGAACGTGTTCGTCCCCGAGCTCTTGGATGATCTCCGTCCCGGAGGCCGGCCGGTTGCCCAGAACCTCCAGCCCCGTCTGCCGCCGGAACTCGTCGAGGATCTCCTTCGGGAACCCCGAAGGATAGAGCGGGAGGGGCTTGGCGAGGATCACGCCGGCCATCTCCCAGTGCCCGGTGGTGGTGTCCTTCCCCGGAGAGGCCTCGGCCATCTTGCCGTAGCTCGCCCGCGGATGGTCGGCCGGGTCGACGCCGAGCACCGGACCGATCCGCGACAGTCCCAGCCGGGCCAGATTCGGCAGCGCCAGGCCGCCGGCGACGCGCGCGGTGTTGCCGATCGTGTTCGCCCCCTGGTCGCCGTAGGCCTTGGCGTCCGGCATCTCGCCGATGCCGGCCGAGTCCAGGACGAGGATCGTCACGCGGGAGATCAGGTGCCGCATTGGATGAGCGTGCTATAGGATCGCGCGGTGATCCAGGCGATTCGATGGGAGGGAGACGCGCTGGCGCTCCTCGACCAGCGGCGGCTTCCGCGGGAGGAGGTCTGGATCCGCTGCGAAACGGTCGAGGCCGTGGCGCAGGCGATCCGCGACATGGTGGTGCGCGGGGCGCCGGCGATCGGCGTCACCGCCGCGTTCGGGATCGCGCTCGGCGCGCGCGCCTTCGCCGGCGACGCGACGGACGGCGCGCAGGGGACGGGCGCGACCGACCGCCTGGCGCTCGATCGCCGGCTCGAGGCGCTCCACGCCCTCCTCGCCGCCACGCGGCCGACCGCGGTGAACCTCTTCTGGGCGCTGGAGCGCATGCGGCGCGCCGCCGCCCTCCCGCCGTCCGCCGGCGCCGGGCAGGTCGTCGCCGCGCTGGAGGCGGCCGCGCGCGCCCTGTTCGACGAAGACGTCGCCGTCTGCCGCGCGATCGGCCGACACGGGCTGGAGGTCGTCCCCCAGGACGCCGGGATCCTCACCCACTGCAACACCGGCTCGCTCGCGACCGCCGGCTACGGCACGGCGCTCGGCGTGGTGCGGGCCGCGCGCGAGGCGGGAAGGTCGGTCCACGTCTACGCCGACGAGACGCGGCCGTTCCTGCAAGGGGCGCGGCTCACCGCCTGGGAGTGCGTGAAGGAGGGGATCCCGGTGACCCTCCTGTGCGACGGGGCCGCGCCGTCGCTGATGCGCCGCGGGAAGATCGCGCTCGCCGTCGTCGGGGCCGATCGCATCGCGGCGAACGGCGACACGGCGAACAAGATCGGCACCTACGGCGTGGCGATCGCCGCCCGGGCGCACGGGATCCCGTTCTACGTCGCCGCCCCGACGTCCACCGTCGACCTCGCCACGAAGGACGGCGAGGCGATCCCGATCGAGCAGCGCGATCCGAGGGAGGTGACGCACGTGGCGGGACAGCCGATCGCGCCCGACGGGGTGGGGGTCGAAAACCCGTCTTTCGACGTCACCCCGGCCGACCTGATCGCGGGGATCGTCACCGAGCGCGGGATCGCCCGCCCGCCGTTCCCCGCCTCTCTCGCCCGCCTACTCGCCTAGAGGGACTTTCGGACGGTGGTCGACGCCGGCGCGCTCCCGTACCCCGATTCGGCGCGGAGCGCGCTGGAACGGGCGCGCGAGCGATCCGCCGGAGACCTCGGCGAGGCGGCCGCCACGGCGATCGCGCGCGTGGCCGGAACGTCGCCGATCCTCGGCCGATTCCTCGCGTCCCATCCCGACGATGCCGCCGCCATCGCGGGCGACGCGCGGAGGCGTGCCGCTCGCCTCCTCCTCGCCGCGGCGCGTGAGGAACGGGGCCGCCATCCCGGCGGACCGGCGGGGCTCGCGGCGGCGCTGCGCCGGTTTCGACACCGCGAGACGGCCCGGATCGCGCTGCGCGACCTGGAAGGCGCCCCGGTCGGCTCGATCGCCGCCGAGCTCGCCGACGTCGCGCAGGCATGCCTCGACCTGGCCGTCGACGACGCCCGCTCGGAGAACGCCGTGCCCGGCCGGTTCGCCGTCCTCGGGATGGGAAAGCTCGGCGGGCGCGAGCTCAACTATTCGAGCGACGTCGACCTGATCTACGCCGGGGAGGAGGCGGACTCCCCGGAGCGGTTCCGGAACGCCGCCGACCGGATCACCCGCGCCCTCGCCGAACCGACCGACGACGGGATCGCCTTCCGCGTCGATCTCGACCTGCGACCCGAAGGGCGGGCCGGTCCGCTGGTGAGCTCGGCGCGCGGGTTGGAGCTGTACTACGAATCCTACGGCGCGACGTGGGAACGCGCGGCCTGGCTGAAGGCGCGGCCGATCGCCGGCGACCTGGCACTGGGATCCCGGATCGTTCGCGCGCTCGAGCCGTTCGTCTTCCGGCGGTGGCTCGATTTCGCCACGATCGAGGCGATCCGGGAGATGAAGGAGCGGATCGATCGGTCGCGCGGAGCCAAGGCCGCCTGGACGCTCCTCACCGGCCGGGCGGAACCGGGCTGGAACGTGAAGCTCGGGACCGGAGGCATCCGGGAGATCGAGTTCTTCGTGCAGACCCTCCAGCTGGTCAACGCCGGAAAGCATCCGGAGGTGCGCGCGGGCTCGACGCTGGAGGCGCTGCGGCGCCTCGCCACCGCGGAACTGGTCCGGCCGGGAGACCGGACGCGCCTGGCGGCGGCGTACGAATTCCTTCGTCGATTGGAGCACCGCCTGCAGCTGCGGGAGCTGGCGCAGACTCACGTCCTGCCGGAGGAGGCCGGGGAGCTCGCCGCCCTCGCGGTGGCGATGGGCTACCCGCGCGACCCGGAACCGCTCCTGCGCGACCTCGCCTGGCACCGCGCCGTGGTGGCCGAAGCGTTCGACGGCCTGTTCCGCGAGAAGGCTCGCCGCGCCGAGGAATCGATCGGACCGGAGGCCGCCCTCCTCCACGACCCCGACCTGGACGAGGAGCGCGGCCGACGCCTGGCGGCGTCCGCCGGACTGTTCGCCGATCCGGGGGCCGCGGCCGACGCCTTCGCGCGCATCCGCCGCGGGCCGACCAGGACGCGCCGGCGCGAGCAGGCGATCCGCTACCTCCGGCGCATCGCCAGCGCGTTGTTCGTCGAGCTCCGCGTCTCGCCCGACGCCGACGCGGCCGTCCGCAACCTCGACCGCTTCCTGGGAAAGATCGGCGGGCGGACGACCCTCCTGGCGTTGCTCGCGGAGCACCCCGCCACGGTCACCCTGCTGGTGCGGCTGTTCGGCGCCTCCGACCACCTGGCCGACGCCTTCATCGCGCGACCGGAGCTGATCGACGCGCTGCTCGGCTCCGGGACCGACCACCCGCGCGCCCGCCGGGCCGAATTGCGCCTCCGCAGCCGGGAGGTCGTCGGCGCCGGAGCGGACACCGAGGCGCGGCTGGAGGCGATCCGCCGCTTCCGCACCACCGAGCTGTTGCGGATCGCGATCGCCGATCTCTGGGGAGGTCTCGACGTGCGGGCCGTCCTCCGCCAGCTCTCCGACCTCGCCGACGCCACCGTCGAACGATGCTGGGAGGCCGTCGGCGGACCGCAGGCGGGGCTGGTTGCGCTCGCGCTCGGCCGGTTGGGCTCGCGCGAGATGGCGTACGGGTCGGACGTCGACCTGGTCTTCGTCGAGGAGGACGAGACGGAGCAGGAGCGGAACGTGCGTGTGGCCCAGCGGTTCCTCTCCGCCCTCTCGGCGCCGATGCGCGAAGGGATCGCCTATCGCGTCGACACGCGGTTACGCCCCTCGGGATCGTCGGGACCGTTGGTCGTCTCGCGAGCCGCGCTCGTCCGCTACCACCGCGAGCACGCGCGGACCTGGGAACGCCAGGCGTTCGTCCGCGCCCGCGCCGTGGCCGGCTGCCGCCGGACCTGGCGGCGCGCGCGTGCCGAGCTCGGCCCCTGGATCTACCGGACGGGCGTCTCGCGCGCCGAGGTGGCATCGGAGGTCGCCGCGATGCGAGGGCGCGTGGAGCGGGAGCTCGGGGCGGAAGGTCCCGACGGCCGGAACGTGAAGACCGGCCGCGGGGGGCTCGCCGACGTCGAGTTCGCCGCGCAGCTCTTGGCGCTGACCGACGGCGCGCGGAACCCGTTTCTCCGCACCCCGGGCTCGCTCGCCATCCTCCGTCGCGCCGCGCGCGAGGGCCTCCTCGCGGAAGACGTCCACCGGTCGCTGCGCGACGGGTACCTCTTCCTGGCCCACCTCGAGAACCGGCTGCGCATCGTCACCGGGCGCCCGGAGGACGACGTGCGCGACGACGACGACGCGTGGCGAGCGCTCGACCGCCGCGCCCGCCCCACGACCGCCGACCGCCCCGGCCGCGCGCTGCGCGCGGAGTACGACGAGACGACGGCCAGGGTCCGCGCCGCCTTTCGCCGGGTCATCGGGGAAGGCGAGTAGAGGCGCACCTTCGGATAGACTCGTCTCCAGGCCATGCCCGCCGTCCTCCTGGTCTCCTCGGACGACTCCACGTTTCGCGACTTCGAGCGCGCGCTCGCCGGGAGCGACCTGGAGCCGATCTCCGCCGACGAGGGGGAGACGGCGCTGATGGCCTACGAGATCGAGAAGCCCGTGGCGGTGATGGTCGCCGACGAGCTCCGCGACCGGCGAGGCCTGGACCTCGTGGAGACGATCCGCGCGCGACCCGACGGTGCCGGCGTCCCGATCGTGATCCTGGTCGCCAGCCCGCGTTCACCGGCGGCAATGGCGGCGGCGGCGCGCCGCAAGGGGGTCACCGCCTGCGTCGGCGACGGCGTCGACACAGGCCACCTGCGCGACGCGATCCTCGCGGCCGCCGCGGGCGATCTTGCGCCGCTGCAGGCGCTGGGAGCGTCTCCGGCGGCCGAGCCGACCGGCGGCCCGCACGCGCCGGACGCGGTGACGGAGGAGGAGGAACCGCCCTCCTCGTCCGAACGCCGGGGCGCGCTCTCCACGCTCCCCTTCGCGCAGCTCCTCTCCGACCTCCACTTCGAGCGCGCAACCGGGAGCCTGGAGCTCGTCCGCGAGAAGGTGAAGAAGACGATCTACCTCCGCCATGGAAGCCCCGTCTGCGCCCGGAGCAACGCGATCGGCGAGACGCTCGGCGCCGTGCTGGTGAAGATGGGGAAGATCACCGAGGAACAACGCGCCGAATCGCGCGAGACGTCGCTCAAGACCAAGAAACGTCACGGCGAGGTCCTGGTCGAGATGGGCCTGATCTCGGCGAAGGACGTCTCCCTCGCCCTGCAGGCCCAGGCCCGCGCCAAGGTGATCAACTGCTTCGGTTGGGACGACGGGACCTTTCTCTTCCGCGAGTCCGAGGAGGTCCCCGGCGACGACGCCGAGCTCCGGATGCCGTTCGCCGCCCTGGTCGCCTCGGGCGT
This sequence comes from uncultured bacterium, assembly GCA_964372275.1. Taxonomy (GTDB): domain Bacteria; phylum CAYJRR01; class CAYJRR01; order CAYJRR01; family CAYJRR01; genus CAYJRR01. The sequence continues at coordinate 19,256 of CAYJRR010000038.1, forward strand.
GAAGCAACGGTACGACCTGCCCCGGCTGATCAAGGTGCTCGATCCCCATCTCGCCTCCTGCCCGCGATTCCTTCCCGAGCGGGCGGCGGCGCTCGCAGAGATGAGGCTGGAGCAACCGGAGCGCCGGCTCGTCGGCGACCTGGACGGCCGCCGACCGCTGGTGGAGGTCCTGGCGTCGAGTCCGTTGGACGAGCTGGCGACCCATCGACTCCTCGTCTCCACCTTCTTCTCGCGCACCGTCGCGTTCGTCCCGTTCGACGAGCCGGCCCCGGCGTCCGCGCGACGCACGACCCCCAAACCGGCGGCGCCCCGGCCGCCGGCCACCAGCCGCGAGGTCGCGACCAAGGTGCAGGCGGCGATCACGCGGATGAGCCAGCAGGACTTCTACGAACGACTCGGTCTCTCCCCGGGCGCCGCCGACGCGAGCGTGAAGGCGGCGTTCCAGCGATTGGCCAAGGACTACGATCCCGACCTTCTGGCGGCGGACGGCGGGGAGGCGATCCGCACCAAGGCCGACACCCTCTACGCGATGTTGTTCGAGGCGTTCCAGACGCTGGTCGATCCGGTCAAACGCCGCAAGTACGACGACGACGTGATCCGCGGGAAGACCGACGAAACCTCCGACGCCGGCGCCGCCACCCTCAACGCCGAGCACCAGTTCCTCAAAGGGGAGCGCCTGCTGAAGGCGGGGAACGTCGCCAAGGCGCACGAGGCGTTCAAGGCCGCCTACGACCTCTACCCGAACGAGAGCGAATACCAGGCCTGTTTCGGCTGGACGCTCTTCAAGCTCCACTTCCCTTCGGACGCGGCGACCTGCGCCGAGGGGGAGGATCTCCTGCGACGTGCCATCAAGGCGAACGGCCGCAACGACAAGGCCTACCTTTACCTCGGCTCGATCGCGAAGCTGCGCGGCGACCTCGACGAGGCCAAACGCCGGTTCGAGAAAGCGTTGGAGATCTCTCCGGAGAACGCCGACGCGAAGGCGGAGCTCCGTGCCGTGGCCAACGCGCTGGCCAAGGCCGGAAAATGACGGTAGAGAGAGCCTGATGGAACCGACGAAGCTCGTCTGGGTCGACGGAACGCTCGTGGACTGGTCCAAGGCGACCGTCCACGTCATGACCCACTCGCTGCACTACGGGATGGCGGCGTTCGAGGGGATCCGCGCGTACAAGACGCCGCGCGGAACGGCCATCTTCCGCCTGCACGAGCACCTGCGACGGCTCTACGACAGCGCGAGGATCATGGGGATCCAGGTCCCCTTCCCGGCCGAAGTGCTCGCCGACGCCTGCCGGGAGACGGTGCGACGGAACGGACTCGACGAGTGCTACGTGCGGCCGCTGGTCTTCGTCGGCGATGGGCAGATGGGGGTCTACGCGCCGCAGAATCCGATCCGCGTGATCGTGGCGGTCTGGCGCTGGGGCGCCTATCTCGGCGACGAGGGTCTGAAGGCCGGGATCCGCGCCAAGATCTCCTCCTTCACCCGCGGCGGCCCGAACGCCACCATGAACAAGGCGAAGGTGACGGGGAACTACGTCAACTCGATGCTCGCCAAGAAGGAGGCGCGCGACCTCGGGTTCGACGAGGCGATCCTGCTCGACCCGGCCGGAATGGTCGCCGAGGGGAGCGGCGAAAACCTGTTCGCCGTCCGCGACGGGACGCTGATCACGCCGCCGCTGCCGAACGTGCTCGGCGGAATCACCCGCGACACCGTCCTGTCGCTCGCGGCCGACCTCAAGATCCCGACGGTCGTCCGCAACTTCGCGCGCGACGAGCTCTACACCGCCGACGAGGCGTTCTTCTGCGGTACGGCCGCCGAGATCACGCCGATCCGCGAGATCGACCAGCGAGCGATCGGCGGCGGCTCCGCCGGACCGATCACCCAGCAGATCCAGCGCGCCTACTTCGCCGCCGTCCGCGGCGAAGGCGGTCCCGAGCGCGCCGCGAAGTGGCTCAGTCCGGTCTAGCGCGGCCGGCGGCGAGATCGGCGCGGCAGCGCTCGCAGAAGACGAGCGGGAGCACGCCGCGACACAGGACCGGAAAGAGGACCTTGGCGATCGAGCGCCGGTCGACGCCGTGGTACATCCGGCAGGCGGCGTCGGTGCAGTGGCCGTTCCGGCCGTGCGGCCCGTCGGCGACCAGGCCCGCCACGTGCCCGAACTCGTGCACCAGGACCGCCGACTCGACCTTGGCGCGGGTGAGCCACAAGACCGAATCGCGCTCCAGCGGACCGACGAACATCGTCACCACGGGCCCGTCGATCGCGTCGTCCAGCGCGCCGGGGGGCCAGTAGACCCCCCGGTAACGCTCGAATCGGTCCCAGTAGAGGACGTAGACGACGTAGGCGGACGGATCGCGGACCGCGTGCCGCCGTACGGTCGCGGCGAGCGCCTCCTTGCCGGGTCCCGGCTCGCGCGGGACCAGAGCGCCGCGGCGTACCTCGATCGACGCCGGGGACCGATCGGTCTCGCGCCGCAGCCAACGACGGAGGGCGCGCAGCGCCTGCGCATCGGGCTCGCAGCCCGCGATCCAGTCGACCTGGACCACCAGCCGCGCGGGATCGGCGGTGAGCAGCGCGCGATTCATCGGCGGTGATCCGCCGGCCGAGGCCGCGCGCCTCCCTCCATGACGCGACGCACACCCCACGGCCGCGAGCGCGACGGCGACGACGAGGAAGCGGGGAAGAGCCCGGATCCGCGCAGTATAATGCGGAAGCGTGTCCGACGGCCCCTCGAAGAAGGACGACCACGCCATCGAGGTACCGGCCGGCCTGGTCGAGGAGGCGGTGCGCGCCGTCGAAGGGACCGACGCCGGCGTCGACCTCGACGCGATGACGATCGACCAGATCCTCGACGCGGGTCTCCTACCCGACAAGGTGACCGCCGCCTTTCGCGACGTGCGGTCCCGCGGAGAGGAGGCGCAGCGCCTCGTCGACGCCGCGCGCGATCAGGCGGCGCAGTTGCGCCGCCAGATCCAGGAGCTCAAGGAGGAGGCGGACGGCTTCCGCAAGCGGGTCACGCGCGAGAAGAACGACGGAATCAAGTTCGCGAACGAGTCGCTGCTGAAGGAGATCCTGCCCGTCCTCGACAACCTGGAGCGGGCGCTCCAGCACGCGGGGGAGGGGGCGGATGCGGCGGGCGGGGTGCGCGCCGGGATCGAGATCACCGTCCGACAGTTCCTGCACGTGCTGGCGAAGGTCGGCGTGACGAAGGTGCCGGCGGAGATCGGGAGCGAGTTCGATCCGCGATTCCACGAGGCGGTTTCGCAATCGGACCAGGCTCCGCATCCGGCGAACACGATCGCGGCGGTGCTGCAGGCGGGGTATTTCCAGCACGAGAGGCTGTTGCGGCCGGCGATGGTGTCGGTGTCGACGGGGGTCGGGGCGCGGGAGGAAACGGCGGCCGGGGCCGAGGCCGGGGCCGAGGCAGAGGCCGGGGCCGAGACCGTTGCCGTATCCGTAGCGGTATCCGAATCGGTATCCGTATCCGTATCCGAATCCAATGCCGAAGCCGTAGCGGTAGCCGAAACCGATGCCGAAGCCGAACCGGTGACCGACGACGAACCGGCCGCCGCCGCCGACGGCGGGTCCACGGGCTCGGCGGAGTCCGTCCGAACGCACCGGGAGCGGATCACCAAGGTCGGCGCGGCGGCGCGGGAGGCGCGGAAGCGACGGCGGGCGCGGCGGGGCGGTGGGGGCCGCGGAGGCTCGTAGTATAACGAAAGGCGCCATGGGCAAGATCATCGGTATCGACCTGGGCACCACCAACTCGTGCGTCGCCGTCATGGAAGGGGGCGAGCCGGTGGTGATCCCCAACGCGGAGGGGAATCGCACCACCCCCTCGATGGTCGCCTTTCCGGACACCGGGGAGCGGCTCGTCGGCCAGATCGCCAAACGTCAGGCGGTGACCAACCCCGAGCGGACGATCTTCGCGGTGAAGCGTCTGATCGGCCGCCGCTTTACCGACCCCGAGATCAAGCGGGCGATGGCCGTTTCGCCGTTCAAGATCGTCAAGGCGGAGAACGGCGACGCCTGGGTCGAAGCGGGCGGCAAGGCCTACAGCCCCGCCGAGATCTCCGCGATGGTCCTCACCAAGATGAAGGAGACGGCGCAGGACTACGTCGGCGAGCCGGTAGCCGAGGCGGTCGTCACCGTCCCCGCCTACTTCAACGACGCTCAGCGGCAGGCGACCAAGGACGCCGGGAAGATCGCCGGGCTCGACGTGAAGCGGATCATCAACGAGCCGACCGCCGCCGCGCTGGCCTACGGGCTCGACCGCAAGGGGAACCGGAAGATCGCCGTCTTCGACCTGGGAGGCGGCACCTTCGACGTCTCGGTGCTGGAGCTGTCCGAGGGTGTCTTCGAGGTGAAGGCCACCAACGGCGACACCTACCTCGGCGGCGAGGACTTCGACCAACGGATCCTCGAGCACCTGGTGGCGGAGTTCCTGCGCGAGACGAAGATCGATCTGAAGAAGGACCGACTGGCGCTGCAGCGGCTGAAGGAGGCGGCGGAGCGCGCCAAACACGAGCTGTCGAGCTCGCTGGAGACCGAGGTCAACCTCGCCTTCATCACCGCCGACGCGACCGGCCCCAAGCACCTCAACATGCGGCTGACGCGCGCCAAGCTGGAGACGCTGGTCTCCGAGCTGCTCGACAAGCTCGTCGCCCCGTGCCGCACGGCGCTCTCCGACGCCGGGCTGACGGCGAAGGAGATCGACGACGTGGTGCTGGTCGGCGGCATGACCCGCATGCCGAAGGTGAAGGAGAAGGCCAAGGAGATCTTCGGCAAGGAGGCGAACGACAAGGTCAACCCGGACGAGGTCGTGGCGATCGGCGCCGCGATCCAGGGCGGCGTCCTCAAGGGGGAGGTCAAGGACGTCCTGCTCCTCGACGTCACCCCGCTGTCGCTCGGCGTCGAGACGATGGGCGGGATCTTCACCGCGCTGCTGGAGAAGAACACCACCATCCCGGCGCGCAAGAGCATGGTCTTCTCCACCGCCGTCGACAACCAGCCGATGGTGGTGGTGCACGTGCTCCAGGGCGAGCGCGAGCTCGCCGCCGACAACATCTCCCTCGGCAAGTTCGAGCTGGTCGGGATCCCGCCGGCGCCGCGGGGCGTGCCGCAGATCGAGGTCTCGTTCGACATCGACGCCAACGGGTGCGTCAGCGTCTCCGCCAAGGACCTCGGCACCGGCCGGCAGCAGTCGATCCGCATCACCGCCTCCTCCGGCCTCACCAAGGAGCAGATCGACCGGATGGTGAAGGAGGCGCAGGAGCACGCCGAGCAGGACAAGGTGCGCAAGGGCCTGATCGAGGCCAAAAACGAGCTGGAGGGGATCGTCTTCACCACCGAAAAGGCGCTGGAGGAGTTCGGGTCGAAGATCGAGGAGGCGACGAGGGCCGACGTCCGGAACGCGCTCCTCGCCGCGAAGAAGACGCTGGAGACGACCGAGGTCGACAAGATCAAGGCTTCGGTCGCCGACGTGACGCGCGCCAGCCACCGGCTCGCCGAGGCGATGTACGCCGACGTCTATCAGGAGGCGGCGAAGGCCGACAAGAAGTAGCCGGCCAGGCGTTCGGCGATGGCGCGCGAGAACCGGGAAACGACGGACCATTACGCGCTCCTCGGGGTGCGCACCGACGCGAGCGCGGACGAGATCAAGCGGGCCTACCGCAAGCTCGCCGTCGAGCTCCATCCCGACCGCAATCCGTCGGAGGAGGCGGAGGCGAGGTTCAAGACGATCACGCTGGCCTACCAGACGCTGTCGAGCGAGCGCCGGCGCAAGCGATACGACGAGGAGCAGCGGCGCCGGCGAGGATCGATCGTCCTTTGGCAGGGGCCTCCGGCGCGGACACGCGGAGACGACCTGAAGTATCGGCTGGAGTTGTCGTTCGAGGACGCGGTGCGCGGCGCGACGGTGTCGATCCGTGTCCCGCGGAAGGCGACCTGCGACCGGTGCGACGGCAGCGGCGCGGCGATCGAGCGGGCCCCCTCGCGCGTGCCACGGTGCGCGGAGTGCGACGGCAAGGGGAAGGTGGTCGACACGCGCAACCGTCCGCAGGTCTGCGGCCGATGCGACGGCCGCGGGCGGGAACCGATCGAGGCCTGTCCCGACTGCGGCGGCGAGGGACGCCGCCCCCAGGAGGAGCCACTCGAGGTCCCGATCCCCGCCGGCATCGACGACGGCCGGCGGCTGCGCCTCGCCGGATGGGGGGACGACGGCCGCGCCGGCGGCGACGGCGGGAACCTGTTCGTCGTCGTCACGGTGGCGCCGCATCCCCTCCTCCGCCGCGACGGCGACGACGTGCAGGTCGACGTCCCGGTCGACGTCGTCGCGCTGTTGCTCGGAGGGACGGTGCGGGTGCCGTCGGTCGACGGCCCGGCCGAGGTGACGATCCCCCCCTGCACGCGCCCCGACACGCGGATCACGCTCGCCGGGAAGGGCGTTCCGCGGGAGAAGGGACGCGGCGACCAGATCGTGACGCTGCGCGCCACCTTCCCGACCGGGCTCTCCCCCGAGCAACGCGCCGCGCTCGGGCGGTTCGCCTCCTCCGGCAACGCCGACGGAGGAGGAAGCAAGCCGAGGGAGATCCGGGAGTACGAGGCCGCGCTGCGCGCTCTCTACGGAACGAGCTGAAACCGACGTAGACGCACGGGCCGGTAGAGTTCGAAATCGCGTCGGTCGAGGGTGAAGATCCGGCGGATCTTCTCGCGCTCCGCGACCCGGACCAGGGCGGCATCGGCCAGGTCCATCGGCAAGTCCCGATACTTCCGCATCAGCTCGCGGATCCGATCGACGTCCTCGACGCCGAGGGGGAGGATCGTGATGGGCGCCGCCAGTAGGATCTCCCAGAGCGCCTCCTGCGCGCGCCACGAGAAGGCGAGCAGATACACCGCCTCCGTCAACACCGGCCAGACCGTCGCCAATGGACCACGGATCGATTTCATGGCGTCCCGACAGGCCGCGTGGTGTCGATCGTCCGCGTGAACGAGGGCCACCAAGGGCCCGGCATCGACGAGCGTCACCGACGGGAGTCCCGTGAGGACAAGATCGCCCGAAAGGTCCTTCCCGTCTGTACCGACAAGTCGCGCGGGCCACCGCGGACCGAGCCGATCACGTGCGCGACCCGGTCGTACGGAGACTCCCTGCGTCCGGGGCCCTCCGACTCCGGCTGCGCCATCGCCTCAATGGCGTCACGGATCACCTCGGAGCGCGTTTGGCTCCGCCGGCGCGCGAGGCGCTCCACCACCCGGACAGTGCCGGCATCGAGGCGGACGCTGACGTTGATCGTCTTCATGAGAACCCCATCTGTATTACAGATATTGTACTACACCGGATTGCCCGCGCAAGCGACCCCGTAGCGCCTTGACCCCCACCCGATTCCCTGCGAAACAGGCGTTCGATGCCCGTCCGCGTCCGATGGCTCGCGGTTCTCGTCCTCGCCGCCGCCCTGCCCGCCTGCCACCGCCCGCCGAAGACGGTGCGGATCGACGGGCGAGAGGTCGGCTACGAGGAGGCGGCGCGGGCGGCATTCGCGTCGGCCGAGGAGGCCTTCACGCAGAAGGATCTGCGCACGGCGTTGGACCGGTTCCACGCGATGGCCCAGCAGTTCCCCCGGAGCCTGCTCGCCGACGACGCGCTGTTCCGCACCGGTCAGATCTACGAAGGCGCGGGCGACACCCCCAACGCGGCACGCGCCTACCAGACGGTCGTCCAGCAATACGCGTCCGGCGATCGGGCCGGCGAGGCCCGCTTCCGGCTCGGAATCACGCACGTCCGTGCCGAGCGATGGGCCGACGCGGAGGAGAGCCTCCGTGCCTACGAGAAGTCCCCGTCGGGCGCTCCCGCGCAGCTGGCGCACGCCCGCCTGCTGGTCGCGGAGTCGCTCGATCGTTTGCAGCGTCCGCTCGACGCCGCCCCGTTCCGGTTCCGCGCCGCCCGGTCGATCGAGGACCCGATCCTCGCGGCCTGGACGCGTGAGCGGGCGCTCCAGGCGATCCGGGGTGCGGAGGTCGATCCGCGCCTGCTCCAGGCGCTGGTGGAGGAGGCGGCCGGCGATCCGGCCGAGGCGGCGCTGCGGGTGCGGCTCGCCGAGGCCCGCTTCGCGGCGCGCGATTACGCCGACGCGGTCGACGCGGCGAAGGTGGTGATCGAACGGTTCGCGGCGACGCCGGAGGCGGAGGCCGCCCGGTCGATCGTGCGCCGGGCGAACGCGCGCAAGAACGTCGATCCGTCCGTGGTCGGCGTCGTGGTCCCGCTGACCGGCGATTTCCAGGCCTACGGCCAGAAGGCGCTGCAGGCGATCGCGCTCGCGGCCAACGCCTTCGGTCCCGACGACGGGAAGCGGCGCGTCCGCCTCGCCGTCCGCGACAGCGCCGGGGATCCGGAGCGCGCGGCCGCGGCCGTCGACGCGCTGTTCGAAGAGGACGGCGTCATCGCGCTGGTGGGACCGCTGCTCTCCAACGAGACGGAGGCGGCGGCGGCGCGCGCACAGGCGTTGGGCCTTCCGATGATCACCCTCGCGCAGAAGGCGGGGCTCACGGCGGCAGGGCCCTTCGTCTTCCGCAACAGCATGACCGCTTCGATGCAGGCGCGCGGGATCGCGTCGCACGCCGTGGAACGGCTCGGCCTGAAGCGGTTCGCGATCATGTATCCGCGCACCGCCTACGGCGAGGAGCTGGCCTTCCTGTTCTGGGACGAGGTGGTGGCGCGCGGCGGCGAGATCGTCGGCGTCGAGACCTACGACCCGAAGGAGAACGACTTCACCGACGAAGTCGAGCGCCTGGTCGGCCGCGCCCCCGAGTTCGTCCCGGCGCGCAAGGAGGAGTGGGAGCGCCTGAAGGCGGCGGCGTGGAAGGAGCAGCAACGGACCGGCAAGAAGCCGAAGGAGATCGCGCTGCCACCGGTGCTCGACATCGAGGGGCTGTTCGTCCCCGACGACTACAAGCGCGTCGGCCAGCTGCTCCCGTTCTTCGCGCTGTCCGACGTGCCGATCGGCGGCTACACCGCGCGAAACCCCAACGCGAAGCCGACCGTCCCGCTGGGGACGAACGGCTGGAACAACCCCGAGCTGATCTCCCGCGGCGGACGCTACGTCGAGGGGGCCTACTTCGTCGACGCCTTCGTCCCCGATGCCCCGGAGGCGAAAGGGTTCGTCGAGCGGTTCGTGGGGAGCTTCCTCCGGGTCCCCGACGTGCTCGACGCGCTGGCGTTCGATTCCACCTCGGCGCTGGTGGAGCGCGTCCGCGCCGGCGCATCGACTCGCGACAAGCTGCGGGACGCGCTGGAGGAGATGCGCGGGTTCAAGGGGGCGACCGGGATGACGGGCTTCGGGAAGGATCGGGACGCGGTGCGGGAGCTGACGGTGCTGACCGTCGCCGAGAAGGAGATCCGGCCCTACGTGGCGCCGCCGCCGAGTCCGACGCCGAATCCGTAGCCGTATCGGCACCGGTTTCCGATCCGATCGGGTTGGATCCGATACCGCTACCGATCCGGATCGGTTCGGTTTCTTGACCCGCTGCGTCAGTCGGCTCGAGCGCTTTTCCGTTGAGGAACGCTTCGAGCCGCGTGATATGCAGGAACCGGATGTCCGCCCCGCCGTCCGGCGACTCGCTCGAGAAGTTCCTCGCGTTTCAGCGCGAGGTGAATCGCCTCTTTCGCCGGATCTTCGAAGAGGGGAGTGGCGGGCGGTCGTTCGACGGCGACGGGGTGATAGCGCGAGCGAACGTGTCGGAAGGGGTTGATCGGCTGGTGGTCGAGATCGAGACCCCCGGCGTGCCGCGCGACGCCTTGAGCCTGTGGGTCAGCCGCGGGCTGATTGTCGTCGAGGGGGAGAAGCCGGCGGCGATCTCCGGCGAGCGCGTCCGCTTCCACTGCATGGAACGGGACGTCGGGCGGTTCCGCCGCGTGCTCGAGATCCCCTGCCCCGTCGACACCGCCGGGATCCGCGCCCGCTACGCCGCCGGAATCCTCACCATCACCCTCCCCAAGATCGAGGACCGCCGCGGCGAACGCCGCAAGGTCCCCATCGAGGAACCCCGCGACACGAAACGGGCGGCAACGCCATCCGGCTCCCGCCGCCGCGCCGCTTCCGTCGGAGCGGCTTCCCCGCAACGACGGAGACGTCATGGCTGACGAAAGCCTCGTCGAATCGGACCAGCTCGAGATCCCCGACACGCTCGCGCTGCTCCCGGTGCGGGACGTCGTCGTCTTCCCCTACATGATCCTGCCGCTGTTCGTCGGGCGGGAGTCGTCGATCGCCGCCGTCGACGAGGCGCTCTCCAAGGACCGGCTCATCTTCCTCGCCGCGCAGAAAAACGCCGGGCAGGAGGAGCCCGAGCCGGACGAGATCCACCTCCACGGAACGGTCGCCATCGTGATGCGCATGCGGAAGCTCCCCGACGGGCGGGTGAAGATCCTGGTGCAGGGGCTGCTCCGCGCCAAGATCCGCAAGTTCGTCCAGGACCGGCCGTTCCACCTGGTGGCCATCGATCGGATACGCGAAGGTGGCGCCGAGGGGGAGGCGATCGAGGCGGAGGCGTTGGTCCGCAGCGTCCGCGAGAGCCTGGAGAAGGTGATCGCGCTGGGGAAGATCCTCTCCCCCGACCTCTTGACGATCCTCGACGACGTGCAGGATCCCGGGCGGCTGGCGGATCTCGTCGCCTCCAACCTGGGACTCAAGGTCGAGGAGAGCCAGGCGATCCTGGAGACGATCGACCCGATTGCGCGTCTCAAGAAGATCGGCGAATCGCTCCTCAAGGAGCACGAGCTCCTGACGATGCAGCAGCGGATCCAGTCGCAGGCCAAGGAGGAGATGAACCGCCTCCAGAAGGAGTACTTCCTCCGCGAGCAGCTTCGCGCGATCAAGAACGAGCTGGGGGACGTCGACGGCAAGAGCCAGGAGATCGACGACCTCAAGGAGAAGATCGAGTCGGCAAAAATGCCGGAGGAGGTCTCGCGCGAGGCGTTGAAGCAGCTCCAGCGACTGGAGACGATGCACCCCGACGCCGCCGAAGCCTCGATGGTGCGGACCTACCTCGACTGGCTGATCGACGTGCCGTGGTCGAAGTCGACGGTCGACCAGATCGACCTGAAGAAGGCGCGCAAGATCCTGGACGACGACCACTACGACCTGGAGAAGGTCAAGGAGCGGATCCTCGAGTTCCTCGGCGTCCGCAAGCTGAAGAAGAAGATGAAGGGCCCGATCCTCTGCTTCGTCGGCCCGCCCGGGGTGGGGAAGACCTCGCTCGGCCAATCGATCGCGCATACGCTCGGTCGCAAGTTCATCCGCATCTCGCTCGGCGGCGTGCGCGACGAGGCCGAGATCCGCGGGCACCGCCGCACCTACGTCGGCGCCATGCCGGGCCGGATCGTGCAGGGCCTGAAGCAGGCCGGAACCAACAACCCGGTCTTCATGATCGACGAGCTCGACAAGCTCGGCGCCGACTTCCGCGGCGATCCCTCCTCGGCGCTGCTCGAGGTGCTCGACCCGGAGCAGAACGACTCGTTCCGCGATCACTACCTGAACCTGCCGTTTGACCTGTCGAACGTGATGTTCGTGGCGACGGCCAACCAGGCGGAGCCGATCCCGGCCCCGCTGCGAGACCGGATGGAGATCATCCCCCTCTCCGGCTACACCGAAGAGGAGAAGATCAAGATCGCGCGCCGCCACCTCCTCGGGAAGCAGCTCGACGAAAACGGGTTGGCCGACCGGCAGCTCGTCTTCTCCGACCGCGCGTTGCGGGCGATCATCGGCGGGTACACGCGCGAGGCGGGCCTGCGCAACCTGGAGCGCGAGATCGCCTCGATCTGCCGCAAGGTGGCGCGGAAAGTCGCCGAGCGCCCGTCGGCCCGGCGCAAGACCGCGGACGGCGGCACGCCGCGCCACGTCGTCACCTCGAAGAACCTCTCGCGCTACCTGGGACCGGTGAAGTTCACGCCCGAGCTGCAGGGGGGCGCGGAGGAGGTCGGGATCGCCACCGGCCTCGCCTGGACCCAGGCGGGGGGCGAAGTCCTCTACGTCGAGACGACGATCATGCGCGGGAAGGGATCGCTCACCCTCACGGGCCAGCTGGGCGAGGTGATGAAAGAAAGCGCGCAGGCGGCGCTCTCCTACGCGCGCAGCCGCGCCCGGGAGCTCCACCTCGACGACGACTTCTTCGGATCGAGCGAGATCCACGTCCACGTCCCGGCGGGCTCGATCCCCAAGGACGGACCGTCGGCCGGCGTGACGATCTGCACCTCGCTGATCTCGGCGATGGCGCGGATCCCGGTGCGCAAGGACATCGCCATGACCGGCGAGATCACGCTCCGCGGCCGCGTGCTCGCCATCGGGGGGCTGAAGGAGAAGATCCTCGCCGCGCGTCGGGCCGGGATCTCCCGCGTGATCTTCCCGGCGACCAACGAGAAGGACCTCGTCGACATCCCCGGGTACATCCGCCGCAAGATGACCTTCCACCCGGTCACCACCGTCGACCAGGTGCTGGAGCTGGCGCTCGCCAAGCCTCTCCCGGTGAAGCCCCCGAAGCGCCCGCCGGCCGTCCGTCCTCGGACGCCGGCCACCTCGGGCAAGGCCCCCAGCGTGACGGTGTAAAATCCCGGGAGTCCGATGGCGGAACCCGGACCCACCCGAGAGGCCGACGAGCTCGAGCGACTGAAGAGGTCGCTGGAGCTCGCGCGCGCCGGACAGCAGGAGGCGCTCAAGGCGCTGGAGGCGGCCCGCGCCGCCAAGGCCGACGCCACGCGCGAGGCGGCCGAGCTGAAGGCCCGCTACCAGGACGCCGAGGCCGAGCTGCTCGCGCTTCAGCGGGCCTCCAACGAGATGATCGCCACCCAGTACCTGGACGACGTGCTGCGGAGCATCCTCTCCGGCGTCGAGGAGGGGCTGGGCTACGACCTGGCGCTGCTGATGGTGCTCGACCGCAAGGGGGGCTACTTCTTCGCGCGCGCGAATCCGGAGAACGTGCTGGTGATCGGCGCCAAGGAGGACGGCGGCGCGGCGATCGACCGCCTGCGGGTCCCGCTCGCGGCCGAGAACGCGCTGGCCCGCCTCGTCGCGACGCCGACGTTGGCGGTCCACGAATCGGCGGAGCCGCTGCTCCGCGGCGCCGAGCCGGCCGAGGACGCGCGCCGGCTGTGGAACTACCTCCACGCCAAGGGGATGCGCGCCTTCGCCGCCGTCCCGATGATCGTCCGTGGGGAGGTCGCCGGAAGCCTGATGTGCTGCCGCGCCAAGACGCCGCTCCGCGAGCGCGAGCGGGAGAGCCTGCAGAACTTCTCCAACCAGGCCGGGATGGCGATCGAGAACGCGCAGCTGGTGAACGACATGCGACGCGTCCGGGACGAGCTGGCCCAGAACAACGAGACGCTCCGTCGGACGAACGAGAAGCTGATCGAGCTGGAGCGGGCGAAAGAGGTTCTCACCTCGATGCTCGTCCACGACATGAAGAACCCGCTCACCGGGATCCGCGGCTACCTGGAGCTGCTGCTCGACGAAACGCTGCCCGACAACCTCCGCAACCACGTCAAGATGTCCTACGAATCGTCGGGTCGCCTGCTCGCCATGGTGCGCGACCTCCTCGACATCTCGAAGATGGAGGCCGGCCGCTTTTCCGTCTCCGCCGAGACGGTCGACCTGATCCCGCTGATCGAGGGGGCCCATTCCGAGCAATCGGTGGTGGCGCAACGCCAGTCGAAGTCGATCCGCCTCTCGCTCCACCCGGACCTACCCTTGATCAAGGGGGACGGCGACCTGATCGGCCGGGTGATCGCCAACCTGCTCTCCAACTCGGTCAAACACACGCCGCAGGGATCGACGATCGAGCTGTCCGCCCGACCCGCGGCGTTGCATCCCGGGAGCCCCGGCGACGCCGCCGTCGTCCTCGGATTCGCCGACAACGGCGAGGGGATTCCGCCGGAGTTCCACGAGAAGATCTTCGAGAAGTACACCTCCCTCGAGCCGCGCTCCTCCAAGAGCGCGCCGAAGATGTCGACCGGTCTGGGACTGACCTTCTGCAAGATGGCGGTCGAGGCGCACGGCGGAAAGTTGTGGTTGCAGAGCGAGCCGGGAAAAGGAGCGACCTTCTGGGTGGCGCTGCCGGAGGCGCCGCCACAGGCAGCGGCGGGGTGACGGTCGACCATGGTCCAGTTCAACAAGGCCGCCCGCGGCGTCGAGATCAAGGTCGTCTACTACGGCCCCGCCCTCTCCGGTAAGACGACCAACCTGCAAAAGCTCCACGAGATGCTGAAGGCCGATCTCCGTGGCGAGCTCTTGACGCTCAACACCAAGGAGGACCGGACACTCTTCTTCGACCTCTTGCCGGTGCAGATCAAGACACGGTCGGGCTATCTGTTGAAGTTGAAGGTCTTCACCGTGCCCGGCCAGGTGCTGCACGACTCGACGCGTCGCGTGGTGCTGCAAGGGGCCGACGGCGTCGTCTTCGTCGCCGACAGCCAGAAGTCGCAAGCGCGCGGAAACGCCGAGAGCTTCCGCAATCTCTACGACAACCTCACGAAGAACGGGATCCCCACCGACGGCTTCCCGGTGGTGATGCAGTACAACAAGCGCGACCTCCCTTCGATCAAGTCGGAGGAGGAGGTCCGCCGCTCCTGGGGCGACTTCGGGATCCCGGTCTACCTCGCCACCGCCATCGACGGCGAGGGGGTCGTCGAGACGTTCGTCCGGCTCGTCGAGATCACCACCCGCTCGCTCAGCAAGAAGCACCGCCTGGAAGAGGCGCTGGGTTTCGACGTCCGCGATTTCATCACGGCGATTCTCGCCGGCTTCGGCCGCAAGGGCTCCAAGGTCCCGCCGGGGGTCGTCGAATGAAGCGCGGGAGCGCGCCCGCCACGGTCGGGCAGACCCCCGGGCTACGGGAGATGGTCGACGTCGCATCGCTCCACCGGCTCTGCAACCGCCTTTCAACGCTGGCCGGCGTCGCGGTCGTGGTGCGGGACGCGCAGGGAAAGGCGGTCGTGCCGCCGCACGAGGCCGAGGACGGATCGGGCGACGCGCGATCGAAACGCAAGCCCGTCCCCACGCGGCGGTCCCGCGGCTTCCGCTCCGGCCACGTCACGCGCGCGCTGCGGGCGAATCTCGACGAAGTCGGAGAGGCGGTGATCGCCACCGGCGATGTCGCCGTCGCCGACGCCATCGCCGAGGTGCTGGAGCTGTTCCTCTTCGTCTCGCTGAAGAGCCACTACCAGAAGGTGGTACACGAGGCGAGCGTCCAGGACTCGTTCCTGGAGCTGAAGGCCAAGAACCGCGAGCTGAAGGCGTCGTACGAGAAGCTCAAGGCGCTCGACCTGATGAAGTCGAACTTCCTCGCCACCGTTTCGCACGAGCTCCGGACGCCGCTCACGTCGATCCTCGGCTACGCCGACATGGTGCTCGGCGAGAAGCTGCGCAGCGGCCCGCGCCGCAACCTGCAACAGATCCTGGTCAAGGGTGAACAGCTCCTGGAGATGATCAACTCGGTCCTCGACATGTCGAAGATCGAGTCGGGACGCATGGACCTGAAGCTGGAACGGATCGACCTGCGGCGCGTCGTCGAAGAGTCGATGGGGAGCGTCCGCCCCCAGGCCGCGCAGAAGGGCTTGAAGCTCTCGATCAAGGTCGGCGGCGGAAGCGAGCACCTCGTCGCCGACCGCGACAAGCTGCGCCAGGTTCTGGTGAACCTGCTTTCCAACGCGGTGAAGTTCACCCCGCACGGCGGCCGGATCGTCCTTTCGACCGCACGCGTGGGCCGGGGGCCGACGGCGCGCGTGGTGCTGAAGGTCGCCGACAACGGGATCGGCATTCCCGCCGCGCAACAGGACCGCGTCTTCGAGCGCTTCTTCCAGGTCGACAACTCCTCGACCCGCCAGTACGGCGGCACCGGACTCGGGCTCGCGATCGCCCGCAACTTCGTCGAGCTCCACGGCGGCGCGATCCGCGTCGAAAGCGAGCCGGGCCGCGGGACGACGATGATCGTCGAGATCCCGCTGCAAGCCCCCTCCAAGCCGGCGTCGACCTGAAGTAGGATCCCCCCATGGCCAAACGAGTGAACAAGACCGCCCGCTACCGCGCCGCCCTCAAGCGCAAGCAGCGCAAGCGCCGCGAACGCGTCTCCCGCCAGAAACGGGTGAAGGGCGGCCGCCGGAATCCCCGCAAGAAGAAGTAGGCCGCGGCGGGCCGCGACCGCTAGCGGTCCGGATCGTAGTCGTCGTTGGCGATCGTCGTGACCACCTCCCCGAACCGCGCGCTCGCCGGATCGGTGTCGACGACGTCGATCGCCGACTCCAGGT
>CAYJRR010000039.1:0-35047 GCA_964372275.1 uncultured bacterium
GAAGACCAGCACCTCGGCCACGAACCCGCTCAGGCCCGGCATCCCCAGCGACGCAAGCCCGCCCGGGCCCGCCTCGCTTCGAATTCCTTGACCGGCAGGATAGCCCGCCTCACCGCCGCGGCGCAAACGGATAAACGAGCGCGGCCGCGGCATCGGTCACGCGCGGCGGCCTCGTCAGTGAGGCGGGGCGAAGTAGGGGAACGCGTCCTCGAACGGGAGGTCGTTGGCGTCGACCCGGTCGGTGAGCAACGACGCCGGCACGCACGGCGTCCCGCCGCTGGTGTAGAGCGCGGCGAGCGTCTGGTCGATGGCGTCGTCCTCCGGGGCGCGCCCGTTGCCGTCGCCGGAAGGTAGCGAGAGATCGATCGACAGGACGTCGGGGAGCAGTCCGCTGGAGACGGTGGCCGTCGGACAGAGGTGCATGCGGGCGGTGAGACCCGCCATCACCGGCTCGAACGCTTCGTCGGCCGCCGGGGTCGACTCGTTGAAGGCCCGGGCGGTGCCTCCGGAGGTGTCGATCACCGTATTGAAGAGCAACGAAAGCGCCGGGCGGCCGACCCGATCGACCTGGGGGGCCGACGGATCGAGCGGCGGGAAGGAGGGCCCATCGCTCCCCTTGCCGCCGGTACAGGCGGCGAGCAACCAAACGGACGCCAGCAGGAGGACGAGGGTTCGCATCACGAGTCGTGGGTCGAGGCCCAGAGGTTCACGCGCGTGGCGGGCCCAAGGTCGGCGAGCGGGACCTCGACGACGATCGCCGAGACGTTCGTCCCGGCGTAGCTGTCGACGGCGGTCTCGGGGTAGGGGGTCGCCTCCAGCAGCAGGTTTCCGGCGCTGTCGAGGTAGAGGCAGCCGGCGTCGTCGTCGCAGCGCCCGAGCAGGCACGCGCCGCCGGCGGTGCACTGCGCGAACCCGCGGTGACCGGCGGACGTCCCCTCCCCGGCCAGGCTGAAGAAGAACGGGTCGTCGCGCGGTCCGGCGAAGACCGTCACCCGCCCGGTTCCGGTCTCGTCGGAGCGGACGATGCGCGTCTCCTCTCCGTCCGCGGCGACGTTGATCCGGCCAACGATCGGCTCACGTCCAGCGACGCCCGAAAGCCGGATCCACTGCTCGCTTCCCTGACTCGCGAACTGGGCGATCCAGGTCTGCTCGTCGGTCGCGACCACCCCGTCGGTGTCGAGATGGATGCGGTACTCCGCCGTCTCGGAAAAACGAAAATCTTCGGTATCGATGGGGCCGCTCAACGGATTGACGGTGACCGCCACGACCAGCGACGTCCCCCGCTTCCAGGCATAGAGGCTTCCCAGGTCGGTTGCGGGCGCGTCGGTCTGCGTCGGGTCGTCCCGGTGGTCGGCCGCGTAGGCGGTGGCGATCAGGGCCGCCGCGAGCGATGCGATCGCGACGGTCCAGGCGTGGGCGCTCACGATCCGGAACAGTATCGTGTCGGCGCCGTCGGGCGCTACCCTTCGCCCGATGTCGTCCCGTTCGGGCGTCACGATCGGTCGTCACCTGCTCGCCGCCGCCGTCGCCTGGCACCTCGTGGCGACGGGGATCGCGGCGATCCCGGCGCCCGACGGCGCGATGCACCGCTCGTCGTGGCGCGATCCGACGGTAAGGGCCGAGCTCGAGGCGTGGGGGGAGCGTCTCGAGGTCGAGCCGGCGGTCCTGGAGGATCGCCTCTACCGCTTCGCCCGCCGCTACATGGACCTCCGGCGGAGGGCCCTGGCGCCGATCCGGCCCTACCTGCGCGCCACCGGCTGCCACCAGCCGTGGCGGATGTTCGTCGCGCCGCACCGCTTCCCTTCGCGATTCCAGGTCCAGGCCCGGCGGGAGCGCGACGGCGGCGAAGACGGTTGGCAGACCGTCTTCGAGGAACGTTCGCGCGACGATCGCTGGCGCGCCCGGTTCTTCGAGCAGGAGCGCGTCCGCAGCCTCCTGTTCCGCTACGCGTGGCCGGAATACGGGGCCGACGCGCGCCGCTCGTGCGATTGGATCGCCCGCGAGCTGTTCGCCGACCGGCCGGACGTCCTCGACGTCCGCTGCCGCTTTCACAAGGTCCGATCGCCTTCGCACGACGAGGCGCGCGCCGGCGAAGAACCCGAGGGGAGCTGGATCCGGACGCGCGTCGTGAAACGGGAGAGGGCGTTTCCCCCGTGACCGTCTGGAGCCGGTGGGTGGCGATCTTCGACGCGCGCGAGGGAGGCGAGTCGCTCGCCGTCTGTCGCATCGTCGCCGGCGCCACCGTCGCGTCGGAGCTCGCGCAGACGGCGTCGAGCGGCGCGGCCCGCGCGCTGTGGGTCGACGAGCGGTTCGGCGGGATGCGCGCGCTCGACGAAGGTTGGGTCCGGTGGATCGGCGGAGCCTCTCCGACGGTCGTCACCATTCTGCTCGTGCTCGGGCTCGCCTCGAGCCTCGCCCTGACGATCGGATTCCGGACTCGCCTCGCCGCGGTCGCCACCTGGCTCCTCTTCCGGACGCTGACCGGCCTGAACGACCACGCCGGCGGTTCGGTCGACGACCTGCTGGTGAACGTGCTGTTCCTGCTGATGCTTAGTCGCTGTGGCCGCGCCTGGTCGCTCGATGCGCGGCGCGATGGCGCACCGCCGGTCGGTGTCCCCGCTTGGCCGCGATGGCTGCTCGTCTGGCAGCTCGTCCTGATGTACGGGATGACCGGCCTGCAAAAGGTGTCGTCCGGATGGGTGCCCGGGGGCTCGCTCGACGCGCTCTGGTACATCCTGCAGCAGCCGACCTGGCAGCGGTTCGACATGCGCTGGCTCGCGCCGGCCTACCCGCTCCTCCAGGTCGCGACCCTCTTCACCTGGTTGTTCGAGGTCTCGGCGCCGCTCCTGCTGCTCGCCGTCTGGTTCAACGCCACCCGCGATCGCCAGGGACGCCTACGCGCACTCTTCAAGCGCATCGACGTCCGCCGCCTCTATCTCCTCGCGGGGCTGGTGCTCCACCTCGGGATCTTCCTCGCGATGGAGGTCGGACCGTTTCTGGGGGCGGTTCTCTCTCTCTACGCCTGCTGCATCGAGCCGGAGGAGTGGCGATCGATCCTTGCGCGGGTCCGCCGGCGCGCCGACGTTGTCGGATTCAAGCCCGGTTGACCGTCAGCGCCAAATTCGCGCGACGAAGGCGTGGTTGTTCGGCTCCCCTTCCAGCGTGAGCCCCCAACCTGCGGCGAGGACGTTTCCGTCGGCGTCGAACGCGAGGTCGTAGACCTCGCCCTCGATGCCCAAGGAAGCGATTCCGCCACGACCGAACGTCTCGTCCATCCTACCGTCGTCGCGAAAGCGAAGAACCCCGGCGACAGCGCGATCGCCCTCTCGTACGAACAGACCTCCGACGTAGATCATGCCGTCGTCGCCGGTCCGGAGGGCACGTGCCCAGTGGGCCGGGATCGCCTCGGTTCCGCCTGCGAGAAACGCTCCGTCGATCGCGCCCCCCTCGTTCCAACGGACAAGGTAGGTGGCGGGCGTATCGCCGGACCAACCCTCGGCCAGCGCCAATAGCCGGCCGCGGTCGTCCATGGCCGTCGCGAGGAGGATGCAGTCCACCGGCCCACCGGTCTCGATGTCGAGCGTCTCGACGGGCGCGCCCGTGCCGGACTCGGCGCCGGTGCGAAGGATCGTCGGACGGTAGACGACGTTTCCGTCGTAAAAGCTGCCCGGGACGAGCAGACCCTCGGGCGCAAGTTCGATCCCCGCGGGGAGCGCCCATTTCGAGGAGAAGGCATGGCGAATCTCGCCCTGCGAACCGAACGACGGGTCGACGATCCCGTTGGCGGAATATCGGCGGATCACGAACTGCGCGTCGGCGGTCGGAACGCCGTACGCGACCAGAATCTCGCCCGTCGACGACAGAATCCGCAGCGGACTCGGTCCGGCCGGGTCGAGATCGCGCTGGTCGGCACCCGGAAGCTCCAGCATCCCGCCGTTCGCGAAGGTGCCGTCGACGTCGCCGTCGGAAGTTCGCGCAACGAGGACGAGTCCTCGTCCCGGTCGGATCGGATCCTCGCCGGCGGGCGTGTCCTGAGACCAGATCAGCGCCAGAATCCTGCCGCTTTCCTGGACGCCCAGCGCGCGCGCGAACTCCGAGGCGCCCAGGTCGATGACGACACGGCCTTCGACGCCGAAGGTCGGGTCGGGCCGTCCATCCTGGAGCAGCCGTCGCAGGCGAACGTCGCCCCCGTCGCCGTGGTAGCCGAGCGTGTCGAGGACGAGGATCCTTCCGTCCGGCAGCACGCCGACCGAGCGCGAGAGCGCTTGCGCCGGGTCGAAGGTCACGCCGTTCTCGCCGAACCGACCGTCGAGGGCGCCGGCGGAACGCCAGTCCATTTCTCCCGTGAACACGCAGCCGGCGACGGCCGCCGCGAGGGCGCCGATCGAGACCGTACGTCCGAGCGTGCTCATCGCCACAGCCTCGCGACGAGGGCGTTGCGGAGGCCGAGGTCGTGCCAGGTCCACCCCGCGACGATCACGGCACCGTCGCCGTCGAGCGCCAGCCCGTAGATCTCGCCGTCCACGTCGAGAAGGGCCGATCCGGACTCTCCGAACGATTCGTCGATCGATCCGTCGTCGAGCACGCGCACGACGCAGGGGCGCACTCCCGCCGGGTCCCGCAGGACGGATCCACCGACGTAGATCGATCCGTCGGGCGCGATCCGCAGCGCGTATCCATAGAACGCCGGGATGCGGGCGGTTCCCCCCGAGAGGAACGTCCGGTCGATGGCGCCGTCGGGGAGCCACCGTAGCAGGTAGACGCCGTTGGAGGACTCGCCGAGGGCGACCAGCCGCCCCTGCTCGTCCAGGTCGGTCGCCAGCAGGACCCGGTCCTCCGGCTCCCCGAACGTGTGGAGCGAAGACGGGGCGGCGCCGGGACCGGCGGGCATCGTCCCGGCCCGGAGGACCGTCGGCGCGTAGATCCCGCTCGCGGGGAGCATCGATCCCGGAACGAGGATCGATTCGTCCCCCGAGACCTCCACGCCGGCCGGAAGCGCCCAGGCGGCCGGGAAGGTGTGGCGGACCTGCCCCTCTGCCCCGAACGAAGGATCGGCCGCTCCCTCCGGCGTGAGGCGGCGGACCACGAACTCGGAGGTGGTCGCCGTCGTCCCCAGGCTGCCGGGAAACACGCCCGTTCCGTAGGCGAGGAGGATCCAGCCGCTCGGCAGGACACGCAGAGGGCTGGGGCTGAACGAATTCACGTAGATCGTCTTTGCCTCCGGGAAGGAGACCGATCCCGCCTGTCCGAACGCGGTATCGCCGCGGCCGTCGCGGGTCAACGCCACGAGCACGAGCCCTCTCCCCTCGACCGATTCGTAGCCGTACGGCGCGTCCTCCGACCAGATCAGCGCCAGGATCCGTCCGTCCTCCTGCACTTCGATCTCTCGCGCGAACTCCCACGCGCCCAGATCGAGGACGACGCTTCCGCTGTCACCGAACGAGAGATCGGCCGAGCCGTCGCCGAGCAGCCGGCGGACTCGGACATCCCCTCCGTCCCACAGGTTTCCGAGCGTCTCGAGGAGAAGGATCCGACCGTCGGGAAGTCGCTCGATCGAGCGCGCCGATCCTTCCGCGGGGTCGATCGCGAGCCCTCGCGATGCGAATCCACGGTCGAGCGTTCCGGGTTGTTGCCACGCGATGCGTCCCTGCTCGGCGCAACCGAGCAACGTGGCCGGGATGGCCATGCCTGCCATCGCACGAATTCGACCCTTCATGACGCCCCCCGCTCCCTCTTCGGAGCAAACGAGGTACCGTTCCGCCGGCCTCGAAGAGGGCAGAAAAGTCCTTGGATTGCGGCCCGATCGCGGACGGGCGCGTCGCCGATGGGGAGTGGCGGATCCATCGAGCCTCGATCCACCGGGGGGCCGGTGCTCCGGTGCGCGGATCCGCGCGATTCGCATCGTCACACTAGCTGCCGGTGATCTCCGCGTAGGAGATGGAATCGAGCATCGGACCGCACGGTCCTCCGCCGAGGCTCTGGAATCCGATCGAGCTTTCGTTCGTGGTCGCCGTGAGATCGATCGTCTCGCAGCGCCATTGCATCTCGGTCGGTAGGTTTGCCTGGTCGTAGGTGACGGTCGTGATCGGCACTCCGTTCCATCGGAGGTGAAACGACTTCGCGTAGGAGCCGCAGGATTGGTTCGCCGAGTAGGCGTAGGCGACACGGTAGCTCCGTCCGGCGACCGTCGGCAGCGGAAAGGCGATCCGGCCCGCGTACCATCCGTTCAGGTCGAGCGACTGCACGCCGTCGGCGGCCTGCCAGTCGCTGACGATGTCGACATCGCCGCTCTCGACCGTCCCGTTCGCGACCGCCTGCACGGCGGGATAGGTGACATAGTAGGTCTCGGCCGGCACCGGCGGCTGCTCGAAGCTGGTGACAAGCTGGTAGCTCAGACCGTCGGTCGGCTGGCAGCTCGCCGCGACCGGAGTCGGGGCCGGAGTCGGAGTCGGAGCCGGAGTCGATTCGGGCGTCGGCTGCGCCGTCGGTGGTGGTGTCGGGGCGTCGGCGGCGTCCGACGGAACGTCGACCAGAGATGCGTCATTGCCACAACCGGCGAGGAGCAGGACGGCAAGCCCAAGTGGCATCGGTCGGATCATCGGATCCCCCTCCCTCCAACGCGCAACCGACGCTGCAACGGACGGGCCGGCACGCGCGCGAACGAAAAGGCTCGACGACACGCGGCGTCTACCGGTACGGCGGGCCGGACCGCCGGCGTGATGGGAACGACCGTGCCGAGCGGATCAGCGCCCGCGGGGGGTCTTTACCCCGGAGGGGCCGAATCTCGCGGAGACCTTGGTGAGAACGAGGCGGTCGAGCGCCGACGCCGGGCCCAGGACGCCGCGCACGACATCGGTCGGCTTGGCCGTGGCGTGCTCGGAGGAGGCGACGAGTTCGAAGGCGAGGTCGCCGCGTTCGGTGACCCATGCGCCGACGACACTGGGACGGACGTCGGTCGTGCGCGGCGCCTCGCCACCGTCGCGTTCGGCGCGGGCGTCGGCGCGGCGTCCCTGTCCGGCCGGCGCGGGCCGGCGCAGGCTCTCCACCTCGACGCGCTCGGCCGCGAGGAACCGCTCGACCGCGCGGCGCAACTCGCCCGGCGCCGGCAACGCCGCGTCGAAGCGCGGCGCGACCTCGAACGTCTGCGCCACGATCGAGCGGCCGAGCGACGAAATCGACTTGTCGACGACCTCCGCGGCGACCACACGCATTCCGTCCGGGAGCTGCGCCGTCAGGCGCTCCGCGAGCGTCGCGTCGGGAAGGGGCGGGACGCAATCGACGTCGACGTACTCCGCGCGTGACGCGGCCCCGGTCATCAGCGCCGGCCCGAAGGCGAGTCGCGGCTGAGGATGGAAGCCGCGGCTGTAGTCGACTGTCACGCCGCATCGCTTCAGCGCGCGGGTGAAGAGCTCCATGGTGTCGAGGTGTCCGAGGTAGGCGGCGCGCGCTTCCTTGGTGTAGCGGAGGCGGTAGCGGGTGGAGGGGATCTCGGGGAGGAGCGAGGCCGGGGGGACCGGTGGGCGGCGGCCGGCGGGGCGGGGCTCCGTTGCGCGAAAGCGGTTTCCGGACGCGGCGGGGGTTGGCCGTGCGATCGGCGCGGAGGCCGCTGTTGGGGTCGGGGTCGCGGTCGCGGCCGCGGCCGAGACCGAAGCCGAAGCCGAAGCCGTATCCGTGGCGGTAGCCGTTACCGAGGCCGAATCCGTAGCCGTAGCCGGATCCGAATCCGATGCCGAAGCCGTCCCCGTTCCCGTCGGCGTGCACGTGCTCGTGGCCGTGGCCGATGGCACCGCCGTCGCCGCCGCGCCCCCCTTGCCCATCCGCGCCACGTCGATCCCGCCGTAGGGACGGAGCCATTCGCTCTGCGACGTGAAGGCGGTTTCCACCGCCACGGGATGCGCCCCCATCCCTCGGGGCTTCACGCCCTGCGGATACCGCATCGTCTCGACCGGGACGTAGGTCCGGTTTTTCACGATCTCCCAATCGCAGATGCCGCAGTCGTAGCAGCGGCCCGTCGCGCAGTCGGGGATGTACTTCCCGCGGAACGCCCAGCCGTACTCCTTCACGAACCAGGCCTTCTCCATTCCGCAGTCGATGTGGTCCCAGGGAAGTACCTCCTCCACCGGGATGCGGCGATAGGCGTACCAACCGGGATGCACGCCGGCCTCCTCGAAGGCGGCGAGCCAGACGTCCTCGCGGTAGCTTTCGGTCCAGCCGTCGAAGCGCGCGCCGTTCCGCCAGGCGATCTCGACCGCGGCCCCGAGCCGCCGATCTCCGCGGGAGAGCACCGCCTCCAACAGCGACTCCTTCGCGTCGTGCCACTTGTAGGTGAGGCCGGTCTTCTTGAGCTCGTCCCGCAGCATCGCCTGCTTGCGGAACACTTCGCTACGCGGGATCTGCGGCTCCCACTGGAACGGCGTGAACGGCTTCGGAACGAAGGTCGAGGTCGAGACGTGGATGTCGGCCTTCTTGTCGTACTTCCGGCCGATCGCCTGGCACGCCCGCGCGGTGCGGACGATCCCCATCACGTCGTCGTCGGTCTCCGAGGGGATGCCGATCATGTAGTAGAACTTGACGTGGCTCCAGCCGCGCTTGAAGACGGCGTCGGCGGTGAACTCGATCTGCTCCTCCGAGAGCGCCTTGTTGATCACGTCGCGCAGGCGCGCCGAGCCCGCCTCCGGGGCCATGGTGAAGCCGGTCTTCCGGCCCGAGGCGATCTTCTCGATGATTCCTTCGGTCAGCGTGTCGACCCGGATCGACGGGAGGGAGACGGCGATGCCGTTGGCCCGCTGCGGACCCATCAGGTCGCCGAGCAACGGCTCGAGGCAGCCGTAGTCGCCGATCGAGAGCGACAAGAGCGAGACCTCGTCGTAACCGGTCGCCTTCAGCGACTCGGTCACCAGCTGCTTCACCTTCTCGGGCGACCGCTGCCGTTCCGGGCGGTAGATGTAGCCGGCCTGGCAGAACCGGCAGGCGCGGGTGCAGCCGCGCTGCACCTCGATCCCGAGCCGGTCGTGCACCGTCTTCCCCAATGGAACGATCGGCGCGGTGGGGAACGGAACGTCGTTCAGGTCGGGGACGAAACGGCGGCGCACGGCCGCCGGAGCGTTCTCACGCGGGTGAATGGCGAGAATCGGGGCCATCGTACCCGCGAGCCCGGTCGCGTACTCGATCTCGTGGTGCGCCGGGACGTAGACCCCGGCGATCCGCTGAAGATCGCGCAGGAGCTGGGCGCGCGGCGCGGATCCCTTCTTCCACGCGCGGTAGGTCTCGCAGATCTCGGGGAACGCCTCCTCGCCGTCGCCGAGCACGACGGCGTCGAGGAACTCGGCGATCGGCTCGGCGTTGTAGGCGACCGGTCCGCCGGCCAGGATCAGCGGATCGCCGCGCCTCCGTGCGGAGGATCGGAGCGGGATCCCGCCGAGATCGAGCAGGTTGAGCAGGTTGGTGAAGCACAGCTCGTACTGCAACGTGAAGCCGACGACGTCGAACGCGGAGAGCGGCGTCCAGGTCTCCAGCGAGAAGGCCGGCACGCCGTGGGCGCGCATCTCCCGCTCCATATCGTGCCAGACGGCGTAGGCGCGCTCGGCGGCGATCCCCGGACTCCGGTTGAGCAGGTGGTAGAGGATCTGCAGGCCCGGCCAGCTCATCCCCACTTCGTAGAGATCGGGGAAGACCAACGCCACGCGCACGTCGACCTCGCGTGGGTCCTTGCGGACGGCGTTGACCTCGTTGCCGAGGTAGCGGGTCGGCTTCTCCACGCGGGGGAGGATCGCTTCGACGCGGCGGCGGATCTCGTCCGCGGACAGACTCATCGGGTGCTCCATCTTCGGTGAACACGGTCCGGAAGACCCGTGCGCGGGGTTCGAACCCGCGGGTGCGCAACCGAGGAAGACTGGCAGGCGGGGGGGCGCGACGCAAGCCCCGGTGTCAGGAGGCGAACGGCACGGGGCGAACGGAAATGGAAAATGGAAAATGGACAATGGAAAACCGGCCAATGAGCACCCGGAGACCCGGCGTCCGGCGTTCACCGGTTTTCCATTTTCAATTTTCCATTTTCCATTTTCCTCAGAACCTTGGTCTATCCTCGCGGGAACGATGCGCCGACGCGGAGCTCTGTGGATCGCCTTCGGCTTGGTGTTCTCCTGCGCGGCCTTCGCGCCGCTCCGGGGGGCGGCGGCCGCGGAGCGGGTCTGCGCCGTAGTGGTGGCGGCCGGCGAAGCGCCGGCCGCGTCGCGGATGGCCGCGCGCGCCGGACTCCGGGCCGGACTGATCGCCGCCGGAATGGAGATGCTCGAGGGGGCTTCGGTCCTCTCGGACGTACTGTCCTACCTCGATCCCAAGACAGGCGCTTGCGACCTCGCCTGCGAGCAGCGAATGCGCCGCAAGGTGAATCTCGACCGGATGACGTCGGACAAGCTGGTGCTCGGCCGGATTTCGGTCGTCGGATCGCAGTTCCTCCTGCGGATCTCGTCGGAGGACCGGACGATCTCGGCCGCGGGACCGGTCGATTCGCTGGAGGAGGCGGCGACGCGCCTGGCGCCGCGTCTGTTCGCGACGCACGGATGGATCGTCGTCGGCGACGGCGCGCCGGAACGGCAGGACGAGTGGTTCGTCGACGGAGCGAAGGTGCTTCCGGACGGGAGCGGGGCGGTGCAGGTCGTCCCCGGGACGCATGTCGTGCGACGTGGCGACGGCACGGCGCCGGGGAGCGTCCGGCGGCTGGAGATCCCGGCGGGGGAGCGGATCCCGGTGCCGAGCGCCGCGGCGCCGGCGGGCGAGCGGATCCCGCTCGAGGCGCCGGAGGGCGAGCGGGCCGAGGCTGCCGATCTGCCGCCCTGGTCGCACGCGGCCGACCGCGCGGCGCCCGGCGCGCTCGCGGCGCACGTCGGCGTGAGCGCCCTCTCGCGCCGCCGGGCGGTCGACGGGTCCGGTGGTGCGGGGTTCGACGCGGGCTTCACCGGCGCCGGTCCTTCGGCGCGCGTGGAGATCGCGCACGGGCCGTGGCGGAACTCGGTCGAGGGGGCGTGGCTCGACTTCGGCGGCTCGCGCGCGCACTTCGACCCCGGAGACGGCGATCCGGTCTCGGCCGGCGGTGGATCGACGTGGCTCGTCCGGGTCGCCGCCGACCGTCGGTTCGGAGCGGGCGGCACGATGGAGCTCGCCCCCTGGCTCGGCCTCGGATACGAGCGCCACTCCGCCGACGATCCGGTGGGCGCAGAAGGGCCGATGAAACTCCTTCCCTCCCATCGCCGCCTCGCCGTCGAGGCCGGGGGGGCGATGCGGATCGCCATCGGCCCGGTCGCCGCGTCGATCTCCGCCGGCGCCGTGCCGTGGAGCACGTTGACCGAATCGCCGTCGGGGACCAGCGGCCGCGAACCGCGGCCGGCGCTCGGGTTCGTGTGGGGCGGTGGGATCGACGTGGGGGCCGGCGGGCGGTGGTCGATCGTCGTTCGGTACGCGGGGGAACGTCGGTTCGTCCGCTTCCGCGGGGACGCCGCCGCCTCGATCGAACCTCCGATCGAGGAGGCGACCGTCGTCGAGACGCTGCACGGCGTCGCCGTCTCCGTCGGACGGGGATTCTAGAATGCGCGCGCCGCTCCCGTCGGACCGGTCCCGGCGGTTGCCGGCCGTCTACCTGCCACACGGCGGTGGACCGTGGCCGTTCGTCGACGTCGGGTTCGGAGAGCGGTCCGAGCTCGACGCGCTCGCCGCCTACCTGCGCTCGGTGGCGACGATCCCGGCGGAGCCCCCGGCGGCCCTGCTCGTCGTCTCCGCCCACTGGGAAGAGCGGCTCCCGACGGTGACCACCGCCGAGTGGCCGGCGTTGTTCTTCGACTATTACGGGTTCCCGCCGGAAGCCTACCGTCTCACCTGGCCGGCCCCCGGCAGCCCGCCGCTCGCGGCGCGCGTGCGGGCGTTGCTGTCGGACGCGGGGATCGAGTCGGCGGAGGACGGCCGGCGAGGCTACGACCACGGCACCTTCGTCCCGCTCACGCTCGCCTATCCCCGGGCCGACGTGCCGGTGGTGCAGCTGTCGCTGGTGCGCGGACTCGATCCGCGACGGCATCTGGAGATCGGGCGCGCGCTGCGACGGCTCCGGGAGGAGGGGATCTTCGTCATCGGCAGCGGGATGAGCTTCCACGACCTGCGGGGGTTCGGCCCACGCGGGCGCGCCGCCTCCGAGGCGTTCGACGCGTGGCTCGGAGAGACGGTGACGCTCGACGAGGCGACGCGGGCGGGCCGATTGGAGAGCTGGTCCGACGCGCCGTCGGCGCGCGCCGCGCATCCGCGCGAGGAGCACCTCCTTCCGCTGATGGCCGCCGCCGGCGCGGCCGGCGACGATCCCGGGCGGGTCGACTACAACGGTCTGCTGATGGGCGTGCGGATCTCGGCCGTCCGCTTCGGCTGACGTGCGGCGCGCCGGGACGCGCTATTGCATCCGGCAGCCGGTCGATCGTCGCGGCGCGCGGGCTCCGTCGGAGACCCGACCCGTCGCGGCGATCGCCGGTTTCGAGGCCGGCGGGGCGGCGGGTGCGGACACGGTCGCGGTGGCGGGAGCAGGCGAGGGAGCAGGCGCGGCGACGGCTGCGGGCG
Organism: uncultured bacterium; assembly: GCA_964372275.1. Taxonomy (GTDB): domain Bacteria; phylum CAYJRR01; class CAYJRR01; order CAYJRR01; family CAYJRR01; genus CAYJRR01. Next base: position 12,595 of record CAYJRR010000039.1, read on the forward strand.
CGGGCGCCGGTGCCGGCGCGGCCGGCTCGGCCGCCGCGGCGGGGGCGGGCGGCGGAGCCGGCGGCGCGTCGCCGGTCGCGGGGCGGAGCGTCTGCGCGACGCCGCGCAGCAGGTCGATCCGCTTCGCGTCGCGCCCGAGGACGATCGCGTGGACCTGCGTCTTTCCCCCCTCGACCAGAGGGACGATCGCTTCGAAGGTCGTCTTCGGCGCCGACCGGCCGCTGGTCCAGCGGTGCCACTGGATCGGGCGACCGAGCAACGTTCCGTCGACCATCGCCGGCTCGGCGGCGAGCTTCTGGTGCACGTAGGTCGGCTGCCCCCCGACCTGCACCGACATCGACGGCGCGGTGATTCCCAGCGGAGGAAGCAGGTGCACGCGGGCGATGACGTAGTCGGTGCCGTGCTCGACGACGAAGGCGGTCCCCGCCGGAACCGCCAGCTCCAGTGCCTCGCCTGCGGGGCCTTCGAACCGGCGGGTTCCGGCGCGCCGGTCGAGCCCCTTTCCACCCGGCACGACGGTCGCGAAGATCGCCTCGACCAGTGCGCCGACGGCGTCGAGCTTTCGCGCGGCCGCCGCGTCCGCCGTCGCTTCGAGGTACTGGACCGTTCCGTCGGGAGAGGCGACGAACAGGCCGCGAACGAACGTGCCGGTCGGGCTGGTCGCCGGCGCGTTCGGCCGGACGGCGACGGCGCGCATCTTCGTGCCGGGATCGGCCGGCGGAAATTCGGTGATTGAGTACTCCTTCGCCGCGTCGGCGCTCCATTCTCCCACCGCGGCAGTGACGGCGGCGGCGAAGTTGGTGCCGGCCAGAGCGAACCGCTCGTGGGCGCGGATCTCCAGCCGCTCCTGGGCGACGTCGACCAGGATCCGGGTCTCGTCGGTGCGCGGCTTCGCCAGCGTGCTACGCGGGTCCTTGGGGTCGATCGCCGCCCGTTCCGGCAGGCGCAGACGAAGCCGTCCGTCGAGGATCTCGACCGCCGCCTCGGCGAGCGGGAGATCGCCCAGCGTCGACGGGGCCTTCTTCTTTGCCCAGACCGGTCCGGCGAAGGAGGCGGCGGCGATCGCGAATCCCGCCGAGAGGGCGACCGCCGAGTGCGGGAACCGGGGCGCGCGCCTCATCGCGAGATCCGCGTCGACTTGGTGACGGTCTGGTTGGGGATCACGTCGATCCCGAACACCACGCTGAACTCGTCGGAGCCCCCTTCCACGAGCACTTCATAGTATCCACCGGGAAGCTGGTAGTACGGCTGCGGCAGCGGTGGATAGCGCTTTCCGTTGATCGTCACCCGGTCCCCGTCGCGTCCCTGGATCACCAGCCGGCCGGTCGCCGTCGGGATCGCCGCTGTCCGGGCCGGGCGACCGCTGCCGCGAGGGAGGAGGGACCAGGCGAGCCACACCCCGAGCACCGCCACCAGCGCGAGGACCAGTGCGATGACGGTGGGATCGGCCCCGACGCGCGTTCGCCGTCCCCGCCCTCTCGCCTCCGGCGCGCGCCCCTTCGGCCCGGCGTCGCGCTCCTTCGGCTCCGCCTCGCGCGGTTTCGGCTCGGCCTGGTGGATCGGTTCGTCGCGGGAGGTCGGTTCGTCGGCGCCAGCCGGCGCGGCGGCGGCGCGGACGGCGCCCATCGCCGCGGTGACCTCCGCCGGCTCGGGCGGGCGGTCGGTAGCGATCCTCCGCTTCCGCACGCTGCCCGCCGTCCGCGGCTCCTCCTCCGGCTCGGAACGCACGCGCGTCGGTTCCGGCCGCGCCGCGGCGCGTGGCTCCGTCGCTTCGGCCGCCGCGCCCGGGGCCGTCCGCTCCACCGTCGGATCGGCGATCGACCCCGTCACCGGACCCGAGACCCCGAGACCGCCGACGGTGGAGACGTCGAACGCGGCGACCCCGCTTTCGCGCGTGCCGCTCACCGGATCGAGGAGGATGGTGCCGGTCTCCGAGACGAAGACCGGCATCCCGTCCTTCTCCACCACGCGCCGGATGCGGGTGACCTCGCCGGATCCTTTCGACGCCTCGGGCAGGCGCCGAATCGTCGTCTTCTCGTGCGGACTCGACGTCCTCTCCAACTCGGGGAAGAGGGAGAGGAGCTGCTCGGCGAGCGCCCCGGAGGTGGCGCGCAAGCCGTTCTGCACAGCATACGTCTCCAGCTCGCGCTGCAGGTCGTTGCCGCGCGCGAAACGCTCCTTCGGATCGCGCGCCAGGAGCCGCCCAACGATCCGGTCGATCCCCGCCGGAACGGAGGCGATCTCTGACATCGGACGCGGCCGGCAGGCGCGGACCGCGTCGAGGATGTCGAGGTCGGTCCGACCGTCGAAGGCGGGCGAGCCGGTCAACATCTCGTAGAGCACCACGCCGAGCGAGAACAGGTCGCTCCGGCCGTCGAGGGGCAGGCTGTCGGCCTGCTCGGGGGACATGTAGCGGACCTTGCCGCGGACGATCGCGCCGCGCGTGAGATCGGCGCGGGTCCGGAACTTGGCGATGCCGAAGTCCCCGATCTTCACCGCCCCTTCAGTGGAGAGGAGCAGGTTCTGAGGCGAGACGTCGCGGTGGACCAGGCCGATCGGCCTCCCGTCCGAGCCGGTGAGCCGATGGGCGTGGTCGAGGCCTTTCGCCACCTCTCCGATCACGAACAGCACTACTTCGGCGGGAAGGCGGCGCTCGTCCTGGCGGGTGCGCGACAGCACTTCGGCCAGATCCTTCCCGCGCACCAACTCCATCGCGAGGAAGTAGCGGTCGTCCGCCTGTCCGAAGTCGAAGACCTGGACGACGTTCGGATGGTTGAGGCGCATCGCGATGCGCGCCTCGTCGATGAACATGGCGCGGAAGCTCGGGTCCCGGCTGTGCTCCTCGAGGATCCGCTTGATCACCAGCGGCTTCTCGACGCCGTGCTCGGCGATCGCCACCGCCTCGTAGACCTCGGCCATACCGCCCACGCCGAGGCGACGACGCAGCTCGTATCGGCCAAACTGCTCCATCGAGCGTTCGCCTCGGTATTGTACCCGCGACCCCGACGTCCGGCTTGGTATCGTATCGGCCCGTGATCCCCGCGCGCGAAGAAGACCTCCGACTCTTCGGCAGCCTGCGAGGGAGCCGGTGCCCTCCGGGGCGGTTCATCGGCGACGGCGAGCGGGTCGTCCGGCGGATGCTTGCAGCCGGGCGGGTGGAACGGATCCTCTGCGCGCCGGAGTGGCCCGAGCGGCTCGCGATCCCGCCGGAGGTCGAGGTGCGAATCGCCGACCACCGCGAGCTCGAGCGGATCGTCGGCTACCGACTGCACAGCGGGGTGATGGCGATGGGGCCGATCCCGGCTCCGACGCCGATCGCGGGCGGCCTGCTGGTCGCTCTCGACGGATTGGCCAACGCCGAGAACGTGGGGACCGTGATGCGCTGCTGCGCGGCGTTCGGCGTGGACGGGGTGCTGGTCGGTCCGGGGACGACCTCTCCGTGGATCCGGCGCGCGGTCCGCGTCTCGGTCGGCGCGCCGCTCGCGGTTCCGGTGCACGAGGTCGACGATCTCGCCGCCGCGTGCTCGGCTCGAAACGCGTGGGCGGCGCACATCCACGGCTCGCGTCTCGACTACCGGGAGGTCGACCTGACGGAGCCGGTCTGCCTGGTCCTGGGGAGCGAGGCGAACGGCGTGAGCGAGCGGGTACTCGCCGCGTGCCGCGGCACCCTCTACATCCCGATGGCGGCGGGCTGGGACTGCCTGAACGTCGGCTCCAGCGCGGCGGTCCTCCTGGCCGAGGTGGGACGCCAGCGCGTCGCACGCGGGGCGGATCGACCGCGCGCCGCCGCGAGCCGCGAGGACGGCCGTACGTGCTGAGCGTCGTGTCGCGCTGGAGGCGGGCGCCGGAGCCGCCCGCGACACGGGTGGCCCTGCCATCCGCCGGCGGCGGACTCCTCCTCGCCGACGAGCGTGGCACGGTGTGGCTCCTCGACGACGACGGACGTCCCCTGGGAAACCACCGGCCGGCCGATTCGCTGCGCGCCATCGCCGTCTGCGCGGCGGGCGGCGGCGGGTTCGTGTTGTCGGCGATCGACCTGGCGCGGCTGGGACCCGAGGGGACGGCGATGTGGAGGGAGCCGTCGCCGGCGTGGCCCCTCGACCTCGCGGCGAGTCGCGACGGAAAGCAGATCGCCGTCTCCGCGCGGGACGGAGTGGTCGCGCTCTTTTCGTGGTCGGGAAAGGTACTCTTCCGTGGGTCGGTGCCGCACAACGCCGATCACGCCGTACCCGCCTGCGGCCGGAGCGCGCTGGTGGTGGTCGGGGCCCGGGGCGAGGTGACTTGCCTCCCGGCGGTCCCGCCGGAGCGATCGGGCGCCGCAGCGGGCTGGCGCATCCGATTGGGTTGCACCGCCTCCCGCCCCGACGTCGCCGGCGATCAGGTCGTCGTCCCCAGCTTCGACGGGATCCACCGCTTTTCGATCGGCGGCGAGCCGTCAGGCCTGATCGACCTCGGCCGGCCGTGCCTCCGCGCCTGCCTCACGGGCGACGGCGATCGACTCCTGGCGCTCGACACCGCCCCTCGCCTCGCGCTCCTGGAGACGGCGACCGGACGTACGCTGTGGACCCACCCGCTCGACGCCGTTCCCCGCGATCTGTCCCTCGCTCCCGACGGACGGGGGTTCGTCGTCGTCGATGCCGCCGGCGGGATCGAGCGCTACGACGTCCGCGAGGTGGCGGCGCGCGCGGCGGGGCCGGACGCCCGGTTCGTCGAGATCGGTTCCGGCTCCGGTCCGGAGCCGCGCCTCCGGTGGCGTGCGCGCGTCGCCGCGATCGACGCCGCGGAGCTCGCGTTCGGTTCCGGCGGCGAATCGGTCGCGTTGCTCGACCGGGCGCGCGGGGAGCTCTCGTGGTGGCGTGGCCCGGACGGGCCGGCCTGGTCCGACGTGCGGGTCGGCGTCGGCGCGCGTCTGGCGTCGGCGACCCGGGGCGATCTCCTGCTGACGTGGGGAGCCGGAGGGACGACCGTCCACTCGTCGGCGCGTCCGCGCATTGCCCACGTGGACGGCGATGCGCGGGCGGTGGCGGTCGCCGACGACGGCGCCTCCGCGTCGATCGCGGGACCGCTGGAACTGAGGTGGATCGATCCGGCCGGGCGGGCGATCTCCGGGCCGGCGGCGCGCGCGCTCACCATGCGGCTGCGCGGCTCGGCCGTCGCCTCGGTCTCGCTCGCGCCGGAGGGCGATCGAATCGCGGCCGCCGGTTTCGACGGCCGGCTGCACGTCGTCGACCGCGATGGCGCCGGCATCTCGGCCGAGCTTGGCGCGGAGGCGCTCGCGGCGTGGTTCGGCGATCGGACGATCGCCGCCACCCGCGACGGTCGGGTGGTGGCGGTCGACCGCGCGGGACGGATCGATTGCGAGCTTGCGATTCCGTCGCGGAGCGCGGCGACTGAGGTCTGGCGGATCGGACCGGACCTCCTGGTGGCCGACGCCGCCGGACGGATCCACCGACTCGGCCGGGATCCTTGGTCGCTCGCCGCGCTTCCGCCCGGGCCGGCGGGGGGCCGCGCGTTCGCCGTGTCGATGGACCGCCTTCGGGAGTTTCGCTACGATTCGAGCCAAATCGCGTGCGTCGACGCGCTCTCGGGCGCCGTCCGGTGGAAGCGAGCCGTGGACGAAGCCCCGCAGTGCTTCGCCGTCACGCCGGACGGACGGAGCCTCGCGGCCCTCGTCTCCGGGGAGCTGGTCGTGTACGACCTGATTTCCGGCGACGCCGCACCCCCGAGGTTCCTCGAGCTCTAGGAATGCAGGCGACGCGCGACGAACTCGAGCTCCTGGTCCGGTCCCGGTACCCGATCCTCTACCTGCTGTCGTGGGAGGAGGGCCGGAGCGAACGGCTGCTCCGCGAGCTGGGGAGCTCCCTCCACAAAAAGGTCTACGTCTGGACCGCCACCCAGGGGTTCGAAGGGGGGATCGCCTCCGACGACCGGTCGCCGGCCGCGGCGCTCGCCCAGGTCGCCTCGTCGCCGGAGCGCGCGATCTTCGTGTTGAAAGACTTCCACGCGCACCTCGACCGGCCGGAGGTGGTGCGCGCGATGCGCGACGCCGTCGGCAGCCTGAAGCAGAGCTTCAAGACCCTGGTGATCCTCTCGCCTGTCCTGTCGATCCCGCGGGAGCTGGAGAAGGACGTCACGGTGATCGACGTCCCGCTTCCGGACGCCGCCGAGGTGGGGGCGATCCTCGACGGGATCATCCGGAGCGTGAGGAACGATCCGCGGGTCTCGGTCGACGCCGGTCCGGAGCTGCGCGAGCGGATCGTGAAGGCGGCGCTGGGACTGACCGCCAACGAGGCGGAGAACGTCTTCGCCAAGGCGGTGGTGCACGGTCGCCGCCTCGACGAAAGCGACCTGCCGCTGATCCTGGCGGAGAAGAAGCAGATCCTCCGCAAGATGGGGATGCTCGAGTACTACGACAACGAGGAAGGGATCGACGAGGTCGGGGGGCTCGACGAGCTGAAGCGGTGGCTGCGCACGCGGTCGTCGGCCTTCAGCGAACGGGCGCGCGCCTTCGGACTTCCGGAGCCGAAGGGGCTGCTCCTCCTCGGCGTGCAGGGCTGTGGCAAGAGCCTCACCGCGAAGGCGATCGCCAGCCAGTGGAAGTTGCCGCTCCTGCGCCTCGACGTCGGCAGCCTGTTCGGTTCCTTCATCGGCAGCAGCGAGGAGAACCTTCGCAAGGCGATCCGGATCGCGGAGTCGTTGAGCCCGTGCGTGCTGTGGCTGGACGAGATCGAGAAGGGATTCTCCGGCGTCGGCGGCGGAGGCCATAGCGACGGCGGCACGTCGGCGCGCGTCTTCGGCGGCTTCCTCACCTGGCTGCAGGAGAAGAGAAAGCCGGTTTTCGTGGTGGCGACGTCCAACAAGATCGAGGACCTGCCGCCCGAGCTGCTTCGGAAGGGGCGGTTCGACGAGATCTTCTTCGTCGACCTTCCCGACGGACCGGAGCGCGAGACGATCTTTGCCATCCACCTCCGCAAGAAGCGCCGCGATCCGGCCGCCTTCGATCTCCGCCGCCTGGCGGGCTTGGCGGAGGGTTTCAGTGGGGCGGAGATCGAGGCGGCGTTGGTGGAGGCGATGTACGAGGCGTTTGCCGCTTCGCGCGAAGTCACCTCGGGGGACGTCGAGGCCGCGCTGCGCGGGACGGTTCCGTTGTCGCGGACGAGCAGCGAGTCGATCTCACGGCTCCGCTCGTGGGCCGCCGACCGCGCGCGGCCGGCGAGCAGCAAAGGGGTCGCGTAGATGACCGAACGGAAGAAGCGCTTGGGCGAGATCCTGGTCGAAGGGAAGTTCGTCACGCTGGAGCAGTTCCAGGCAGCCGTCGCGCACCAGCGGCAGTGGGGAGGGAAAATCGGCTCGGCGCTGATCGAGAAGGGGTTCATCACCGAGGAGCAGATGGTGAAGGTACTCTCGGCCCAGCTCGGCGTGCCCGGCGTCTGCCTCTCCAAACTGACGGTCGCCCCGGACGTGATGGCCAAGATCCCTCGGGACCTGCAGGAGAAGCATCTGGCCATGCCGATCGCCGTCGTGCCGGAGAAGAACCGCGAAGCGGTCGTCCTGGCGATCGCCAACCCGAGGAACGTGGCCGCCCTGGACGAGATCACCTTTGCGACCGGTCTCAAGGTGAAGCAGGTGGTGGTCGCGTGCGAGATCGCGCTGAAGCGGCTGATCTTCGGCGGCAGCGGGCCGAAGGCGCCGGAACCGCCGTCGAAGTCGGAGAGCGACCTGCTGATGCAGGTGTTCCTCGGATCGGCCGAGCCGGGAGGCGTCCTGACCCACGACCCCGCCGCGGAACCGACCAACGTCATCGATCCGGTCTCTTCCGACGATCTCCAGCCGGTCGAAGAGCTGTCGGAGCTCGAGCCGCTGCCCGAGGACGCGTTGATGGCGCTCACCGACGCGCACGAGAGATCGAACGCCCCGGTGGCGTTCGAGACCCCGATGGCGCCGGCTCCGCCGTCGACCTCCGTCGGTCCGACGCCGGAGGCCGGTCTGGCGTCGGGCTCGTTCGAGGCGACCGAGCCTGACAGCGAAGCGTCGGCGCCGCCACCCTTCGCGGGGACGGAGGGCGCGCCGCGGACACCGCGCGAGAGCGTGGTGATCCCGGATCTCACCGACCACGTTCCGATGCCCGACCTGGGGGCGCCTTCCGGCGCGGCGCCAGGATCGGTCGCGGACGCCGATCCGTTCGCGCTTCCCTACGAGCTGGTCATGGAGAGCGGCGACGGCGCGTCGTCGAATCCGATCGCCGCGAAGTTCTCCACCTGGGGAGGTCGCGCCGAGGAGCCCGCGTCCGTCCGTGGAATTCCGGAGAGCTCGCAGCCGGGGGCCCGGATCGCGAGCTTGAGTCCCAGCGTCGTTCCGGTCTCGGCGTCGAGTCCGTCCTCGCCTCCGCCAGCGTCCGCCGGCGTCGCCGTCGGCGACACGCGCCCGGCGCCGTCGGAGGAACAGGCGGAGCTCAACGTCCTGTTCCGGCGCAAGGTGAAGCTGCTCAACGCGCTGGCGGAGCTGCTTCTGGAGAAGGGGATCCTCACCGAAGGGGAGATCAAGGAGAAGCTCGCCAAGAAGAAGTAACGAAATCGTTCGTCGAAAGTTGACACCCTGCGTCACAAGCGGGCCTTGAACGGCCCCCGCGCGGGTGTCTACATTACGCATCCGTACAGCACCTTGGTTCACGGGAAAGGGAGAACGTGGGCGGACGTGTGACGAAGTTCCAGGAGAACGAAAAGGTCCGGCTTCGGGTCGATCTGCCGGTGCACAACCTTCGTCGAGGCTCGATCGGCGCCGTCATCGGCGCCTTCGAGGATCCGGACGAGGCCTACGAGGTCGAGTTCCTCGAGGGACGCGCGACGGTGACCTGCGTCCTGAAGCCGACGCAACTCGAACCGACGCGCTGACGCGCCGACGAGCGCGGCCGGCGCGGCTCTGGTAGATTCGGCGCAGGGGTTCGGGGAGCCCCCGAGGGAGCCCGAAGGGCGAAACGATGCGTCGATTCGTCGGCCGCCGCGTGGGGCGGAAGCTGTCGATGGCGGTTTCCGCCATCCTCACCGTCTCCTCGCTCTTTTTCGTGGCGATGCTGCTTCGGGTCTCCCGAGGCACGCTCGGCGACCTGAACGACGCTTGGCTCGACATCCTGACCGACTCGGTTTCGGGCTCGATCGTGACGGTGATGGAGCAGGGACACGGCTCCGGGTTCCGGCGCGTGGTCCGTGACGCCGCCGAGCACGAGAAGATTGAGGCGATCCGCGTCCTGAACCTCCAGGGGAAGATCGCCTTCTCCGCCGATCCCGGCGAGCAGGGACAGCAGGTCGAAGACGAGATCGCCGCCCGGCTCCCGATCCTCGCCCGCGGCGGGAGCGCCGCCAAGTGGTCCGAGGAATCGGAGTTGGCCGTTCGCGCGGAAGATCTGCCGGCGGCGTCGGAGGTGATGCTCCGGACGGTGCCGGGGCGGATCGTCGCGCTTCGTCCCATCCTCAACGAAGAGGCGTGCCGTCGCTGCCATGCCCGCGACCTGGACCAGCTCGGCGTGCTGCAGATCTCGGTCTCGACGGCCGGCTCCGACCTGCTCGTCGCGCGCTTCCAGCGGCTGTTCGGGACGCTCGCGTTCCTTCCGGTGCTGTTCGTGGTGGCCACGATCCTGCTGATGACCCGCGTGCTCGTGACCCGGCCGCTCAAGTCGCTGACCACCACCATCCAGAAGGCGTCGCAGGGCGACTTCCTGCACCGCGCGCACGTTCCCGGGAGCGACGAGATCGCCACGCTGGCCGCCGATTTCAACGGCATGCTGGGGCGGATCACGACGCTCACCGCAATGAACCTCGAACGGGAACGGGAGCTGGCGGCGGCGCAGGAGGAGATGAAGGCCCGCGCGGCGCTGGACGAGAAGGCGAAGCTGATCGAGACCGCCAACCGCGAGCTGGGCGAGCGGAACCGCGAGCTGGCGATCCTGTTCGAGTTCGTGCAGCAGATCAACAGCACGCTCGACCTCCCGCGGCTGTTCGAGAGCCTCACCTCGATCGTGGCGGGAAAGCTCGGCTATCGGCAGTTCGTGGTGTTGCTGATGGACGCTTCCCGCGATCTGCTGGTGGTGAAGGCGACCCACGGCTTCGACGAAGCGGAGGAGATTCGCGGGATGACCTTCCGGAAAGGGGAGGGGATCGCCGGGGAATGTGCCCGCACCGGCGAGCGGATCCTGATCCCCGACACGCGCAAGGATTCGCGCTTCCTCCACTACAAGGGGAAACGCAGCGCCGACGGAGCGCTGCTGTGCGTCCCGATGAAGGCCAAGGACCAGGTGATGGGGGTGCTGGCCTTCGAGCGCTCGCTCTTGGAAGGGTTCAGCGAGAGCGAGATCGCCTTCCTCACCGCGATCACCAACGCCGCCGCGATCGCCATCGAGAACGCGCAGCTCTACGCCCGCACGCGCGAGCTGTCGGCGACCGACGAGCTGACCAAAGTCGCCAACCGGCGCGCCTTCCAGGAACGGCTGGAACACGAGCTGCGGCGCGCCGACCGATTCCACCGGCAGGCCTCGCTGCTGATGGTCGACATCGACTACTTCAAGCGGTTCAACGACACACACGGGCACCTGGAGGGGGACCAGGTGCTGGCCAAGGTCGCGGAGCTGTTCCGCGAGAACGTGCGCGAGGTCGACCTCGTCTCGCGCTTCGGTGGCGAGGAGTTCGTCATCCTGCTCCCCGACGCCGACAAGGTCGAGGCGGCCGCGGTGGCGGAGAAGCTCCGGTCGCGCGTCTTCCGCCACCGCTTCCCGCACGCCGAGACCCAGCCCACAGGAAGGCTCACGATCTCCGTCGGCGTCGCGAGCTACCCCGGCGACGCCACCGACTCGCTCTCCCTGGTGGAGTCGGCCGACTTCGCCCTCTACCGCGCCAAGGACACCGGCCGGAACCGGGTGGTCGTCTTCGACGAGACCCTTCGCCGCGACCTCGACCGCCAGCGTCTCGCCGGCAAGGCGTGAAGACGCGCCGCGGGAGGCCGACGGTCGACCAAGGCGCGGGGGGCTTGGGGGGCATCGGAGGACGGCCGCGAAGCGGCCACCGCACGGGCCCCCCTAATCCAACCTCTCGTCGTCGAGCTCGAGGCGATCGATCTTCTGTCCGCCGAGGGCGTGTTTGTCGATGATCTCGGCGACGTCGAGGGCGCGGACCTTCCCGTACCAGACGTTGTCCGGTTGGATGCAGACGGTCACGCCGTCGGCACACGGACCCATGCAGCCGGTGGCGATCAGCTTCACCTCGCCGCCGACCTTCCGCTTGTCGAGCTCGGCACGGAACTTCTGGAAGACGAGCGGCGCGAACTTGTCGTGGCACGACCCCTTGGGGTGCCCCCCCTCGCGCTCCTGGGTGCAGACCAGGATGATCCGTGTCGGCTTCATCGTCCCCCCGAGTGTAACACCGCGGTCCGCGTCCGGACGCCGGCGTCGATCAACGGGACGATTCGTCCACCCGGACCAGCGCGAAGTAGGCGTCGGGATTGAGGAGGTTTCGGACCACCCACGGCGCGCCGGCCCCGCTCTTTTTCGCGTAGCCGATCGAGACGTGCTCCGAGACCTTGAACATCCGATCCTGCAGCCAGCCGAATCCGATGGCGGCGCCCAGCCGGTCGGTGTTGCCGGCGGGTACGGGGAAACCGGTCGGGCGTGGGGCGTCGGCCGGCGGTCTGCGCGCGTAGTCGATCCGCACCGAGCCGTCGGGAATCTCCTCCGCTCCGAACCAGCCGTCGCCGATCCACGCGCTCGTCGACGAGACGTTGATCCCCCACAGGGCGCCGTTCGCATCGCGATAGAAGTGCTTCGCGAATTCGCGCGGCGCGGGTCGGCCGAGATTGTTGAAACCGAGATGCCGGACGCGGGTGACGTCCGGCACGCCGGCCGGAACGAAGTGTGCCGAGGGAAGGGCGTTCCCCTCGAACCGGTGGTAGAGCCGTTTCAGACCTTCTGCCGAGAGCGACCGCACGGCGGACTCGCGATCGGCGGGGCCGAGCGCGTCGAGGCCGCGCGCGATCACGTCGCTCGGGAGAGCGGCGGGCTCGAGGAGCAGCAGGTCGTCGAGCTCGCGAGCCAGGTTCGAAGCGGGGAGTTCGCGCATCGCGAGAAACCGCTTCGGGCGAGGGTCTCTTCCTTCGAGCTGAACCCGTGAGGCGTCGATCCACCGGTCGACGGTGGCTCGCCGCATTCCGCGGCGCACCGGCAGCGAGACCAACGTCCCTTCGACGTCGACGTGAACGGTTCCGTCCGCGGCGATTCGGGGCTCGAGTCCGAGGGCCTGGCCGAGGACGCGCCCCATCTCGGCGATCGGATCGATCGGCGTCGCACAGTCGGAGGCGCGGGCGGCGGACGGGAGGAGCAGCACGAGGAAGGCGAGCGGAAGGCGGCGGAATCGATTCATGCGGCGCGCGCGATGCAAGGACGGTTCCGAAATGAATACCTATTCATTTCGGGCGATTTCGCGCCGGCCCCGTGTAGAACCGACCCGCCGCCGGGACGCGCGGTCCCCTCTTGCATTGTTGCGCGGCCCGGCCGATCAGAAGTTACGGAGGATGCGGTCGCGCGGGAGGCCGGCGGCGAGCAGGGCCGATTCGACGGCGGCGAGGAAGGCCTTGCCGCCGGCGACGAAGGCGGTGGTTCGTGCCGCGTCGGGCGGGAGATCGGCGAGGGTGGCGACGACGTAGCCGACGCGGCCGGTCCAGGTGCCGCCGTCGGGACGACTCAAGGAGGGCTCGACCGTGATTCCGCCGGCGCGCCAGTCGTCGAATCGATCGCGGTAGGCGAGGTCGTCCCGGCGGCGCGCGCCGAACAGCAACGTCACGCGCCCGAACTCGGAACGCCGCTCGATCACGTGCTCGACGAGCGATCGGATGGCGGAGATCCCCGAGCCGCCGGCGCAGAGGATCAGGTCGCGCCCGGTCTGGTCGTCGAGCGGAAACCCGGCGCCGGCGGGTGGACCGACCTCGACGAGCTCCCCGGGGCCGAGCGCGAAGATCCGGTCGGCGGCGGACGGATCGGCGGGGACCACCTCCGACCGCTGCACCAGGAGCTCGAGCCGATCGCGGCCGGGCGGATTGGCCAACGCGAAGAAGCCGGCCTTCGCCGAGCCTGCCGCCCGGGCTTGGACGTACTGCCCGGGCCGCCGATGCGCCGTCTCGAGGTCGCCCCCCGACGGCGCGAGCACGAGGGCGCGCAGGCGCTCCCCTTCGTTCCAGACCCGCTCGATCGGAACGGTGCGGAGATCGTCGGGCACGGGCCGGATTCTGCAAGACGCGGCGCGAGAGTCAAAGGGGGTTCGGCGGAGCTCCCCCGTGGAGCACGAAGGCGCGGAACGATCCCCGGGTCAGCCCGAAGGGCGGGACGTTCCGAAGCGGAGCTTGGGGAGCAGGCGCAGCGGGACGTGGCGCCGGCGCGGGCCGGCGGCCGGCGGCCGATGCGCGTCGAGCACGGCGTTCACCTCCGCTCCGATCACCAGCGCGGCGGAGGAGAGGTAGAGCCAGAGCAGAAGGGCGACGAACCCGCCGAGCGCGCCGTAGACGACCGACATCCGCGGCGTGCGCTCGAGGTAGACGGCGAGCAGACGGTTGGTGGCGAGCAGCCCCGCGGCGGAGACGACCGCTCCGGGGGAGAGCGGCCTCCACCGCCCCCGGGTCTCGGGAGCGATCCGGTAGAGGAGCATCAGCCAGGCGAACGCCCCGACCGCCAGAAGCGGCCACCGGAGGAGGTCGACCGCCGGCGCGATCGATGCCAGTCCGACGCGGGCGAGGGCGCGGGCGATCAGTCCGCCGGCCACGGCGTAGAGAGCGGGGAGGTAGAGCAGCAGCGCCCCCGCCGCCGTCAGCCACAGGGCGATCAGCCGGCGCTTCCAGGGCCGCCGCCGCTCCTTCACGCCGTAGGCGCGGTTCACCGCCGTCACCAGCAGCGCGGCCCCCGCCGTCGCCGCCCAGGCGGCGAGGACGAGCGAGGCGGTCATCTCCCCGGTGCGGTCGCCCGCCGCGATCTCCGCCAGTCTCCTGTCAATGATCCGGTCGATCTCGTCCGGCAGACCGCCGGTGAGCTCGTGCGGCAGGTGCCCGAGATCGCCGGGATCGAGGCCCAGCAGCGCCGCCAGCGAGACGACGAAGATCAGGAAAGGGAAGAGGGAGAAGACGAAGGCGTAGGCGCACTGCGACGCAAGCCCACGCACGTCGTCCTCGCGGATCTTGCGGATCAGCCGCCGCAGGAACTCCACCGGCCCGAGCCTCTCCCCGACGACGCGCATCGGCATTCCGGCTGCGCACGATGCGTCCGGGCGCAATCAGCGGCGGGTGAGGAGCCAGCGCGCGGACAGCGGATCGGGATCGGCCGGCGCCCCCGCCGGAATCTCCAGCAGGACGCGCCACGCGCGGTGGAAACGGAGCGTGCGGTCCCCCTGCCGGAAGACCGGCGATTCCCACAGGGCGCCGGTGACCACGGCGTGCAGCGCCGCCTCCAACGTCCCGCGGAGGCGGTCGCCGCGACCGTTTTCCGGACCACCGCCATCGCCTCGCCGCGCCGCTGCGGCACGTCTCCAGGCCGCATGCGCGTCACGCCAGGCGGACAGCGCAGACCGTTGGGCGTCGTCGTCCTCGACCGCCTCGTCGACGGCTTCGACCTCCACCGGCCGCGCGTCGTTCCCGAGCCACTCCGTGGAGAAGCCGAGGAGGCGCTCCGCGAGGCGGCCGCGCTCCTCCGGCGGGAAGGGGGCGTTGACCGTCCAGCGGTCGGGATGCGCGTGGAGCACGATCCGCACGCGTCAGGCCTCGCGAACGAACCGGTAGCCGGCGCCGCGCACGGTGAGGAAGTGCCGCGGCGCGTCCGGCGTCGCTTCGAGCTTCTCGCGCAGGCGATTGATGAAGTTGTCGACCGTCCGCGCGGTCCCTTCGTAGGCGCGGCCCCAGACGTCGTCGAGGATCTGTTCGCGGCTCACGACGCGTCCTTCGTTTCCCGCGAAGAAACGAAGCAGCTGGACCTCCTTGGCGGTCATCGCCACCGGCCGTCCGCTCCGCTTGACGCCGTGGGTCCCGAAGTCGACCTCCACCTCGCCGAAGGCGAGCCGCCGCGGGATCGCCCGTTCGGCGCGCCGCCGGCGCAGCTGGGCGTTGACGCGGGCCAGCAGCTCCCGGAGCCCGAACGGTTTGCTGATGTAGTCGTCGGCCCCGAGGTTCAGTCCCATGATCTTGTCGATCTCGGCCGACTTGGCGGAGAGGATCACGATCGGAACGTCGATCTTGCGGCGGCGGATCTCCTTGCAGACCTCGTAGCCGTTCATGCGCGGGAGCATCACGTCGAGGACGATCAGGTCCGGGTGGGCCTCGTAGGCGAGCGCAAGCCCGCGCTCTCCGTCCTCCGCCGTGAGCACCCGGTAGCCCTCGATCTCGAGGTTCATCTTCATCCCCCGGAGGATCGACGGGTCGTCTTCGACGAGGAGGATCTTCTCGGTCATCGGGCGAGCGCCTCGGCGGTGGCGGGTTCGGCGGCGATCGGCTTGGCCGCCCGCAGCCGCATCCGGAAGCGGCTGCCACGACCCGGCTCGCTGTCGCACTCGATTCGGCCGTGATGCCCCTCGACGATGTGCCGCACCATCGCCAGTCCCAACCCCGTCCCTTCCGTCTTGCGGGAGAGGAGCTGCTCGGCGCGATAGAACTTGTCGAAGATCCGCTTCCGGTCGCGAGGGGAGATCCCGGGACCGTCGTCCTCCACCTCGATCACCACGCCCGAATCGGCGGCGTAGGCGCGAAGGCCGATCCGTTTGGCGTCGCCTCCGTACTTGAACGCGTTGGAGAGGAGGTTGAGCAGCGCCTCGGTCAGCGCGCCGGTATCGGCGTCGATCGCCGGCAGGCCGGCGTCGACGCGGAGCTCGAGCGAATAGGGCGCCCCGAGCCGCTGGGCCCGGAAGGCGCGTACCGCCGCGTCGACCACCGCCTCCACCGGCGTCGGCTCCAGCGCGTAGATCCGCCGGCCGGCCTCCATCCGCGCCCAGGTGAGCATCCGCTCGATCATGTTCGAGAGGCGCTCGCTCTCGGCGGCGAGCAGCTCGAGACACTCGGCCACCTGCGCCGGATCGCGCGCGCGCTCCATCCGGAGGGTGTCGATGAACATCCGGATCGAGGTCAGCGGCGTGCGCAGCTCGTGCGAGACGTTGGAGACGAAGTCGGTCTGGAGCCGCGACAGCCGCGTGTTGAGGTAGTAGGCGCGGCCGGTGATCGAGACCCCGGTCACCACCGCTCCGAAGAACAGCGCGATCAGCGTCACGTAGACGACGCGGTTGCGCGCCAGGCGGCCGGACATCGACCGGCCGAACGGCTCGTGGATCCCGATCTGCCACGCGTCGTGCGGCGCCGCCAGGCGCAGCGCCACCACGCTTCCGGTGGCCTGGCCCGCCGGCTCGAGGCGGTAGCGGGTGCCGTCGTCGCCGTAGGCCGCTTCCGCCAGGCGCTGGGGGTCGGCCGGTTCGACGCGGTCGCGCCGGGACAGCCGCGCCGACAGCTCCTCCAGGCGCGGGCGGAAGGTGACGTTCACGTCCCGCTCGATCGCCGCGCGCTCGTTCTTGACCGCCAGGAAGCCGACGGCGCTGAGCATCATCACTGGCACCATGACGGTCGCCAGGAGGACGATCAGCATCCGCCGGAACGAATAGAGATCGCGAGGACCCTGCGCCACGGCCCGCCGACGTTAGCCCGCCCCCGGGGCCCGAACAAGCCGGCCGAGGGGTCCGGGCAGCCCCCGGACAAGCCCGAAGGGCGGACCATTACCTTGAGCAACGCCGGGTTCTTGCTCCAAGATCCGGGGCCCGTGCCCCCCGACGCCCCGCCTCCGCCCGACGACCCTTTCGTCGACGGACTGACGCTGCCCGAGGAGGGTCCGGTCGGTCGATCGATCCATGCGGGCACGGTGCAGGGGGCGAACGGGCTCACCATCCGCGTCGGCCGAACCGCCGGCTTCTGCTACGGCGTGCGGCGGGCGGTGGAGATGGCGTGGGGGGCGGTCGGCCGGTCGAAGGAGATCGGCCGCCGCGTGGCGACGTTGGGGCCGGTCATCCACAACCCGCAGGAGGTCGAACGGCTGGAGCGGGACGGCGCGGTGGCGATCGCCTACGACGACCTCGGCCGCCTCGACGACGGCGACCTGCTGGTGATCCGCGCCCACGGAATCCCCAAGGACGAGCGGGCCGCCGCCAAGGCGAAAGGGCTCACGGTCGTCGACGCCACCTGCCCCTACGTCCGGCGGCCGCAGATGCTCGCGGAGCGCGCGGCGAAGGACGGATGCCTGGTGGTGCTGGTCGGGGATCCACTCCACCCGGAGATCCTCGGTGTGAGATCGTTCGCGCTGGCGGCGGGCGGACGCTGCGAGGTGGTGCGGGGGCCGGATCAGGTCGCCGCCCTGCCCGACGCGCCGTCGGTCGCGGTCCTCGTCCAGACGACGCAGAAGCGCGAGCTGTTCGAGGCGGTGGTCGAGGCGTGCCGCGCCCGCTTTTCCTCCGTCCGGGCGATCGACACGATCTGCGACGACACCACCGAGCGTCAGGCCGACGTGCGGGAGCTGGCGTCCGGTGTCGACGTGATGCTGGTGGTCGGCGGCCGCCTGAGCGCGAACACCGCCAAGCTGGCCGAGATCGCCACGCACTTCACCGCGAGGACGCACCTGATCGAGCGCGCGGAGGAGGTCGAGCCCCGGTGGTTCGACGGCGCGCGCACGGTCGGCATCGCCGCGGGCGCCTCGACCCCCGATTGGCTGGTCGGGGAGATCGTGCACGCCGTTGGCCGGCTGCCGGTCTGACGCACGCCCGGAGCTTGCTCCCGCGGGGCTCGCCGGCATCTTGCCGTGTCGATGGAGGCGATCGAGCTCGGGATCGACGCGCTTGCCCGGATCGAGCCGGCCTGGAACGACCTGGTCCGTCGCGCGCCCGAGCCGACGCCGTTCCTGCGCGCGCGCTGGTTGCGCGGATGGTGGGAGGCGTTCGGCGAGGGACGGCCGCGATTGGTGGCGGCGGTCGACGACTCCCGCCGTCTCGTCGGAGGGGCGTTGTTCGTGGAGCGGCACCGGACGTTTCGCGGCGCCAGGGTCCGGACCCTCTCGCTGGCGGCCAACGTCCATTCCAACCGCGCCGATCTGCTGGTCGACGCCGACCGCGTCGAGGAGGCCTCCGCCGCGCTTGCGGGTTGGGCCGCCGGCCGACATCCGTGGTGGACGCTGCTCCGAATCGATGCCGTTCCGGCCGACAGCGTCGCCGTCGACGCCTTCACCCGCGCGCTCGACGCGCGTGGGTTCGCCGTCGGCGTGCGCCGGTCCGAGTCGCCGCCCTACATCCCGCTGGACGGAGGCCGTGACGCCGTTTTCGGACGGCTACGCGCCAAATGGAGGAGCAACCTGCGCAACCGCGAGCGGCGCTTCTCGGCGCTGGGCCAGGTCGAGCACCGCATGGTACGGGGGGGCACGGAGAGTCTCGATCTGCTCCTCGACGACTGCCTGGCGCTCGAAGCGAGCGGTTGGAAAGGGGAGGCACGGTCGGCGATCGCCTCTTCGCCGGCGACCGACCGTTTCTACCGCCGTCTCGCCGCCGACGCCGCGAACGACGGGACGTTGGCGCTGCACACCCTGCGGCTGAACGGCCGGCTCGCCGCCTTCCAGCTCGATCTCGAATGGGCCGGCGTCGAATACGTCCTCAAGATCGGCTACGAGCCCGAGCTGTCTTCCTACTCCCCCGGCAGCCTGCTGCTCCGGCGGGTGATCGACCTCGCCCTCGAGCGGAACCTGCGCGCGATCGACCTGCTCGGCGACGACATGCCCTGGAAGCGGGAGTGGACCGATCGGGTGCGGCCGCACCAGCGCGTGACCGTCTTCGGGAACGGCGCCGTCGCCCGGATGCTCTCGCGTGTCGAGCGCGTCGCGCTGCCCGCGCTGCGCCGGGCGCGCCGCGCGATCGCCCTCGGTCGGGGGTCTCCGAGGACGTCCGACGAGCGGACCGACCGGTGGTCGTCGTGAACGACGCGGTCGCGCCCGGCGCCGCGCGCGACGCCATCGCGCCCGCGTTCGGACTCCGGCGGCCGCTCCGTCCCGTCCTCCCCGGGATCCGCTCCGGGACGCTGCGCGCCTCCGCCACTCCGGCGGTCGATCTGCCGTTCCCTCTCGGCCGGCCGGCGACGCAGCTGTGGTACCTCGGCCGGAACGCGATCCACGCCGCGGTCGGCATCCTCGGCCTCCCGGCGGGATCGGCGGTCGCCGTTCCGGCCTACACCAACGGCGTGGAGGTGGCGGCATTGGTGGCGCGGGGCTTGCGGCCGGTCACGGTGCGGAACGGCCCCGGTCTCGCGCTCGACGTCGACGACCTCGACCGCGTGCTCGCGCGCACGCGCGCGAAGCTGGTGCTCGCGATCCACTACCTCGGCTTCCCGCAGCCGATCGACGCCGTCGCCGCCGTCTGCCGCACGCATGGCGCAATCCTGTTCGAGGACTGCGCGCTCTCCTTCCTGGCACGTCTCCCCGACGGACGCCCGGTGGGGAGCGTCGGGGCGCTCGCCGTCTTCTCCCTCTACAAGACGTTGCCGATCCCCGACGGAGCGGCGCTGGCGATCAACGACCCGACGATCGCGACGCCGGATCGCCCCGTCGAACCGGATCTGTCCTCGTCCGCCTCCGGCGTTGGCCGCCTGTTGCTGCGGGGGGCGCAGTCGGGGGACGTCGCCGGCCGGGTCGCGGCGGGGCTTCTCGACGCCGCGCGACGGGCGGCGTCGATCGGCTTCCGCGCGTCCGGCGTCGAGCGGACCGCCGCCGGAAGCATGACCTTCGAGTCGAAGCGCCTTCCGTGGGGCGCGTCGGCGTTCGCCCGCGCGATCCTTCCGCGTCTCGACTACGGTCGGATCGTCGCCGCGCGCCGGCGGAACTTCCTCCGCCTGCGCGATCGGCTCTCGGGCCTTCCGACCCTCTTCGATTCGCTCCCGGACGGCGCCTGCCCGCTCTTCTACCCGGTGATCGTCGAGGAGAAGGACCGGTTCCGCCGGAAGCTCGCCGAGCGTTCGATCGAGACGGTCGACTTCTGGTCGACCTGGCACCCGGCGACGCCGCCGGATCCGGAGATCGCGCGGCTGCGGCGGTCGGTCGTCGAGCTCCCGTGCCTGCAGGATCTTTCGCCGGAGGCGATCGACGAAGTCGCCGACGCGGTGCTGGACGTGTGGTAAGAGTGCGCAGCGGATCGGGGTGTCCCCGACGAGCCCGAAGGGCGTGACCGTGCGATTTGCCGAGCTGCACCTGATCGAGCCCCTCCTGCGAGCCGTCTCCGAGGAGGGCTATTCCGTCGCCACCCCGATCCAGGTGGGGGCGATCCCGCACGTCCTCGCGGGACGCGATCTGTTGGGCTTGGCCCAGACCGGGACGGGGAAGACGGCGGCGTTCGCCCTCCCGATCCTGCAGCGCCTGGCCAAGGCGGGTGCCCGCCCCGGGGGTGGCGGGGGCCGGAGGCCGATCCGGGTCCTGGTGGTGACGCCGACCCGGGAGCTGGCGAGCCAGATCGGCGACAGCTTCGCGTGCTACGGCCGCCACCTCGGGCTGCGCCACACCGTCGTCTTCGGCGGCGTGGGGCAGCGACCGCAGGAGCAGGCGCTGGCGCGCGGGATCGACATCCTGGTGGCGACGCCGGGTCGGCTGCTCGATCTCCTCGGACAGGGGTTCGTCCACCTGCAGCACCTCGACGTCTTCGTGCTCGACGAAGCCGACCGGATGCTCGACATGGGGTTCCTTCCCGACGTGCGCCGGATCATCGCCGTGCTGCCGAAGGCTCGGCAGACGCTCTTCTTCTCCGCCACCATGCCGCCGGAGGCGCGGCGCCTCGCCGACCGCCTGCTGACGAATCCGGCGCACGTCTCGGTCGTCCCGGCGACGGCGACCGCCGATCGCATCCGGCAGTCGGTCTACTTCGTGGAGAAGGATCGCAAGCGGGCGCTCCTCGTCCACCTCCTCGCCGACGCGGCGATCACGCGGGTGCTCGTCTTCACCCGCACCAAGCACGGGGCGAACCGGCTCGCCGACGGCCTCGCTCGCGCCGGGATCGAGGCGGAGGCGATCCACGGCGACAAATCGCAGGGGGCCCGCGAGCGCGCCCTGTCCGGGTTCAAGGCGGGCCGCGTGCGCGCGCTGGTCGCGACCGACATCGCGGCGCGCGGCATCGACGTGGAGGAGATCTCGCACGTCGTGAACTACGACCTGCCGAACGTGCCGGAGAGCTACGTCCACCGGATCGGACGGACGGCACGCGCCGGAGCCTCGGGGACCGCCTTCTCCTTCTGCGCCCGCGACGAACGCTCCTACCTCGCCGAGATCGAACGGACGATCCGCACCCGGCTCGCCGTTACACCGATCCCCGCGCTCGCCGACGGCGGCGAACGGCCGACCGCGCCGCCGGATCGACCGTCGCACCGAGAACCTCCACGCCACCGCGAGCCGTCACGGCGCCGCGAGACGTCCCGAGACGGAGAACCCGCGCGACCGCCGGTTCGCCTCGCACGGCCGGAGGCTCCACCGGGCGACGAGCCGGCTTGGCTACGCTACAGCTACGCTTCGTCCGCACGGCCTCCGGCCGCGAAACCGCCGCGCCGCCGGCGGCGACGCTGATTCTTGGCTCCTCCTCGGTCGATGGCCGACTATCGCGCCTTCGAACGGGACGGCATCCGCCGTCGCGCGGGACGCGGGCGATGCTCCGGTCGACATCCGGTGATGCCGCGAGTCGAATCCCTCGGATCGGTGTCGTGCCGGTCGCCGTCCGCTTGCTCCACGAATCCTCTCGGTACATCCATCGGCATCGCTCCCGCGGCCGCGGCGGACGGCTCCCTTCGCGACTTGAATGCACCGGCTGACGCCCATCGGCTGGTTAGGGGGGACGGCTCCTCTGCGCCCGGGCTCCTGCGGCGCGGTGTCCCTTGAGAAGCATCTTCCGACTTCCGCCGGGAGGAGTGGCGAAGGGCAGCTGCCCTCGATGTCGTCAGTCAGATTCGTCCGCGATGTATTTGGTCTGAACCTCTGAATTTCTTTTTCGGATCGCCATTTTTTTATTGACAGCTCGCGCGCGTCATCCGGGGTCCCATCCGATAGAACCCGCGGAACGTACTTCCTGGCGCGGCCACGCGGCTCGCTCGGCGCCGCACGGAGCGAGTCGTTCGTTCGGCGCGTTCTCGCGTTGTCGCGCTCGCTAGGGCGCCTCCCAGTGGCTCCGGAGACCTCGTGTTATCCGGAAAGCATGGAGGTTCCCATGTCGATTCCCGCGATGGACCCGCAGCACTTCGACGGCCGCCTGCGCGAGCTCTTGGGGAGCGAGTGCCGCGTCAAGGTCGACTTCCTGCTCCACCTGGCCGAGTTCGAGCGACGGAAGATGCACGAGGCCCTCGGCTACTCGAGCCTGTGGGTCTATTGCCGCGAGGCGCTCGGTCTCCCGGAAGGTCCCAC
>CAYJRR010000040.1:0-34927 GCA_964372275.1 uncultured bacterium
CTATGGTCCTTTTCAGGCCCGAGGTTTCGACGCGCTGCGGGAGATGGACGGGAACTATCGGGCGATCACCGCGGAGAGGCTTCGCAGCGTCGGTGAGAGGTTTGGCGCGACCCACGCCGTCCTCTACCGCGAATCGGCGGTCGACCTGCCGGTCTTGTACGAGGACAAGACCTACCGGTTGGTCGAGATCGTCGACGGTCCACGCCCGTGAGCGCGCTCCCGAGGCCGGCCCAGCCGGAAGCGGGCCCGCATCACGTCGGCGACGTTGGGCCGCGACCCGTCGGCTCTCCGCCGGTCGGCCTCGGCACGTTCGCCGCGTATGTCTCGATCGTCGTCGTGAGCAGCGTCGCATTCTCCCGCGCGTACGTCGTGGGCTTGCAGACGGACGCGGTCGAGATCTTTTCGCTCGCCTTCATACCGGCGCTCACGGTGTCGCTACGGCTGTTGCTCCTCCGTCTGGCGCCCCTGCGCGTCTACGCGGCGGTGGTCGTCGTCGACCTCCTGCTGAAGGTGGTGCTCGCCAGTTACTCCAGTTGGTTCCACGAGAACCTGGAGATCCATTCGATTATCCAGAACGTCTCGGAGGGGGTGTGGGCGTCGAGCGCCATTCTGCAGTCGGTCCAGACGGGAGTGCTGGTCGTCGGCGGGGGGCTCGTCGGGGTGGAGATCGCGCTGGCGAGAAGGCTTCCGCGGCGGTTGATCGATCGCGGGCTTCTGGTGTTTGGATTGCCGGCGGCGCTCCTGTACGGGGCGGTTCTGGCGAAGATCCCGCCCTCGAGCGCGGCCAAGGTCACCGACTACACGCTGTGCATCAAGGTGCACGGCTACTACGCGGCGCTGCTGTCGGATCTCGTCTTCACCGGGGTGCGGCCGAGTCGGGAGGAGTTGCACGGGGCCTTCCATGCGATGCAGGCGAAGCGGCCGGCGCCGGCGGTGCGGGTGACGGCGACAGGGAGGCGGCACGAGGATCTGCTCGTGATCCAGGCGGAGAGTCTCGATTGGGCGGTGCTGGGACATCGGGTCGACGGGAGGGGGGTCGCGCCGTTCCTCGATCGGCTGGCGACCGAGGCGGTCACGCTGAAGCTCGATCCGAACCACACGGCGCAGTCGGGGAGCTCGGGGGCCGACTTCCAGGTGTTGACCGGGCGGCATCCGCATCCGTACTTCCCGAGCTACAAGCTGCGGTCGCTCGACATGTCGATGGCGCTGCCGGCGATGTTGGCGCGGCATGGGGTCAAAAGCCTCGCCTTCCACGGGAACGCGGCGTCGATGTGGGCGCGCGGGCAGGCGTTCGAGCGGATGGGGTTCGACGCCTTCTACGACGAGAGCGCCTACCCGCACGCCGACTCGCGGTGGGGGGTGAACGACCGGATCTTCTTCGACGGCACGAAGAGGCTGATCGAGGTCGACGAGCCGGGGCGGTCGTTCTACTTCCTCGTCACGCTCTCCACCCACTACCCGTTCGACTACGTGGAGCACGACGGCTTCGCTGGCTCGTCGCGCGCGCGGCGCTACTTCAACGCGATCCACTTCCTCGACCGGGCGCTCGAACGGTTCCTCGGGAACCTGAAGGGGGACTACCTGGTGCTCCTCTACGGCGACCACGGCGCGTCGATCTCGACGGCCGACTACCGGTCCAGCGACGGCGAGCGCGAGCCGGTGCCGGCGTTCGTCTTCGGCCTGGTGAACGGGCGGATCGAGCCGCCGGAGATCGAGATCGAGCCGAAGGACGGCCTCGACCTGCGGGCGCTCTACCGGATCGCGCTCGAGGCGTATCCGTGACGGCGAGCGTGTGACGCCGGGCTCGAGAGGGCGAACACGTTTTGGGGTCGCGCGTTTGGTGGAAATCGCGGCTCCTCGGTCGACGACGGACGGGGCGCGCGACAGGATGATTGACGTGAGCAAGCACAGGAGCGTCATCCCGCTGAACCGGGTTGCGGAGCGAATCGTCACCATTCGTGACCAGCGCGTCATCCTCGATGCTGACCTCGCGTTTCTCTATGGGGTCCGTACCTTCCGCCTCAACGAGCAGGTGAAGCGAAACCGCGAGCGCTTTCCAGCCGACTTCATGTTCCAGCTCTCGGCGGATGAGGCGGCGGCTTTGAGATCGCAAATTGCGATCTCAAAAGGGCGCGGCGGCCGGCGCTACCTTCCGCATGCCTTCACGGAGCACGGCGCGATCATGGCGGCGTCTGTTCTGAGCTCGCCGCAGGCGGTCTATGTCAGCCTCTTCGTCGTGCGAGCATTCGTCGCAATGCGCGCGGCGTTGATCTCGCATCGCGACCTCGCGGCCAAGATCGCCGAGCTCGAGAGTCGCTACGACCGCCAGTTCAAAGTTGTGTTCGACGCGCTGCACGAGATCATGCGCCCACCGACGAAGCCGGGTCGCCGCATCGGTTTTGAAACGGAAGGCTGACCACTGGCGCCCGTGGGGGCGGCGGACGGAGGTCGTCCCGAGCTACAAGCTGCGGTCGCTCGACGTGTCGATGATGACGAGAGCGGCTACTCGCACGCCGCCGGAGATCGAGATCGAGCCGAAGGACGGTCTCGACCTGCGGGCGCTCTACCGGATCGCGCTCGAGGCGTATCCCAAAGGAAATCGGCGCCCGCCACCGGCGCGGATTCGCCCGCGGGGTTCCTGGGTTGGGCGGAATTGCCGCCGGCCGGTTGACCGAACTGCGCCGATGATGCGTGCAAGCGGGATTGAGTTCCGACCGCAGGCGCGCGATGAGCTCCTGGCGGTTCGGTGGTACGCGAGCCACAGCGTCGTTGTGGCGGGCCTTCGTTCGTGTCGTGGACGAATCCGGAGAAGACTACCTCTATCCCACCCGACTCTTCCCGTCGGTCGATCTTCCGAAAGAGGCGGAAAGGGCGTTTTCCGCACCGTAGCGCAAACGCAGGAGTCTCGGCATGAAGCGGACGAAGAAGAAGAGGCCCGTCGCCGACGGCCTGCGCGTGCGCGCATACCAGGTCCTCCGGCGAGCAATCGAGGAGGGCGCGGAGTACGGCTGGCGCCGCGCCCACAAGCACACCGACGCGCCGGACGAGGAGACGATCAAGGGCCAGATCGTCACCGGCATCCTCAACGAGATCTGCGAGTACTTCGACTTCGACGATGGCGACTTCACGAAATAGAGGCCGCTTCAACTTGCAGTGAAGCCGGCTCTTCGACGGCCAAACCGTCGATTTGCGAGGGCGCGCCAGGCGTCAGGTGGCGAGGAACTCGTCGTACCAGCGGATCGTGCGCGCCAGGCCGGTGTCGAGGTCGAAGGAGGGCTTCCAGCGGAGGAGGGTGCGGGCCTTGCGGGCGTCGAGGTACTGCTCGCGAATCTCGTTCGAGGCTTCGTTGAGGATCCGGGGGCGGGAGGTCGCCTTCATGGCCGCGAGGAGGCGCTTCACCAGGTCGAGGACCGAGAGCGGCTGGCCGTAGGAGAAGTTGAACGCCTCGCCGCGGAGGGTGGGGCGGGTGGCGAGCGATTGGGCGAGCGTCGTGTAGGCGATCGCGGCATCCTCGACGTAGATGTAGTCGCGGAGGAACTTGCCGTCGGAGCGGATCACCGGGCGCTCGCCGCGCAGCACGGAGCGGATCGTGCCGGGGACGATGCGGTTCCAGTTCAGATCGCCGCCGCCGAAGAAGTTGCCGCAGCGGGTGATCGCCACCGGAAGCCCGAAGGTCTTGGCGTAGCCGTGGGCGATCAGGTCGGCGCAGGACTTCGAGACGTCGTAGGGATGGGCGGCGGCGAGAGGAGCCGACTCTGGCGTCGGCAGCACCGCGGCCTGGCCGTAGGCCTTGTCGGACGAGGCGACCACGATCGACTTCACCTTCGGGCTGCGGCGGGCGGCCTCGAGCAGCGACCAGGTGCCGCCGACGTTCGTCTCGAAGGTCGAGACCGGATTGCGGTTCGCGATCCCGACGATCGTCTGCGCCGCGAGATGGAGCACCACCTCCACTTCGTACTCGCCGAGGACGCGCTCCAGCAGCGCCTGATCGCGCACGTCGCCGCGGACCGACTTGACCCGGGCGTGAAGCCCCGCGCGCACCAGCTCCGACTGCGGCACGTCGTCGCGGACCAGACAGACGACGTCCGCCCCGAGATCGAGCAGCCGCCGCACCAGCCACGATCCGACGAGCCCGGTCGCTCCGGTGACGAGCGTCGGCCGGTCGAGCCAGAACTTCCGCTCCTTGGCGTCGGGGACCTCGGCTTCCGCTGCGGTCTTCTTTGCGGCCACAGGGTCTCCTATCGGGTCTTCGCCGCCACGAAGTCGTGGAACGACGCGACGACGTGGTCGAGCTGGGGATCGGTGAGGCCGGGGTAGACGCCGACGAAGAAGGCGTCCTCCATCAGACGGTCGGCGCCCGCCAGGTCGCCGACCACCCGGAACGGAGGGAGGCCGTCGGGACGGCGGAGGTCGAGGTAGGCCGGCTGCTTCGTCAGGTTGCCGCCGAACAGCATCCGGGTCTGGATCTTCCGGTCCTCGAGGAAGCGAGCCAGCTCGGTGCGGCCGAAGGGGGCGGTCTTCCGCGCCAGCACCAGGAACCCGAACCACGAGGGGTCGGCCCCTGACGTCGCGCGCGGGAGCTCGAGATGCTCCTCGAGGTCGGCGAGGCCGGCGCGCAGGCGGGCCCAGTTGCGCCGTCGCGCGGCGCCGAAGTCGGGGAGCTTGGCGATCTGCTCGACGCCGATCGCCGCCTGCAGGTCGAGCGGCTTCAGGTTGTAGCCGACGTGGCTGTAGACGTACTTGTGGTCGTAGCCCTCGGGCAGGTCGCCGAGCTTCCAGGCGAACCGCTTCCCGCAGGTGTTCGACTTGCCGGAGTCGCACCAGCAGTCGCGGCCCCAATCGCGAAAACTTTCGACGATCGGCTTGAGCGCGGCGTCGCGCACCACGTTCACCGCCCCGCCCTCCCCCATCGTCACGTGGTGCGGCGGGTAGAAACTCTGCGTCGACAGATCGCCGAACGAGCCGGTCGGCCTCCCCTTGTAGAACGAGCCGAGCGCGTCGCAGTTGTCCTCGACGAGCCACAAGCTCCGGCGCCGGCAGAAGTCGAGGACGGCGTCGACGTCGAACGGGTTGCCGAGGGCGTGCGCCAGCATCACGGCGCGGGTGCGCGGCGACCAGGCCTCGTCCAGGCGGCGCGGATCGAGGTTGCCGGTGGCGGGATCGCTGTCGACGAAGACCGGGACGCACCCGTGCTGCAGGATCGGATTGACGGTGGTGGGGAAGCCGGCCGCGGCGGTGATCACCTCGTCGCCGGGCTGGAGCGCGCGCTCGCCGAGCTTGGGCGAGGTGAGCGCGGCGAAGGCGACGAGGTTTGCCGAGGAGCCGGAGTTGACCAGCACGCTGCTGCGCACCCCCAGGAACGAGGCCAGCGCGCGCTGCATGCGGTCGCCATGGGGGCCGAGGGTGAGCCAGAAGTCGAGGCTGGCGTCGACGGCGGCCTTCACCTCGCGCCGGTCGAAGACACGCCCGGCGTAGGGGACGACGCTTTGTCCCGGGACGAACGCCGGCGCGGCGTGCTCCGCCTCGACGAAGGCGTCGACCTCGACGGCGATGCGCCGCCGGTGGACGCGTGCCAGCGCCGCGCGGGTGATCCGCCCGACGACGCGGCCGTCGATGGCGGAGGTCTCCTCCAACTCCACGAAAAGCGGTCCGGCGACGCCACCGTCGGTCCCGCGCGTGGCGGCCCCCCCTCGGTCGGCGTCGACCCGTTCGATCTCGGCGGCGGTCAGCTCGAGCGAAGCGACCACGGGGGACGCCGCGTGGACGCGCACGCCGATCGGCCGCGCCCCCCCCCGCACCGCGAGGCGAAGCTCCCCTGCCGCCGATCGCACCAGCGTTCCGGCATCGATCGTCATCGCAATCCGCCCGCTCGACTCGCCATGCCGCTCACGGGCGTTGCATAGCACGGTGCATCGAATTGGGCGACCTCCCACCGTGGCAATTCGGCCGGAAGTTCGATGAGTTGGCCCGATCCGGCCCGACGCGCGGTTCGACCGATCGGTCGACGCCTTGTGAGGCCGACGGCGAGGCGTATCCTGAAAGCATGCCCCGCAAGAAGAACGGCAACGGCGGCCCTCCACCGCCCCACCGCCCCGAGAACCCCGACTTCGCCTACCTCGGCGCCAAGCTCGACGCCATGGCGGAGGCGACGGCGAAGGGCTTCGGCATCATGGACCACCGGATGGAGTCGATGGACCACCGGATGGAGTCGATGGACCATCGGATGGAGTCGATGGACCATCGGATGGCGTCGATGGGGGTGAAGCTCGACGCGCTCACCGACGTCACCGTGAAGGGGCTTGCCGCGGTCCAAGGGGAGATCGCTCGCACGAACGTGCGAATCGACAAGCTGATCGAGAACACGGGCGAACATTGGCGCGATCACGAACGGAGGATTTCCGCCCTGGAGAAGCAGGACGACCCGTGAGTCGCCGAACGAAGCGGACTCGACGTGGAAGAAAGGGCCGGAAGCGGCGGCCCTCGGTCCCCAAGCGCCCGAAGAACCCCGACTTCGCCTATCTCGGCGCCAAGATCGACGCGGTCGTGAAAGTCTGGGAAGACGCGATCGCGATGCTAAGCCGTCCGGGCAGCCGGAAAGGCAAGTCGTCCGCTCCGGGGCGGGTCACCACATCTTCCACGGCGGGTTCCCCTCGTCCCAGAGGCGGTTGAGGAGCTCGAACTCGCGGTAGGTGTCCATGCACTGCCAGAAGCCGGGGTGGCGGTAGACGGCGAGCTCGCGCTCCTGGGAGAGGCGGCGGAGCGGCTCCTGCTCGAGGATCGTGGCGTCGTCGTCGAGGTAGTCGAAGATCTTCTTCTCGAAGACGAAGAAGCCGCCGTTGATCCAGACCTCTTCCAGGTACTCCTTCTCGGCGAAACGGGTGACGAGGTCCTTTTCGATCGTCAGCTCGCCGAAGCGCGAGGTCGGACGCACGCCGGTCAAGGTGGCGATCGTCCCGGCCTTCTTGTGGGTGGCGAGCAGCTTCGGGACGTCGACGTTCGCCAAACCGTCGCCGTAGGTCATCAGGAAGCGGTCGGCTTTGACGTAGTCGCGGATGCGGCGGATGCGGCCGCCGGTCATCGTCGCCTGGCCGGTCTCGGCGAGCGTCACCCGCCAGTCGATCGGCTCGGCGCTCTTCCCGAGCTGGACCTGCGTCCGTTTCCCCAGGTCGAGCATCACGTCGCTGGTGTAGGCGGCGTAGTCGAGGAAGTAGTCGCGGATCATCTCCCCGCGATAGCCCAGACACACGATGAACTCCTTGAACCCGTGGTGGGCGTAGTTCTTCATGATGTGCCAGAGGATCGGGTGCGGGCCGACCTTCACCATCGGCTTGGGCCGGTACTCGGTCTCCTCCCGCAGCCGAGTTCCCAGGCCGCCGGCGAGGATCACCACCGGGATCTTCAGGGGGGGCTGGGGGGAGTTCCCCCCTCCAGCGCGTTCGCGCGAGCTGTTCACTTGTCCACCTTCAGGGCCTCCGGTCGGATCGAGGCCCGGTTCTCCTGATACCACGACCACAGGCGGGCGATCCC
The DNA here is from genome assembly GCA_964372275.1 of uncultured bacterium. Classification (GTDB taxonomy): domain Bacteria; phylum CAYJRR01; class CAYJRR01; order CAYJRR01; family CAYJRR01; genus CAYJRR01. The sequence continues at coordinate 7,528 of CAYJRR010000040.1, forward strand.
CTCCCGCAACGGCGTCGGGCTCCACGAGGGGATCTCGGCCCGGAGCCGGCGGTTGTCGCCGCTGTATTCGGGCCCGAGCCCCGGCTCGGCGGCGACGATCGGCAGGCGCTTGCCCGTCACCGTAAGCACCAGCTCGGCGATCTCGCGCAGCTCCACTGCGCGGTCGGGGGTCACGTTGTAGTCGCGGTGCTTCGGATCGTGCGCGAGGAGGTGGTCGATCACCGGCGCCAGGTCGTCGACCCAGACGTAGTCGAAGCGTCGGTTCCGCTTCAGGGTGAGCGGCAGGTCGAACAGCGCCTTGCAGAGGCAGTTGGAGACGAAGCGGATCTCCCAGTCCTCGTGGGGGCCGTAGACGCCGAAGGGACGCAGGTGGACGCCGCGCGGATGGGACATCGCGAGCCGCGCGATCTCGAACTTGGAGCGCGACGCCTCGTCCTCCGGGACGTGCGCGCCGAAGCGCTCCTCCGGCATCTTGGGGGCGTAGTGCCGGGGGTCGTATTCGGCGCCGCTCCCCAGCACCACCAGCCGCCGGAGCGGGTCGGCATGGCGGAGGAGGTTCCCGAACATGCGCCGGTTGCGCTCTCCAAGGTCGGCGACGGGCGGCGCGTTGCGGTGGCCCGGCGTCGTCGCCGCGTGCACCACCGCGTCGACCCGGTTGTCGGCGAACCAGCGGTCGATCGACCGCTCGTCGGCGAGGTCGAGCTCGGCGCGCGGCGGCGCCAGCACCTCGTGCCGTCCCGCGAGCGACACGCGGAGGTTCCTCCCGATAAACCCCGAGCCGCCGGTCAACAGCACCCGCATCGCGTCAGTTCTTCAGAACCGTGATCCCGAGCGCGTCCATCGCCCGGCGATAGCGCTGCTCGAGCAGCTCGATACGCGACCGGTCCTCGTTCGCGATCAGGCCGTAGTAGTCGCGCTTGTTCTTGAGCCACAAGAGCTCGAACTCGACCGCCTTGAGCGTCCCGTGGTGAGCCTGCTCGCCGAGCGCGGCGGGGCAGCGGAAGATCACCTTGCGCGTCTCGTAGTAGTCGAGCTGCCCGGCCTGCAATGCGCGGAACGACGGCAACGAATCGGCGGAGACCCCGCCCCCCACGGCGCAGACCAGATTCCGCTTCTTGGCCTTGGCGAACACCTCGGCGACAAGCCGCATGATCGCCTCGCCGTTCACCTCTTCCCGGGAGAGTCCCATCGATCCGGCGAGATCGACCCGCCCCACGATCACGCCGTTCAGCACCTCGATCGCCGGATCGTCGAGCATGCGGTCGAAGCTCTTGATCGCGTCGTGGGTCTCGACGTTGATCGCCGCCACCACCTCCTGGCGCTCCTCCTCCGGAAAGACGGCGGTGAACGACTTGAGGAACTTCTTCAGGGCGTAGGGGGTCTCCACCATCGGCGCCACGATGCGCGAGACGCCGATCGTCCGCGCCTCGTACATGTCGCGCAACGCTTCGCAGCCGCCGATCTTCAGGGTCAAGGGGAGGTCGGCCCGCATCAGGACCTCCTTCAAACGGAGCGCCTCCTCCAGGCGCGTCCCTTCCGCCTCGAACTCCGCCTTCACCCCGACGACGTGGTGGTGCTGGCGGAGGTCGGCGAGGAGCTCGACCATCTTGCGCTCGATGCGATTCACAAGCCTCTCCGCTCGATCAGCGCGCGCAGCGACGGGTTCTGCGAATAGGGGTTGTTCTCGAAGGCGTCGATCTTGACCGGCGCGTCCTTGGCCACCGCCTTGGTCAGCACCTCGCCCGACACCAGCTCCCGGCAGGAGAGCTGCCCCTTCTGCAGAGGGACGGCGAGGTAGACGTCCTTCTCGGTGATGGCGTGACCGGCCGGCAGGTCTCTCGCCGCGTAGACGCCGCGCACCAGGGCGTCCAGGTACTGGATCTCCTTCTCCGGCGGGATGCGCTTCTCGGTGCCCGGCGCGCCGCACATCTCCTTCACCTTGAGGAACGCCCGGAACCAGTTGTCGACGTTGTCGGGCCGCGAGCAGTAGGGAGAGACCTGCACGCCGTCCATGTCGATGTCGACGTGCCGCTCGAAGGTCCGCGCCCCCTTGGCATAGGCGATCACCATCGAGTAGGTCCAGTCGCGGTACTCGTGCGTCGAGAACCCGATCACGTTGTTCGGGTACCGCTTCTTGAGCCAGTCGATCTGGTTCATCTGCAGGTCCCAATCCTCGCTCGGATAGATCGAGACGCAGTGGTTGAGCGCGAGCGGGACGTGGCGGTTGCGGAAGAACTTCACCAGGTCGTCGATGTCCTTCGCCGACGAGCCGCCGGTCGAGGCGATCACCGGCTTGCGCGTCTTGGCGATCTTCTCGATCAGCACCCAGTCGTTGATGTCCGAGCTGGCGAGCTTCAAGAGGTCCATCTCCAGCTCTTCGCAGAAGTCGACCGACTTCTCGTCGAACGGCGTCGCCATCCGCAGGCAGTTGTTCTTGCGGATCGACTCCGACATCGTCGCCAGGTCCTCGCGGGACAGACGCGTGTCGAGCGTCTTCTTGATGTAGCGGACGTCGGAGCGGTTCCGGAACTCCTTGTGGATGAAGGTGTCGACGTCCCGGATCTGGAGCTTGATCGCCGCCTTCACCCCGTTGTAGCGGACGACCTTGGAGAAGTCGTGGACGATCTTCAGTCCGCGTTCGAGCTTGCCGAGGTGGTTGTTGGCCAGCTCGAGGACGAACAGCTCGTGGAAGATTTCGTCGTTCACCGGCGATCCCTCAGGCGCGGAACGAGAAGCGGTCGTGGAAGAGGTAGCCTACCACCGCCGTCAGCGCCACCAACAAGCCCTGGGCCAGCGGCGGCCACAGCCCCGCGCCCTGCACCAGGAGCGGCAGCGCGATCGCGTTGAACCCGAAGGTCGACATCTGGACCATCAGGAAACGCGGTGCCGAGCGGCGCACCGGCGCCTCGCGGCCGAAGACGAAGAGGCGATAGCCGAGGTAGGCGTTGGTCACCGCCAGCACGTGCCCGATCACCAGCACCGCCATGTAGTGCAGGCCGATCGGGCGGGTGGCGAGGAAGATCCCGGTGAAGGCGAGCCACCCGAACAGCGTGTTCCACCCGCCGACGATCAGGAAACGCACCTGCTTGGCGGCGAGGAGCTCGGCGACGGTCAAAGTCCGAGCGTCTCCTTCACGATGAAGTTCGGCCGCTCCTTCACCTCTTCGTAGATCAGGCCGACGTATTCGGCCATCACCCCGAGGCTGGTGAAGAGGAAGCCGAACATCAACAACATGATCCCGACGATCGTGCCGAACCCGTCGAACGGGACCCCCTGCGCGAAGGCGCGATAGACGACGAGCGCCAGGAGCACGAAGGCGAAGGCCGACAGCCCGACACCGAGTAGCGTGATCGCGCGCAGCGGCAGGTAGGTGTGGGCGAAGATCCCCTTGGTCGCGAGGCTCAACACCCCCAGCGTGTTCGCATGCGACGTGCCGGAGAACCGTGCCGGCCGCTCGCACTCGATCCCCGTCGAACGGAAGCCGGCCCAGACGAACAGTCCGCGGACGAAGCGGTTCCGCTCCTGCATCCCGTTGATCGTCTGGTAGACCCGGCGGTCGACGAGGCGGAAGTCGCTCACGTTCCGCGGGAACAGACCGTCGGTCATCTTGTTGAGGACCCAGTAGAACAGCTCCGAATTGATGCGCCGGAGAAGGCTCGAACCGTGCCGCTTGGTCACGATCTGGTAGACGTTCTCGTACCCCTCCTCCCACTTCCGGAGGAACTGCGTGATCAGCTCCGGCGGATCCCGCAGCGCCGCGGTCATCATCACCGCCGCGTCGCCGGTCGCCAGGCTCAAGCCCGCGGTGATCCCGCCGTCCATCCGGAAGTTACGCGAGAGCCGCACCATCTTGAACCGCGGATCGCGCCGGTGCAGCGCGACCATCTTTTCGTAGGTGCCGTCGTGCGATCCGTTCTCGATCAGCAGCACCTCGAAGTCGTAGCGGTCGTTCTCGGCAAAAACCGCCGCCAGGCGCCGCCCGAGCTCGTCGATGTTCCCCTCTTCGTTGTAGGCGGGGATGACGACCGAGATCCGCTTCTTCAAACGGGCTCCTCCGGGGTGGACGCGTCGCAGGATACACCGGCCGCCAGGCGCCCGATCGCCTCGTCGACGTGGCCGACCCGACCGGTCCACCGGAGCGCGAGCGCGAGCAGGCCGACCAGCGTGTCCTCGGAGGCGGGGGCGAGCGCGATCTCCCCCGGGAGGCCGGACCGGATCTCCGCCCGGAGGGCCTCCGACCTCCGCGCCAGCCCGCCGGACAGGAGCACGCGCCGCCAGCCGCCACCGGGGAACAGGCGCGCGGCGGCGTCGGCGTAGCGCGCCGCCATGTCGCGAAACGCGGCGCGCATCACCGCGCCCGCCGGCTCGCGCGCGAGCCACGCACGGGCGAGCGCCGGACCGCCGTCGATCAGCGACGCCAGATCGACCGGCGCGCCCGCCGCGGCGACCTCCGCCGCACGCAGCAGGTCGGCCCAGCCGCGTCCACTTGCTTCGACGAGGATTCGCAGCACACGGCCGGCCGGAAGATGGGTCACGGTGCGAAGCCAGCCGCCGTCGAAGAAAGGACGAAGCTGCCAATCCCCCGCCTCCGCCGATCCGACGCGCCGGCTCGCCTGGGAGCCGGTGGCGATGTTGAGCGACAGCTCCCCTTCGCGGAGGAGGCTCCCCAAGAGTGCCGCCTGCTGGTCCCCGACCGGCGTGTAGACCGGACGCTCGCGGCCGCCGGCGCGCATCCGACCGACGACGGTACCGGCCGGCACGACGCGCGGCCAGCGGGCCCGATCGAGCCCCAGGCGCGCGATCACCCCGGCGTGCCACGCGCCGGCGCGAAGGTCGAAGCTCCCGAGCGCCGCCGCGTGGGTCGCTTCGATCGTCGTTTCCCGCACCCCGCACAGCCGCGCGACGACGTAGTCGCCGAGCGCCGCGACCTCGACGCCGTCCGGCACGCCACCCATCGCGAACAGCGTCGCCACCGCGATCCCGGCGCGCGTCTCGTTCCCGAGCGCCTGCCGCTCCCCGTCGGACAGCCTCGCCCGCAACGCGTCGAGGTGGGTGTCGGCCCCCGCGCCGTGCCGCTCCAGCGCCCGGCGGTCCTGCCACGAGACGTAGCGCGAACGGGCCCGCCCGTCGTCGGCGAGCAGCACGAACCCGTGCATCTGGTTGCAGAGGACGATCCCCTCCGCGTCCGGCGCGAGCGCGGCCAGGCGGTCGATCGCGGCGCGGGCGGCGGCGACGATCGCCTCCGGGTCGACCTCCTTGTGCCCGGGCGGAAGCCCCTCCTCGAACGCCGGGAACGGCTCGCGCGCGACCGCCCGCACCGCCGGCCGATCGAGGTCGACGAGCGCCGATTTGAGGAAGGTGCCCCCCAGGTCAAGGGCGATCAAAGACATCGTGCGCGTCCAGGTATTCGGCGACGTGCGCGTCGAGCGCGGCGTCGAACGGCGTCGGAACGATCCGGAGGCTCCCGGGCCGCTCCAGGAGCGCCAGGCTCACCTGACCACCGGCCACCTTCTTGTCGCGCCGGGCCGCGGCGATCAGCGCCGCCGCCGCGATCGCCGGCTTCGGACAGCGGAGGTGCCGCGCGACGAAATCGTGCACCGCGTCGAACGTCCCGCGGTCGAGCATCCCTCGTTTCCAGGCGAGGAAGTTCACCAGGTCGATCCCCCACGCCACCGCCAGGCCATGCGGCACCGCGTGTTCGGTGAGCGCCTCGAGCGCGTGCCCGAAGGTGTGCCCGTAGTTGAGGATGCGGCGGAGGTCCGTTTCGTACTCGTCCTCCTCGATCACCCGCTTCTTCACCCGCAAGCTCTCACCGATCCACTCGGCGAGCCGCGGCGTCCGCAGCCCCGCCGAGGCCACGTCGCGCGCGAACGCCGCGAACTGCGCCTCCGAGCCGGTCAGCATCAGCTTCAGGATCTCGCCGTGGCCGCTGGCCACGTCGCGGTCGTCGAGCGTGTCGACGAACGCGCTCGCGATCACCACCTTCGACGGCGAGTGGAAGGCGCCGACCTGGTTCTTGAAGCTTCCCAGATTGATGCCGCACTTGGCGCCGATGCAGCTGTCGGCCATCGACAGGAGCGTCGTCGGGACGAGCCGCCAGGCGATCCCGCGGTAGTAGACGTGCGCCGCGAAGGTCACCAGGTCCTGCACGATCCCGCCGCCGACGGCGATCAGCGTCGTCCGCTTGGTCGCGTTCTGCGCCTGCATCCAGCGGAGCAGCCGTTCGACGCCGGCGAGCGTCTTTTCCTCCTCGGTCGCGTCGACGAGCCGCGTCGGCACCGCGCCCGTGAGGCTCGCCAGCGCCGCGCCGTGCAGCTCCGCGACCCGCCGGTCGATCACCGCGAGCGACTCGCCCGCGCGCACGGCCGCGGGCACGTCGCCGACCGACGCCACGAACTCGACGGCGTAGTCCCCTCCAGCCGAGCGGATCCGGATCGGCTCTGGCGGGGCCGGGCGGCTCACTGGATGCTGAATCCTCCGTCGATGACGACCACCTGGCCGGTGAGGTAGGTGTTGTTCTCCGACCCCAGGAACCACGCCAGCTCGGCGATCTCCTCCGGGCGGGCCAGGCGTTTGAGGGCCGTTTGCGCGGCGAGCGCCGCGATCTGGTCGGGCGGGTTGTTGCGGCGGGTGAGCTCGGTGTCGACGAACCCGGGGCAGATCGAGTTGACCAAGACGCCGCGCTCGCCGAGCTCCAGCGCCGCGGTCCGGGTCAACGCGTCGAGCCCCGACTTCGCCGCCGCGTAGGCGAAGCGCGACGGCTTGGCGAGGATCGACCAGACCGAGCTGACGTTCACCACCCGCCCCCACCCGCGCGCCGCCATCGCCGGCGCGAATGCCTGGGTGAGCTGGAACGCGGCGGTGAGGTTGACGTCGATCGTCCGCCGCCAGTCCTCGAGCGGGATCGTCTCGATGCGGCCCAGCTTGTTCTCGCCGGCGTTGTTCACCAGCACGTCGACCTCGAGGCCGCGATGTCCGTCGATCCAGGCGCGCACCCCCTCGGGCTTCGCGAGGTCGAGCTCCGCGCGCGGCGGGGCGACCACCTCGCAGCCCGCGCGCCCGAACCGTTCCCCGATCGCCCGGCCGATCCCGCGCGACGCCCCCGTCACCAGCACCCGCCGCTTCATCGAGCCTTCCTCCGCCGGCCCATCAGCCGTCCACCCCGGGGATGAGCAGGTTCTTCCGCATCTCCTCGCGTTCGAGGAACGGCGCGAGGTCCTCCAGCGGGGAGCTGACCATCCGACCGTCCGGCAACTTGCGGGAGGCCGCCTTCGGCGCGAACGGCTGCTTCAGGTCGAGCATCACCTCGGCCATCTGCGCGCCGTCCCCGTCGAGCGTCTCGCGGATCCCCGCCTCCATCGCCGCGTGGTTGGCGATCCGGCGGAACGGGATCCCGAACGCCGCCGCCAACTTCTCGAAGTCGGGGAACCCCAGCCCGCTCTCGGTGCCGCACCCGACGACGTTGTCGGGGAAGTAGTTCTGCTGCGTCTGGCGGATCGAGTGGTACCCCTGGTTGTTGAGGACGAAGATCTTGATCGGCAGCCGGTGGGTGACGATCGTCTGCAGCTCCTGGAGGTTCATCATGATGCTGCCATCGCCGGCGAGGCAGACGACGCGGCCGCGCCCGAGCGCGAAGCTGGCGCCGATCGCCGCCGGAAGGTCGTATCCCATCGGGGCGCAACCGGAGTTGGTGTAGTAGCGCTGTCCGCGCTTGATCCGCGCCGCCTGCTGCGTCACGACGCACGCCGTGCCGTCGCCCGTGACGACCTTCTCCCCTTCCGGCAACACTTTCGTCAACGCGTCGACGAAACAGTAGGGGTTCACCCGCTCACGCTCTTCCCAATACTCCGGGAGCACCACCGGATAGCGTCGCCGCCGCTCCTGGCACCACGCGAGGTAGTCTCGGTGCGCCGCCGTCGGTCCGCCGTACGGCGCGTCGAGCAGCGCCCCGACGGCGTCGTTCAGGTCGGCGTGGACCGGGTCGTCGATCGCAAGCGTCGGCTTGGCGAGCTCCGCCGCGTCGGCGTCGATCATCACCTTGTGGGCCGCGCGCGCGAACGTCCCCCAGTTGTAGCCAACCTGGCGGATGTTGAGCCGGCTGCCGAGCACCAGCAGGAAGTCGGCGTTTTGCACCGCGAAGTTTCCCGGGCGATCGCCGACCGATCCCGGCCGCCCGCAATTTCGCGGATCGTCGTCGGGGAGGAGGTCGTGCGCGTTCCATCCGGTCGTCGCCGGGATCCCGAGCTTGGCCACCAGGCGCAAGAACGCCTCGTGCGCCCCGGAGATCCGCACCCCGGCGCCGGCGAGGATCGCCGGCCGCTTCGCCTCGGCGAGCTTCGCCAGGATCCGCGTCGCCGCGGCGCGCACGTCGGCGGTGCCGCGCGTCGAGGCGGCGTCCTCCGCCGGGTCGTAGCCGCGGAGCGTCGCGGGGTCGACGAGCGCCCCCTGCACGTTCATCGGCACGTCGATCCAGACCGGCCCGGGCCGCCCGGCGCATGCCAGGTGGAGCGCACGCTCGAGGTGGTAGCGGATCGTCGCCGGGTCGACGACCATCTCGGCGTACTTGGTGATCGGCTTCACCAGTTGCGCGATGTCGATCTCCTGATCGCCGAGCTGACGCAACGGAAGCCTCGTGCTGCGCACCACCGTCTCGAACTTCACCTGTCCCGAGACGACGATCATCGCCAGGGAGTCGACCCACGCCCCCCACACGCCGGTGAGCGCGTTCGTCCCGCCGGGTCCGGTGGTGACGTTCACGGCCGCGAGCCGCCGCGTCATCCGGAAGTAGCTCTCGGCCGCCATCGCCGCCGACTGCTCGTGGTGGCAGGCGACGTAGTCGATCCCGTCGGCGCGGCCGAACGCGTCGTTCAGGTGCATCGCCCCGCCGCCGGTCACCAGGAAGACGTGTCGGATGCCGGCCGCGGCGAGACGCTGCGCGATGTAGTCGGCGACCCGGACCGAAGGCATCGGCAAGGGAGACTACCGTTCCTGCCGGGGCGAGACCAACGTGCCGGTGACGGCCCGCGCGCCGTCGACCATGCGGACGCTTGGCTCGCCGCGTCATCCGGAGTACCCTGGAGTCATTCGGGTCTTTCGCCCGCGCCTGTCGCCGATCCCCTCAGGGCCGCACGGGAGGGTCCATGGCCATTGAAATCACCAGCACCGTCAGCAACTTGCTGAAAAGCGGCGGCCTGCTCCGCGAGGCAACCGCGAGCGGCAACGTGCGGGTGTTGATGTCGCTTCTGGGGCCCGCCTATCGTGGATTCGTCCGGCGGCGTGGCAGGGGCGAGGACTTCACCGACATCGCCTCGGGCGGCTCCGCCAACTTCGACTGGCGCTACCGGCGCGAGTTTCCGGAGATGGCGCGGCTCTACGAAGCGGCCAAGCGCTCCCAGTGGAACTCGACGACCGACCTGAACTGGTCGCGCACCGTCGATCCGTTCGGACGGCTGCGATTGATCCCCGACAAGTTCCTCCCGACGTCGGGCATGCGCTGTTGGCGGCGGCTGCGGCGCCGCGAGCGCGCCGTGCAGCGCCACGCGATGCTGTCGTGGCTATTGAGCCAGTTCCTCCACGGCGAGCAGGGGGCGCTGTTCGCCGCCGCGCAGGTGACCGAAGGGGTGCCGTCGCTCGACGCGAAGCTGTTCGGCAGCACGCAGGTGGTCGACGAGGGGCGGCATGTCGAGGTGTTCCACGCCTACCTCACCCAGAAGCTCGAGCGGCTCTACGAGATCAACGACAACCTCTACGTCATCGTCGACGCGGTGATGAGCGACGCGCGCTTCGACATGAAGTTCCTCGGGATGCAGATCATGATCGAGGGGCTGGCGCTCGGCGCCTTCGGGATGCTGCGCCAGGTGACGGCGGAGCCGCTCCTCAAGGACCTCCTCCGCTTCGTCATCACCGACGAGGCGCGGCACGTCCACTACGGCGTGCTGATGCTGAAGGAGTTCTACGAGCAGACGACCGACCGGGAGCGGCGCGAGCGCGAGGACTGGGCTTTCGAGCTGACGCTGCTGATGCGCAACCGCTTCCTCGCCCACGAGATCTACGAGGAGTTCTACGAGCACGAGATCTCCCGCGCCGAATGGGACCGCCGGATGGAGGAGTCGGGCCTGATGGCGCTGTTCCGCCGCACCATGTTCAAGCGGATCGTCCCCAACCTGAAGCGCATCGGCCTGCTCACCGACCGGGTGCGGCCGCGCTACGAGCAGCTGGGCCTGCTCCAGTACGAGCACGAGAAGGCCGCCCCCGACGTCACCGCCGAAGAGCTGATGGCCGGCTGATTGCGCCGCCGGCGCCGACCGCGGTATGACGGGCCGTCGCATCGGCCTGGGTCCCGCGCCCAGGCCCCCCTTCGGAGGCCCCGCATGACCGCATCCCGACGCGTTCTCCCGGCACTCGCCGCGCTCGTCCCCCTCGCCGCCGCCACCGGCGCCTCCGCCAAGGAGGAGAAGCGCTCGCCGAAGAAGGTGATCGCCGTCTCCAACTTCGAGGTGACGGCGCAGAAGTACGACGAGTCGGGCGGCTGGTACAACCGCGAGAAGCTGGGCGATGGCATGCGTTCGATGCTGGTCGAGGCGCTGCAGAAGACCGGCAAGTTCATCGTCGTCGAGCGCGGCGAGGGGCTGAAGGACATCAAGGAAGAACAGGCGCTGAAGAAGGCGGGCGATTCGCGCGGCGCCGGCGCCGAAGGGGGCGCGCTGATGGCGGCGCAGGCCCTCTTCCGCGGGGAGATCACCGACTTCACGCCGGAGCAGCAGGGCGGGAAGTTCTCCACCGGGAACCTGGGCCCCTTGAGCGGCCTGTCGGTCGGGACCAAGAACGCCAGCGTCGGAGTTCTGGTCCGCTGGTTCGACACCACCTCGGGCGAGGTGATCGACAGCTGGCAGGCGAGCGAGAAGCAGTCGAGCGTCGGCTTCGCCGTGCAGGGCTACCACAAGATCCCGTTCGGGACCGAGGCCTATACCAAGACGCCGATCGGCAAGGCGACGAACGCGGTGATCTCAAAGGTCGTCGACAAGATCGTCGCCGCCATGGCCAAGGTCCCGTTCCAGTGCAAGGTGATCAAGGCGACGGGGAGCGAGGTCTTCCTCAACGTCGGCTCCGATTCGGGGGTCGGCGTGGGGGACAAATACGAGCTCTACGGCATGGGGGAGGCACTGATCGATCCCGACACCGGCGCGAACCTCGGCGCCGACAAGACCAGGATCGGCGTGATCACCGTGACCAAGGTGCAGCCCAAGTTCTCGATCGCCACCTTCGAGGGTTCGCCTTCCGGCACCGCCAAGGCCGGCGACGTCGCACAGGCCCTCGGCGGCACGTGAGGAACGCGCGGGCGCGGAGGTCGCCCCCCGCGCCCGCGCCGTTCGCCGTCGCGTAGGACGGCGCGTCTCGGTCAGCCGTTGAGGTTCACGTTGAGCAGCACCCGGACGGTCGCCTCGACCTGGGCCTGGGCGAGCGTTCCCAGCGTGACGTTGCCGGTGATCGAGGCCTCGATGGCGAGCACGAAGTCGCCGTAGGCGTCGACGATCGCCTCGACGTTCTCGCCCGCCGAGGTGAGGGCGCTCTCCAGCGTCCCCTGCGCGGTGGCGATCCCGCTCTGCACCTGGTCGACCGCGCCGCTGGCCCCGCTGCGCACCGATTCGAGCTGCGTCTTCAGCTCCGCCTGCACATAGGCGTTGTAGCTGGCCCACGCCGACTCGATCTGCGACTGCACGCCGGCCGAAGCCTCGATCGAGGCCTCGAGCTGCGCGCGCGCCGACTCGAGCCCGTCGAGCACCGTCTGCGTGGCGCCGAGCGCGGCCATGCTCGCCTCGTTCGCGCGCCCGATCAGCTCCGCCTTCTCCGACTCCAGGCGCAGGCGGATCGACTCGAGGATCTGCGAGGAGAACGAGACCGACGCGTTCACGAAGGCGCTCGCCTCGGCCTGGATCGACTGCGAGTACTGGCCGAGGGTGATCCCCGCCTCCTCGTAGCCCTCGATCACCGCTTCGAAATAGAGCTCGATCGCAGCCTCGACCTCGGCCTGGGTATCGGCGGTGTCCAGCGCCTCGTCGAGCTCGCCCTGGGCCTCCGCTTCGGCGGCGAGCGCGGCGTCGTAGGCCGAACGGACGATGCCGGACCCGGTGTAGAGGAGCATCTGGCCGCGCGCCCGCATCCCGGCGACGACCGACCGGGCCAGCGTCGAGACGTTGGTCGAGTAACTGGCGCCGGCGCGGACCGACGCGGCGACGGTGGCGTCGATGCGCGAGCGCAGGCCGCTGGTGGTGCAGTCCGAGTTCCAGCTCCCCTCGGCGCGGGCCTCGACGTAGACGTCCCCTTCGACGGTCGTCTCGTCGTTCATCGGCGGCGCCGTCACCCGGCCTCCGTCACGAAGGCGCCCGGAGACGATCGCCTTCGCTTCGACGTTCCCCTCGGCCGTCACCAGCACGTCGGAGATCGACGATCCTTCGAAGCGGACCGTCAGCTCGTAGCGTCCCGAGGCGTCGGTCGTGACCTCGTCCGAGATCGCGCGTAGCGAGCCGTCCGCCTCCACCTGGAAGGCGGCGACGACCGCGCCGGAGACCGGCGCGAAGGCGCTGCCGTCGGTGACCTGACCCGAGATCGTTCCGCTCCCCTCCCCGGATCCGGACTCGCCGCCGCAACCGACGACCGCGGCCATTCCGAGGAGCCCCAGCGACCAACGAAGGTTCTTCATGTGCGTTCCTCCCGTCGAAGCGAACGCAGCAACCGGAGTGCCGGAGTCTCCGGGTCCCGGCCGATCGCGCGGTTCGGAGCCACCGCGTGCGCCGGCTCACGCGGCGAACCGGGACATCGGCGTCAGGGATGGCTGAAAGCGCGCTCCCGCCCGCCGGGAGCTACCGCCGTCCGACCATCGGGATCTTGAAACCGACCGAGACGAGGACGCGGAAATCGTCGCCGGCGAACGAGCTCTCCACCTCTTCGTCTTCGAAGGACCCGGAGAGTTATCGGATCCGCTCGTAGCGGAGGTCGTCCCCGAGGAACACCATCCGCCAGGCGGCGACTCGAGCGCCGGCGCCCACCACGATGGCGACGCCGTTCATCGTCTCGCCGTTCACGCCGACGAACCGCGCGAGCGGGGAGAAGGCGATCATCGCGGTCGGCTCGACGACCGGCGGCCGGAAACGCGAGCGGGATCCGATCGCCATCGGGAAGAAGCGCGCGGCGAGGGCGGTGGTCGTCACGCTGCCGAGGCCGTTCTCCAGCTCGACCCGGCCGCTCGCCAGGTCGAGTTCCATCGCCAACAGCGGCGTCAGGCGGAAGCCCATGAATCCGCCGCCGGTGACGCCGCCGGTGAGGCGGTCCTCGTAGTCGGCGCCGAGCGGATTGTGATAGCCGACCTGCCCGCCGGCATAGGGCCCGGTCACCTGGTCGACGCGTCGGTACTGCGCCGCGGCGGGCGATGCCATCGCGAGCACGAGAAGCGCAGAGACGAGCGCACACCGGACTCCGTTCGCGAATCCCACGACGACCCGAACGATAACCGCCCTCGGCGGAGACTGTCATCTTCGCGGGGATCGTCGCGACAAGACGTCACGAGACGAGTCGTCGCGATCTCGAGAGATTGAACCGCGGCTCCGTTCGCCGGCGTGTCGAGGTGGCGCGAGCGGCGGCGTGACGTCGGTCTCACGCGGTGCCCAATCGTGTCGCGGAATGGGCACGAAGCGGTCCAATTTTCGTCGCACCACCGCCTTTTCACGCGGCGAAACCCCTCGAATTTCCATGGAGTGGCGCCCTGGCCCGGTCCCTGCTCAACCCACGGTGCCGTCCGATCACCGGCGGCCAACCCCGAAACGCGTTTTCGCGCGGGGCGTCAGGAAGGAGGGCCGATGAGCCGCAACCGGATGGGGATCGCGATCGTTCCCCTGCTGATCTTCTCCCACGCCGCTTCCGCCCGCACGCTGGGCGATTCGGAGCCCGCGGTCGTTGAGGGCGCTTCGTTCGAGCCCTCCGCCGTCGCCGCGCCCGACACCACCATGGTCATCACCGCCCCTCCGACGCTGCCGCGGCGCGCCCGCGTCGCCGACCCCTGGTTCACCCGGGGCAGCGTCACGATGGCCGGCGGTCTCACGGCCTGGGACGCCGTGATGCCGGTTCCCGGGATGGCGGAGAAGGTGAACGCCTCCGCCCCGACCGGCGGATTCGACGTCGACCTCTACGGCCGGCAGATCGCCTTCCACCTTTCGTTCGCCGGGCTCGCTTCGAACCAGGCGTCGGCGCCCGTCGAAGGGATCGACAACGCCTCGCTGACCAGCGGCGAGGTCCGCGCGAACCTCTCCGCCGCGCTCTGGAACTCGCACGGCGTCTTCGTCGGCGCGGGGCCCGGGATCGAAGGGCGCATCACCACGATCGGAACGCTGGAGACGGGGGACGAGGCGTTCTCCAGCTGGCAGACGGTCGTCGCGGGGGCCGACGTGCGGATGCGCGTCTTCCTGGGGCCGCGGCTGTTCCTCACCGGGACGGTCTTCTACGGCCTGATGCCGTTGCAGGGGAGCTGGCAGACGGTCAACGCCGCCCCGCCGTCCGGCGACCAGAGCGATTGGCTCCAGGAGGGCTCGATCACCAAGTCGGCCGTCCTTTCGACCTCGATCGGCGCTTCGCTCCGGCCGGCCGAGTGGATCGCTCTTCACGGCGGCGTGGCGATCCGGTCGGCGACCCACGAGCTCGACGTCGGCGAGACCGGCAAGGAGAGCGGCCTCCGACCCTTCCTCGGGCTCGAGCTTCTGTACTAGCGCCCGCGCGGTCTGCCCCTCGCCCGGGCCAATCGTGGTAGATTCCCGGCCGTGGCGGCGCGGCCCGGCGAAGAGTTCTACTGCATCGATACGCTGACGCTCGAACCGAACGAGCTCGTCAATGCGCTGAAGGCCCTCCTCGAGGGACGTCTCGCGCTCTACGTTTCGGTCGGCCGCGACGCCGGCGGCAAGGCGCATGGGTTCCGCTTTTCGCAGACCTCGAAGATGTCCCCGTTGCACACGCTCGAACCGGGGGACGAGGAGATCTTCCTGCCGATGATGGCCACCCGCTTCCAGAAGTCGGTGGCCCGCGTCCGCTACGACGTCGCCGCCACCGAAGGGGTGCTGCACATCTCCGATCCCAAGGGGGAGCTGACGGCGACGACCTACAAACTGGAGCCGCTGCCGCCGTTCCCCGGACGGCTGTTCGAGCGGCCGCTCACCTGGGGGGACCCGGTGTGGCTGGGCTCGGGCCCGCCGGCGGGACGCCCCGAGCGGCCTCCGCCGAACACGCCCGGATACGACCTCCCGCTGGAGGCGGGCAGCCACATCGGCGGCTTCGCTTCGTGGCAGGGTGCGTCGCTCGACGCGCTGCGCACCGAGATCGATCGCGCCGCCACCGGCGAGCTGACGCTCAAGGCCGCGGACGGCGTCGAGGCGCGCTTCTGGATGGAGCAGGGGCAGGTGGTCGGCTTCGCCTTCGATCCGATGCGGGGCCAGCCCGCCGAGAAGCAGTGGGAGGCGGTCGCCGCGGAGCCGTTCGCCCAGCGCCGTTTCCGCATCGACGTGCCGCGGCCGGAGCACATCGCCGCCCTCAAGAACTTCAACGCCAAGATCTTGCCGAAGAAATGAGGGGGATCGTCCTCGCCGGCGGCACCGGGTCGCGCCTCTTCCCTCTGACCAAGGTAACGAACAAGCACCTCCTCCCGGTGGGCAGGGTGCCGATGATCTTCCACCCGGTGCGGAAGCTGACCGAGGCGGGGATCCGCGAGATCCTGATCGTCACCGGGACCGAGCACATCGGCGACGTCGTCGGACTGCTCGGCTCGGGACGCGAGTTCGGGTGCGAGTTCACCTACCGGGTGCAGGACGAGGCCGGAGGGATCGCGCAGGCGCTGGGGCTGGCGCGGCAGTTCGCCGGGGACGGGCCGGTCTGCGTCATCCTCGGCGACAACATCTTCCAGGACTCGATCGCCGGGGCGGTGCGCGACTTCGCCGCGGGTGGGATCGGCGCGCGCCTGTTCCTCAAGGAGGTTCCCGACCCGTCGCGCTTCGGCGTGGCGACGGTGAAGGACGGCCGGATCGTGAAGATCGTCGAGAAGCCGACACGGCCCGAGTCGTCGTTGGCGGTGACGGGGATCTATCTCTACGACCGCCACGTCTTCGAGCTGTTGCCCCGCCTCCAGCCGTCGGCGCGCGGGGAGCTGGAGATCACCGACGTCAACAACGCCTACGTGGAGCGCGGGACGATGGGGTTCACGATGCTCGACGGATGGTGGAGCGATGCCGGGACGTTCGAGAGCCTCGACCACGCCAACCGCCTGACCCGCGAAACGTGAAACTCCTGGTCACCGGCAGCTACGGCTTCATCGGCAGCAACTTCGTGCACGAGGCGCTCGCGGCCCGGGCCGGCTGGCGGATCGTCTCGCTCGACCTGCTGACCTATGCCGGGAACCTCGCCAACCTCGACGGCCTCGATCCGGAGCGGCATTCGTTCGTGCGTGGAGACATCGCCGAGCGCGCCCAGGTCGATGCGGCGTTCGAGCGTGGACCCTTCGACGCCGTCGTTCACTTCGCCGCCGAAAGCCACGTCGACCGCTCCATCGAGAGCGCGGACGCCTTCGTCCGCACCAACGTCCTCGGCACGCAGACGCTGGTGAACGCGGCGCGGCGGCACCGGGTCGCGCGCTTCCTCCACGTCTCGACCGACGAGGTCTACGGCTCGCTGGGGGAGACCGGCCGTTTCTCCGAGACGACGCCGCTCGATCCGACCTCCCCCTACGCCGCCTCGAAGACCGCGTCCGACCTGTTGGTGCTGGCGGCGGTGAAGACGCACAAGCTCCCGGCGATCGTGACCCGCTGCTCCAACAACTACGGACCGCGGCAGTTCCCCGAGAAGGCGATCCCGCTGTTCGTGACCAACGCCTTGCAGGACCGCCCGCTCCCCGTCTACGGCGACGGGAGAAACGTGCGGGAGTGGCTGCACGTGCGCGACCATTGCCGCGCGCTGCTCGCGATCCTGGAGCGCGGCGGCGACGGCGAGGTCTACAACATCGGCAGCGGCCACGAGATGCCGAACATCGACTTGGCCCGGCTCATCCTCCGCACGCTGCGCAAGCCGGACTCCCTGATCTCGTTCGTAACCGATCGGCTGGCGCACGACCGGCGCTACGCCATCGACGCGACCAAGCTGCGCACGCGCCTGGGGTGGACCCCGGAAGTGCCCTTCGAGCGGGGGATCGTGGAGACGATCGAGTGGTACCGCTCCAACGAAACCTGGTGGCGCGACATCCAGACAGGCGCCTACCTCGAACGCCACCGCCTCGCCGCGGCAGGAGGGGACGGAGGGGTCCCCCGAGGCGCGCGAAGCGCGGACCGCTGACTAGAGCGCGACGAAGTCGCGGACCGCGTCGGCGCGAGGGCGCAGGCGCAGACCGATGGACTCGAGTCGCTCCGAGGCGAGGGCGGTCGACCGCGGCCGTGCGGCGACGAGCGACAGCGATCCGGCCGCGACCGGGACGAGGGTGGCGCGGTGGCGGCCCACCGCCTCCAGGATCTCCCGGGCCTGGTCGAACCGCGATACCGGTCCGGGGTTCGCCACGTGGAAGACGCCGGTCGCGCCGGCCTCCAGCAGCGCGCGGAGGGCGCGCGCCAGGTCGAGGGTGAAGGTCGGCGTGCCGAACCAGTCGCGGACCGCCCTCACCTCGCCGCCGTCGCGCGCGGCGGCCAGGACCGCGTTGGCGAAGTTGCGTCCGTGGCGGGTGAACAGCCACGACGATCGGACGACCATCGCCTTGGGGGCGACCTGCAAGGCGTTTCGCTCGCCGGCGAGCTTGCTCCGACCGTAGACCTGCAGGGGGCGGGTCGCGTCGCTCTCGACGTAGGGGCCCTCCTTCCGCCCGTCGAAGACGTAGTCGGTGGAGATCTGGGCGAGGAGGACGTTCCGCTCCCGGCAGGCGGTGGCGAGATGGCGGACGCCGTCGGCGTTCACGGCGTGGGCCCGGTCGGGATCGCGCTCGCAGCCGTCGACGTCGGCGAAGGCGGCGGCGTTGACCACGGCGTCGGCGCGCGCCCGGTCGAGGGCACGGCGCAGCGCGTCGGGTACGAGGAGGTCGACCTCCCCGTGCGGTGGGGCGGCGACCTCGTGCCGCTCGGCGAGGACCGGCTGGAGGTCCCGCCCCAGTCCGCCGCTGCCACCCAGGAGAAGGATCCGCATCGTCTCGCCCGTCGGGCTGTTCGGGGCCTCTCCGAACCCCTGCGGCGAACTAGAACACAACCGATTCGCCGCTCCAACGGCGTGCCCCGCCCGGCGGCATTCGTTTCGCGCCCCCCTTGACAATCGGTGCCGCGCGGATATTTCCCTTGGCTTCGCAACCGCGGCCGGAACGCGATGACGACGCACGATTCGACCCCGATGGTGGAAGCGAAGGCGCTCCGCAAGGAGTACGGGACGACGCGCGCGGTCTCCGACGTTTCGTTCCGGATCTCCCGGGGTGAAGTGGTGGGGTTCCTCGGTCCCAACGGCGCCGGTAAGAGCACCACCATGAAGCTCCTCACCGGCTACCTTCGGCCGACCGCCGGTACCGCGTTCGTCGCCGGCATCCCGGTCGATCGGTCGCCGCTCGAAGCGCGCCGCCGTCTCGGCTACCTCCCCGAGAACGCGCCGCTCTACGACGATCTGCAGGTGATCGACTTCCTCGAGTACGTCGCGAGGCTCCGCGGGATTGCCCGCCCGAAGCTGAAGGTGTTGTGCGAGCGGTGCGGCATCGTCGACGTCCTGGGCAAGGACATCGGACAGCTTTCGAAGGGCTACCGGCAGCGGGTCGGCCTGGCGCAGGCGATGCTGCACGATCCCGATCTCTTGATCCTCGACGAGCCGACGACCGGCCTCGACCCCAACCAGATCGTCGAGATCCGGGAGCTGATCCGCGACCTGGGCCGCGAGAAGACGGTGCTGCTTTCGACGCACATCCTTCCGGAGGTCCAGGCCGTCTGCGACCGGATCCTGATCCTCCACGACGGGACGATCGTCGCCGACGACTCGCCGGCGGCGCTGACCGGCGGCGGGGCCGGCGCGGCGGTGCGCGTCGTCCTCCGCGGAAAGGCCGGCGGCGCGATCGACGCCGGCGCGGCGCGGGCGGCGTTGGCGCGGTTGCCGGGGGTCCACGAAGCGCGCGGCGCCGCAACCGACGAGCCGGGCGCCGTGGCCGTCGACGTGCGCGCCGCCGGCACGGCCGACCCGCGCGAGGCGATCTTCGGCGCGGCGGTCGAGCACGGGTGGGTGCTGGTGGAGCTCACGCGCGAGCGCGCATCGCTCGAAGAGACGTTCCGGCGTTTGACGCGGGTGGCGAATGGATAACGTCCTCACCATCGCGCGCCGGGAGATGAAGGGGTTCTTCGACTCGCCGGTCGCCTACATCGTCGTCACCGCCTTCCTGCTCGTCGCCGGGTGGATGTACTTCGGGACGCTGTTCCTGGGCGGACGCGCCGACATGCGCGCCTTCTTCGAGCCCTCCCCGTTCTCCCCGTCGATGCTGCTGGTGATCCTCTGCCCGGCCGTCACCATGAGGCTGATCGCCGAAGAGCGGAAGGCCGGAACGATCGAGCTGCTCACCACGCTCCCGGTGCGCGATTGGGAGGTGATCCTCGGGAAGTTCCTCGGCGCCTGGGGACTGACGGCGGCGGCGCTGGCGCTCACCGTCCCCTACGCCCTCAGCGTGCGGTCGATCGGCCCGCTCGACCTGGGTCCGGTCGCCGCCGGTTACCTGGGGATGCTGCTGTTCGCAGGTAGCCTGACCGCGATCGGACTGCTCTGCTCGACCCTGACCGAGAACCAGGTGGTGGCGTTCATCGTCGGTTTCGTGATCGGCGCCGCGCTCTACTTCGTCTACTGGCTGCAGTTCCTCCTGCCGGCGGCGGTCGCGCCGATCGCCGAGTACGTCTCGGTCAGCTTCCACCTCGACAATCTCGCCCGCGGCGTGGTCGACAGCCGCGACGTCCTCTACTACCTGACGCTCGGCGGGGGGGCGCTCCTGCTGGCGGAGCGGGCGCTCGGCTGGAGGAAGGCGTGATGAGCGACCGCCGGATCCGTCTCTACGCCGTCCTCGCCAGCCTGGTGCTGGCGAACCTGCTCGGGCTGACGCTCTACACGCGCCTCGACTGGACGCGCGACAAGGAGTTCACCCTCTCGCCGGCCACGCGCTCTACGCTCGAGACGCTGAAGGACCCGATCACCGTCCGCGCCTACTTCACCCAGGACCTGCCGCCCCCCTACTCGTCCAACGCCCGGTTCGTGCGCGACCTGCTCGAGGAGTACCACGCCGCCGCCGACGGTCAGCTCAGCTTCGAGTTCCTCGATCCCCTGGAGGAGGAGACCGGCGAGGACAAGGAGAAGAAGAAGGAGACCCAGGTCGACCTGTTCGGCCGCACGGTGCGCGAGGCGACCCGCGTCGAGCAAGAGCTGCAATCGCTCGGCATTCCGGCGGTGCAGGTGCGCTCCAACGAGTCGGACAAGATGGAGGTCAAGCGCGCCTACATGGGGTTGAGCGTGCGCTACCGCGAGAAACAGGAGTCGATTCCGGTCGTGCGCGAGACGGCGGGGCTGGAGTACGACCTGACCTCGTTGATCCGCAAGATGGTGCGCGCCGAGCCGCCCCGTCTGGGGCTGGTGACCGGCTTCGGCGGTCCCGATCCGGCCAAGGACATGCAGCGCGTCCGGGTGCTGCTGGACCAGATCTACGACGTGTCGGAGATCGACCTCTCCGCCGTCCCCACCATCGCCGACGAGATCGACGGACTGCTGGTGGTCGGGCCCGAACGCCCCGTCTCCGAGGAGGCGAAGCAGGCGATCGACCGCTTCGTCACCTCCGGAAAGCCGGCCGCCTTCCTCGTCGACGCCGCGAAGATCGACCTCCAGACGCTGCAGGCGACGCCGGTCGAGCACGGACTGAGTCCGCTGCTCGAGGCCTACGGCGCGCGGATCGACGAGGGGTTGGTCGCCGACGCCGAATGCGCCACCCTGAACGTTTCCCAGCGGCGCGGGAACATGATCATCACGCAGCCGGTGCGATACCCGCTGCTCCCCTTCCCGAAGGGGCTCGATCCGGACCACCCCGTCACCCGCGGGATCGGCGGCGTCTCCTTCCCGTTCACCAGCCCGCTGGCGGTGAAGCCGGCGACCGGAGTCGACGCGGAGACGATCGTGCGCTCGTCGACGAACGCCGGCGTGATCAAAGCGCCCTACGACATCGATCCGATGCAACGGTGGACGGTCGACCGGGTGAGCGATACGGGTGAGAAGGCGTTGGTGGTGGCGCTCAAGGGGGCGATCCCCAGCGCATTCGGCGGCTCCGCCGCCGTGTCGGGACGGGTCTTCGTCGCCGGCGGATCGAGCTTCCTCCAGGACCGGTACTTGAGCCGCGGAAACGAGGCGCTGGTGCTCAATCTGGTCGACTGGATGCTCCTCGACGATGCGCTACTCTCGATTCGCACCCGGGGCTTGCGCGCCGCGCCGCTCGCCGAGCTGTCGGACGCCAAGCGCCGCGCGGTGAAGTACGCCAACATCGCCGGGCTGCCGGCCGCCTTCGTCGGATTCGGCCTGCTGCGCTGGCGCGTGCGCGAGAAGCGCCGCGGCCAAGCCCGCTCGAGGATCGAGGCATGAGCCGGTCGACGGCGGCGGCGCTCGGACTCCTGGCCGTGCTGCTCGTGGCCGGCGGATGGCGGCTCCTGGCGAAGAAGGAGAAGGGGGTCGAACGGCTCTCGTTCGCCACGGTCGACACGGCCTCCGTCGACCGGGTGGAGATCGCCGGACCGAAGCCGGCGGAGCTGGTGAAGGCCGACGGGTCCTGGAGTCTGAACGGACGCCCGGCCGACGCGGGGGCGGTCAAGGCGTTGCTCGACGCCGTCCCGAGGATCGAGTCGGCCGACGTGACGACCCGCGATCCCGGACGTTACGCCGAGCTGGAAGTCGACGACGCAAACGGGACGCGCGTGCGGATTTCCGCCGCCGGTCGCGAAGTCGCCGCCTTCACGGTCGGAAAGTCGGCGCCGCGCGGCGTCTACCTGCGCGCCGGCAAGAGCGTCTTCGCCGTCGCCAAGGTCTATCCCGCCACCTTCGCCAAGGACCGGTCGGCGTGGCTCGACCGGAAGCTGTTCGCCGAGAAGGCGGGCGACGTCACACGGGTCGACGTCACACGAGCCGGCGGGACGCGATTCGCGCTGGTGCGGAACGGCGCCAACGAATGGTCGGTCGATCCGCCCGGCCTCCTGCCGAAGGGCTTCCGGTTCGACGCCGCGGCGGCGCGCTCGTTCGCCCACCAGCTCGCGGGCCTCAGGGCCCAGCAGGTGCTGGAGTCCGATCCCGGCGACGGGACGACCGGCCTCGGTGCGGCCGACCGGCTGGTGATGACGATCGGCACCGCCGGCAACGTCACGCGCGAGCTGGCACTCGGCGGCGATCTCGAAGGCGGAGGGGATGCCTACGCGCGCGCGAGCACCCGCGCCGACGTGGTGACGATCGCCGCGGCGTCGTCGAAGACGCTGCGCAAGAACCCCACCGATCTGCGCGATCTCACCGTGATGAAGGTCGACCGCGCCAAGGTGACGGGGCTGACCGTCGAGGAGGGTGGCCGGCGTCTCGCGTTCCGGAAGAAGGACGGCGCCTGGACCCTCGCCTCAACCAGCGAGAAGAGGCCCGACGGGTTCGAGCTCGACCCGGCGGCGGTCGATCGAAAGGTCGCGTCGGTCTTGTCGCTGCGCGGCGTCGACCTCGCGCCGCCGGGATCGGCGGCCGGCATCGGCGGGTCGAAGGTGACGTTGCGCCTCGAGGACGGCACGACGGCGGCGGTCCACTTCGGCCGGGAGACGAAAGACGGGACGCAGGAACTGGTGTTCGCCCGGGGGAACGCCGACGGCGCGACCTACCGGGTCGCGAAGGGGGTCTGGAAGGACCTGCTCGCCGGGCTGGACAGCTACCGCAAGCGCGCACCGACCCCCGAGTTCGACCCCTCGTCGATGCAAGGGCTCCCCCCCGAGGTCCGCGAAGCGTTCCGCAAGCAGGCCGCCGAGAAGAAGGCGCAACAGGAGATGCTGCAGAAGATCCTCCGGCAGCAGACGGCGTCGCCGCCCCCGACCGGCACGAATTGACAGGCGCGCGGAACGAGGGCATCCATTCGGACCGTGCCCTCCTCCTCCCGCCCGCGCGTCGTCTTCTACGGACTCGGAACGATCGGGCGCGGCGCGCTCCGGCTGGCGCTGGAGAGCGGGAGCGTGCAGGTGGTCGGCGGCGTCGATCCGCGGAAGGACGTCGCCGGGCGGGACCTCGGCGAGCTGGTCGACCTGAAGAAGGTCGGCGTGCGCGTCTCGAGATCGCTCGGCGAGGCGCTGGACGGCGTCGAGGCCGACGCGGCGATCCACGCCACCGAGAGCCGGGTGCAACTCGTCGCCGGCCAGCTTCGCGAGCTGGTCGACGAGGGGCTCGCCGTCGTCACCTCGTGCGAAGAGATGATCTTCCCCTGGCACGCGGCGCCGAAGGAGGCGGACCTCCTCGATCGGCGCGCGCACGACCGCGGCGTCTGCATCTACGGGGCGGGCGTGAACCCCGGCTTCGTCATGGACCGCCTGCCGGTGGCGGCCCTCCAGGCGACCAGCCGTGTCCGACAGGTGCTGATCCGCCGGGTCGTCGACTCGCTCACGCGCCGACCCCAACTCCGGGCCAAGACCGGTGCCGGCATGACGCCGGACGCATTCGAACGGCAGGTCGCCGCCGGGCGGATGGGGCACATGGGACTGACCGAGAGCGCCCTGTTCATCGCCCGCGCCCTGGAGCGGATGGGACACAAGGGGGTCGAGAAAGTCTCGTCGAAGACCGAGGCGGCGCTCGCCGCGGTCGAGATCCCCGCGCCCGAGGCCAGGATCCCCAAGGGGATGGTCGCCGGCGTGCATCAGGTCTGCGAGGTGACGCTCAAGGACAAGACGGCGATCCGACTCGACCTGACGATCGCCGCCGGCGTAGGCAGCCCCGGGGACTCGGTGGAGATCGACGGGGACCCGCCCGTGCGCCTGGAGATCCAGGGCGGCATCGCGGGCGATATCGCGACGGCCGCGGCGCTCGTCAACGCCGTTCCCGTGGCGCTGGCGGCGCCGTCCGGCATCGCCCGCGAGTGATATACTTCGCGTCGATGTTCCGTCTGTGGGCCGCGCTCCTCGTCGCGGTGAGCCTTCTCGGCTGCGGGAAGAAAGATCCCAATCTGATCGCCTGGCCGGTCTATTCGGACCGGGTCAAGCTGATCCTGGCGGAGTACGACCAGGCGATGAACGAGGTGGGGGACATCGACATCAAGCTCACGCCGGTGCAGCAGGCCGACGGCAAGGTCGGAGCGCAGATCAATCCGCAGCAGGCGATCGAGCGGATCGAGAAGGAGGTGATCCCCCGCCTCCAGCGCGCCAAAGCGATGGCGGACGGGCTCAAGACCCCCAACGCCAAGCTGATCACCCAGATCCACGCCACGCTCGCGACGTCGTTGGCGCTGAAGCTCGACGGCTACGTGACGATGGTCGCCGCCTTCCGCGGCCGGGATCCTCAGAAATACGACCAGGGGATCCAGAAGCTGACGTCCGGGGCCGACCAACTCGGCTCCTACCGCAAGATCTTCTCCGATTCGCTCGCCGCCGGCGGCCCCGTCCTGCCGAAATAGCGGTATCCTTTCCTTCATGGGCGGAACTCCGACCTCCCCCTCCCCCGGCGGCTACCAGAACGTCTACGCCCTGCAGATCGCCGCCATGCTGCGGCCGGTCAAGCCGTTCCTCGAAAGCCCGAAGATCTCCGAGATCATGATCAACGGCTGCGACGACGTCTGGGTCGAGATCGGCGGGAAGCTCAAGAAGACCGACGTGAAGTTCGACGGCGAGGAGGAGCTCCTCGGCGCGGTCCGGGCGATCGCCCAGTTCGTCGGCAAGGGGTTCGACAAGGATCATCCCCGACTCGACGCACGGCTTCCCGACGGCTCGCGCGTGGCGGCGACGATGCCGCCGGTGACGCGCAAGGGGATCTGCGTCTCGATCCGGCGCTTCTTCTCCGAGAAGCTGACGATGCAGCAGCTGTTGAGCTTCGGGTCGATCTCGCAGGACGCGGTGGAGTTCCTGCGCGTCTGCGTGGAGATGAAGAAGAACATCCTCATCTCCGGCGGCACCGGTTCGGGGAAGACGTCGCTCCTGAACGTGATCACCGGGCTCGTCCCCCGCGAGGAGCGGATCCTGATCCTGGAAGACGTCCGCGAGCTGCAGCCGCAGGGGGAGCACCTGGTGCAGATGGAATGCGCCCCCGGGGACAAGGAGGGGCACGGGCGGGTGGAGATGAAGGACCTGCTCCATTCGACGCTACGGATGCGGCCCGACCGGATCATCGTCGGCGAGATCCGCGGCGGCGAGGCGCTCGACCTGCTCAACGCCATGAACTCCGGCCACGGCGGGTCATTGGCCACGATCCACGCCTCCAGCCCGCCGCAGGCGCTGCAAAAGCTCGAGACCCTCACCCTCTACTCCGGGTTCGACCTGCCGCTGTTCGCGGTGCGATCGATGGTCTCCTACGCCATCGAGATCGTGGTGCAGGCGTCGCGCTACAAGGACGGAAGCCGGAAGCTGGCGAACATCGCCGAAGTCCTGCCGCTCAAGCCCGACGGGACCTACGCCACCCAGGACATCTTCCGGTTCGAGTACGCGGGGACCGACGACCAGAATCGGGTCCAGGGGCAGGTGCTCTGGACCGGGCAGGTCCCGGGATGGCTCGACGAGATCGAAGCGCACGGGGTGCAATACGACCGAAACATCTTCCACCCCTCGAAGAAGCCGAAGGGTCCGCCGCGACCGGCTTCCGGCGGGCATTGACCGCTCCCGGCCGGCGTACGATCATCCGCCGATGCTCTCCGCCCTCCGCCGAGGGGCCCTCGGGGCCGCGCTCGCCGTCTTCGGCCTGGTCGCGGCCTCGGGCTGTGATGTCGCCGACCGGCTGTTCGGCGGCGACGGCGGCGGCGACTCCGACACCCTTCGGCTCCAGTCGATCGAGATCTCGAGCGATCGTCCGGTCGATCCGGCGGCCCCCACCGGCCCGGCCTCGGTCGCGGTCGGCACCACGATCCGCTTCACCGCGACCGGCACCTACCTCAACCTGGACGAGGAGACGACCAGCACCCGCGACGTCACCGGTTCGGTCGTCTGGACCAGCAGCGATCCGGCCTACGCCCTCCCCGCCTCCGACGGCCGGTTGCAGGTGACGACCAACGGCTCCGCGTCGATCTCCGCTTCGTCCCCGGCGGTCGGCGACATCCCGGCGCTCGAGAGCAACGTCATCACGCTCACCACCGACACCTCGACATGAGAGTTCGCCATAGCAGCGGGGACGAGCGTGGCGCGCGCCGGTTCTCGGCGGCCGTCGCGCTTCTCGCCGCGACTGCCGCCGCCTGCCAGCCGGATGCGCCCCCCACGGCCGACGAGTCGGTGGTGGCGGTGAAGGTCTCGCCCGAGAATCCGGTCGTCCAGGTGGGCGCCGCCTTCGCCTTCAGCGCGATCGCCTACCAGGTGAACGGCGAAGGGCGCGATGTCACCGACGATCCGGCGACCGACTGGGATTCGACCGACGCCGACGTGTTGCAGGTCAACGCCGACGGGAGCGCCGAGGCCAAGGCGGAAGGGGAGGCCTACGTCACCGCCTCGGTCGGCACGCTCACCAGTCCCGCGCAGAAGGTGACAGTCGAAGCGATTCCGACGACACCGCCGCCGACGCCGACACCGACCCC
This sequence comes from uncultured bacterium, assembly GCA_964372275.1. GTDB lineage: Bacteria > CAYJRR01 > CAYJRR01 > CAYJRR01 > CAYJRR01 > CAYJRR01. The sequence goes on from CAYJRR010000040.1 coordinate 34,295, forward strand.
CGCGCCGAGCGCGAGCCACGTGGTGATCAGCGAGGTGATGTACGACCCGGCAACGAGCGAGCCGACGACGGAGTACGTCGAGCTCCACAATCCGACCGGCTCGACCGTCTCGATCGCCGGCTGGAAGATCAACACCAAGAACGACACCGCGGGCTCCGGCTTCACCTTCGGTCCGGGCTACACCATCCCGGCGGGCGGTTATCTCGTCCTCGCCAACCACAAGGCGTCGTTCGACGGCAGCTACTCCCCCGCGGTGGCGACGACCGGCGGAATGCCGAGCATGACCAACACCGGAGAGTGGATCGTGCTGAAGGAGGCCGACGGAGACGTCGTCGACCACGTGATCTACGAGGCCGGGTACAGCGGCGGCACCGTCCCCCCCGAGTGGTGCGCCACCCCCGGCAGCCCGTCCGGAACCAGCAGCACGGGCAACCCTTCGAAGGGGATTTCGCGCAAGCCGGTCGATCGCGACGGCGACAACTGCAACGACTGGGTGAACAACACCCCCGCCACCCCCGGCGCCGTGAACTAGCCTCTCCCGCCTGGGACATCGCGGGCGGGGGCCGGCCGGGCCCCGCAGCCCCCCGCCCGCCCCCAGCCCCAGCGACCCCACCGGATTCCAACCCCCCCCGC
>CAYJRR010000041.1:0-9177 GCA_964372275.1 uncultured bacterium
AGGAGGGGTTGCGGCGGCTCGCCGCGGCCGGAACGGTGGCGGTGCTGCTCCCCGGAGCGTCGCTCTTCCTCGGCGAACCGCCGCCCGACGCCGGCCGGCTGCGCGCCGCGGGGGTGCGCATCGCGATCTCGACCGACTTGAATCCCGGGACCTCGCCGACCGAGAACCTCCCGCTGATGACGACGCTCGCCTGCTCGGCGCGGACGCTCTCGATCGACGAGGCGCTCCTCGCCGTCACCCGCCACGCCGCCGCGGCGATCGCCCGCGACGACCTCGGCTCGATCGAGCCGGGGAAGCAGGCCGACCTGGTGGTGTGGGACGCCCCGTCGCTGGAGCACATCCCCTGGCACGTCGGGGCGCCCCATGCGGCGTTGGTCGTGAAGCGCGGCGCCGTCGTCCTGGAACGCGACGCCGCGCCCGACTGCCGGCCTTAGGGCTTGGTCTCCTCCGACGCCGGCGCCGCCGCATCGGCCGGAGCGGATTGCGCGGGGGCGGTCGCCCCGGGGGCCGTGGCCGGCGCGTCCTTCTTGTGGCAGGCGTGCTTGCCGCCGAAGCATCCCAGCACCGCGAGCACACCGCCGAGAAGGGCGACCGCGAAGAGGCCCTTCACCAGGCAGTAGCCCTTCCCGTGCCGCGCGCAGCCCTTCGAGCTCTCCGCCGACTCCGCCCCCGCCGTCTGTTGGGTCTCCATGGCCGTCCTCCTTCGTATTGCCTACGGAGATACAGATCCGCGCCCGGCCGATTCGTTACAGCCCTTCGCTCGGCGGCTTCTTTGCCCGCAGTTCCTGGAGGATGCGGTCGCAGAGGGCGTCCGGCGGGGGCTCGGGTTCGAGCCGCGACACCGCCTCGGCGGTCTGCTCGATCTGGCGGTCGTAGACCCGGCAGGCGGGGCAGAACCACAGATGCGCGCGGGTGAGCCAGCGGCGCCACCACGGGCCCGCGATCGCCTCTCCGGACACCTCGCCGATGGCATGCCGGCAGCTCACGTCGTTTCCTCCTTCAGGTGACGGTGCAACGCCTCGCGCAGCCGCGCTCGGCCGCGGTGCAGAAGGACGCGCTGATGCCCGTCCGCGATCCCCAGGATCTCGCACGCCTCGTCGGCGCTCAATCCCTCCACGTCCCGCAGGACGACGACGGCGCGCGCCGCGTCGGGCAGGCGATCGATCTCGCGGCGCAGCAGGTCGCGCGTCTCCTTGCGCAGCAGCAGCTCCTCCGCCGAGGCCGGCGCCCACGGCGTCGGCAATTCGATCCATCGCCCGTTCGCGTCGAACAGTCGGTCGGCGAGGTCCCCTCCGGCGGCGTCCTCCCGGCCGTCCGGTCCGGCCGCTCCCAACGCCGAGAGCGGCACGCTTCGCCCCTCCCTCGCCGCCCGCCGGATCGCGCGGTTCACCAGGATGCGGAAGATCCACGTCTTGAGCGACGCGCGGCGCTCGAAGCCGGCGATCCCGTCGAGCACCGCGAGCCACGTCTCCTGTACCACCTCCTCCGCCACCGCGGCATCGCGGACGAAGGAGCGCGCCAGGCGCAGCATCGACGCCGAATGCCGCCGCACCAGCCACCCGAGACCCTCCTCGTCGCCGCGGAGGACCCGGGCGACGATCTCGGCGTCGGCGGGCGGCACGGGCGCCTCGTCGTCCGCGCCGATCGACCGGTCAGGAACCGCTGCCAGCGGCGCTCTCCGCCAGCTCGGAGGTGGCGCCGGTCGACCCGAAGTCGACGAGCTCCATCGTCGTGCCGTCGCTGGTGACCGACTTCACCGTCTCCGAGACCGGCACCGAGGGATGCACCCAGGAGGTCCCGGTGACGGTGATGAAGGCGATCTTCACCGTCGTCTTCGTCTCCAGCGTCTGCTTGAACGTCCCGGCCGGGACGGTGATGTCGGCGCGCGGAGAGTTGGGGTCGACGTTCCACTGCACCATCGACGCGAAGTTCTTCCCCATCATCATCTTCATCATCGACCCTTCGGGGGCCCGGAGATCGATCGTCTGCACCGGACCGTCGTCCGCCTTGGTGACGATCTTCTTCATCGCGTCGAGGGCGCTCTGCACCGTGGCGCTCGGGTCGTTGCTCACCTCCGGCACCTTCTCGTAGCAGACCTTGGCGATGCTGCGCGAACGCGGGTCCTGCCGGACCATCTCCAGCCAGACGCCGCAGTCGTCCTGTGCCACGACCGACATCTTCTCGAAGCCGATCTCCCCCTTCTTGTTCGTCACCCGGTAGAGCGCCCACTGCCCGACCTTCCAGGGCATCGGCTTCAGCGCCGACGGCGCCGGCGCGTCGTAGGACTTCGACTGCGCCACGTGCTTCGACAGGACCGAATCGACCGCCGCCTGGTAGGTCGGCCGGATCTTGGGACCGCAGCCGGCCAACACGATCGTTGCAACGAGGACTGCCTTCTTCATCGTGATCTCCCCCTTCGCATTGGAGCGCTGGTCCCGCCGAATACCACCACAATGTCTCCCCGTCACCTCCCGACTCGCCCTCCACTCCTCCTTCCACTCCCCGCTTCTCCTACTCCTTCTCCTCGAATCTCCTCATTCCTCCTACTCCTTCTCCTTTCCGCTACCCCTCGTCCTTCCCACCATCGCCGTCCCGCAGTACCGTCGCCCCCCGATGTCGCCCCCCGCGGAACAACTCTTTCTCGCCGACCGCACCTTCCTCCCCGGCACCGACGGCGCCGAGGTTCGTGAAGGCATCGGCGTCCTCGAGCACAGCGGCGATATCGCCGCCGTGGGCCCGGCCGGCGAGCTGCGCCGCGCGCACCCCGACGCCGTGGCGGTCCCCCTCCCCGGCAAGGCGCTGCTCCCCGGCACCGTCTCCACCCACACCCACACCTTCCAATACCTGGTGCGCGGGTTCGGCGACGACCTCGACTTCTTCGACTGGCGCGAGAAGGGGATCTATCGCTATTCGCTCAAGCTCGACGCCGACGGGATCCACACCGGCGCGCTGCTCGCCTTCGCGGAGCTGTTGCGCCACGGCACCACCACCGCCGTCGACTTCTTCTACCTGAACGACCAGGCCAACGAGAACGCCGAGGCGGTGATCCAGGCTGCGCGCGACGTCGGGATCCGCGTGGTTCTCGCCCGCTGCCTCTACGACTGGGACGGCGCTCCGGCGAAGTATCGGGAGACGGTCCCCGTCGCCCGCCGGAACGTCGAGGCGCTGGTCGACAAGTACCGCCACGACCGCATGGCGCAGGCGCACCCCGCCCCCCACTCCCCGCACGGCGCGTCGGCCGAGATGATCCGCGCCGGCGCCGAGATCGCCCGCGACCGCCGCGTGCCGCTGCACATCCACGTCGCCGAGGGCCGCTACGAGGTCGAGGAGACGGTGGCGAAGCACCGGCTCACACCGATGCGCTGGCTCGCGTCGCTCGGCGTGCTCGACGCCCGATGCCTCGCCGTCCACGGCGTCTGGCTCGACGACGGCGAGCTCGACCTCTTGAAGGAGCGCGGCGCCGCCCTCTCCTACAACCCCTCGTCGAACATGTTCCTCGGCGACGGGATCACCCCGATCCCGAAGTGGATCGCGCGCGGCATCCCCGTGACCCTCGGCGTCGACGGCGGCTGCAGCAACAACCAGGCCTCGATCTTCGGCGAGATGCGAACCTGCGCCCTGCTCCAGAAGGTGAACGCGCTGGACGCCCGCGCCGTCACCGCCGAGCAGGTCTTCGCCATGGGCACCTCCAACGCCGCCGGCGCGTTGGGCCTCCCGATCGGCTCGATCGCCCCCGGCCGGCGCGCCGACTTCGTCACCCTCGACCTCGCCGACCTGTCGCTGCTCCCCGCCCAGCAACTGCGGAAGAACGTCGTCTACGCCCAGTCCGCCAAAGCGGTGCGCGACGTCTTCGTCGACGGCCGGCGGGTGGTGGCGGAGGGACGGCTGACGTCGATGGAGGAAGGCGCCATCGCCGAACGGGTCGCTCGGCTGACGGCGGGCTGGACCTGAGCCGGACCCGACGAACCGATCCGTGTCGGTAGCCGTAGCGGTATCCGATCCGACCCGATCGGATCGGGTCTGACCGCTGACGGCCTGTGATCAGAAGAGCCGGCCTTGCTTGAGAAGCGCGCAGAATGCGGCAACCGGCAGGACCTCGATGCCGTCTGGGAGCCGCATCTCGTCGCGGCCCGGATGGACCAGGATCCTCCGCCTCAGTCCGGACAGCGGCTCGATCGCCTTCAGGCCCTTGATCCAATCGGCGCGGAACCGGCGGCCGGATTTCGCCTCGATCGCCACGAACGACCGGCCCTTCTTCAGCAGGAAATCGACCTCGATTCCTTTCGCCTCGGTAGGGGACCAGTAGTACATCTCGTCGAACAGATCCCGGTAGCTCCGATAGGCGCGAAGAATCTGGGCGGTCCATGCTTCGAACAGCGCCCCCTGTTCTTCTCCGGCGACGGGTCCGAAGTCGCCTCTGGCGGCACGCGCGATACCGTTGTCGGCCCAATACAGCTTCGGATGCCTGCGCTCGCGCAGGCGGAGCTTGGCCTCGAAGCCGGGGAGCTCGAAGGCGAGCAGGGTGTCTTTCAGGATCTCGACGTACGAGGCGACCGTGGTCCGTTCGACGCCGCACTCCCGCGCAATCGACGAGACGCTCAGGATCTGACCGTTCAGGAGACCGGCGACGGGGAGGAACCGGACGAATCCCCCCAGGTTCCGGACGAGCGCCTCGGCCTGGATCTCCTCCTTCAGATAGGTCTGGACGTAGGTCTTCAGGCGCAGCTTTCGCTCCGACGGATCGCTGGCGACCACCAGGGGAAGCGTTCCCGACTCCAGCGCCCGTTGCAGGTCGAAGTCCGCCCCCATCTCCTCGGGGACGAGCGGCAGCATCTCGCGGAGCAGCGCCCGCCCCGCCAGGAGGTTTGCTCCGCCGCGCCTGAGTTTCCGCGCGCTGGAGCCGGTAAGGATGAACCGTAGTTTCCTCGTCTCGAGGAGCCGGTGAACGTCGTTCAGAAGGTTGGGGAGCCGCTGAATCTCGTCCACGAAGATCCACGCTCCGGGAGAGGCCATCCGCTCCACGAGTCCGGAGAAAACGGCGGGATCGGCGAGAATCCGCTGATAGAGGCCCTCGTCGAGAAGATCGATCCGCGGGGCTTCGGTGAACTCCCTTCCGACCCAGGTGCTCTTCCCCGACCCACGGACGCCGAACAGGAAGAACGAGCTTTTCGGGCGCTCCAGCATCCGGCGGTAGGAGACGTACGCCATGGCTGATCTCATATTTCGTCGAAAATTGAGATCGATGTCAACGAGCATCGATCGTGGATCGGCGCCAGACTGCGGCACGGATCGGATCGGCCTCGGCCGGTTCGGTCGTCGTCCTTCCAGTAAGGACAAGATGTCGAGAAAACGGTCGTCCACGAAGGACAAGGTTCAAACGCGAGGGGAGTCGGGTCCCCGCAACCCGGGAACTGCGCCGGCCCGGGGTTCGCTTGACGGCCGGGGGGCCGGCGCGTAGCATGCCCGGCCGCCCGACGTCCCCCTGAAGTGGCCGAAGGGCGCGAAGAGACATGGGAATTCTCCATCGATTCTGGGGGCCTTGGGCGTCGTTGATGCAGATTCGGCGGCTGCCGGCCTCGGACCGCGAGATCGTCTTCTATTCGGAGGGGCGGTCGGATTGGCCGCACTTGGGGCCGATCGTTCGGGAGCTCGCGGCGGGGGGGCGGCGGGTCTGTTACGTGTCCTCCGAGGAGAGTGATCCGGGGCTTTCGCTCGGGGATCCGAACGTGGTCGGGTTCCACGTCGGGGCCGACTCGGCGCGAACGGCTTTTTTCAAGACGGTCGAGGCGAAGGTCGTGGTGATGACGATGCCCGACCTGGAGACCTTTTTCCTGAAGCGCTCGGTGCATCCGGCGCACTACGTCTACGTCTTCCACGCCATCGTCTCGAGCCACCGCATCTACCGGAAGGGGGCGTTCGACGCCTACGACACGGTGCTCGCGGTCGGACCCCACCACGTCGAGGAGATCCGCCGCACCGAGGCGGTCTACGGCTTGAGGCCCAAGGCGATCGTCGAGCACGGCTGCGCGCGGCTCGACGAAGTGATTCGCGCGGCGGCGGCGCGGCCGGCGTTCGTCCCCTCGCCGGGTCCGGCCAAGAAGGTGCTGCTCGCGCCGTCGTGGGGGGAGTGCTCCTTTGCCGAGCGGCCGTACGGGGGCGACCTGATCGACCTCCTGCTCCGCGCCGGGCACTCCGTCGTGCTGCGGCTCCACCCGATGACGGTGCGCCGTCTCCCCAAGCTCGGGCCCTCGATGGAGAGCCGCTTCGCGGGACGACCGGGGTTCCGCGTCGAGACCGACATGAGCGCGCAGGAGTCGCTGCAGACCTCCGACCTGATGATCAGCGACTGGTCGGGAGCGGCGTTCGACTACGGGTTCGGTCTCCTGCGCCCGGTGCTGTTCGTCGACACCCCGACGAAGGTGAACAACCCCGAATGGCAACGGCTGGGGATCGCGCCGCTCGAAGAGAAGGTGCGGCGGGAGATCGGCGACGTTCTCGATCCCGGGGAGCTGGCGCGGGCGCCGGAGAAGGTCGCGGCCTTGACCGCCGATCCGACCGCCTTCGCGCAGCGGCTCCGAGCGGCGCGCGAGCGCTGGGTCTTTCATGTCGGCCGCAGCGCGCCGGTGGCGGCCGCCCACATCGCGGGGCTTTGCAGCCCCGGAGACGAGCGGATGGCACCGCTCCAGGAAGCGAAGGCGAGATGAGCACGAAGAAGAAGACGGCGGCGCTGCGCGAGATCCTCACCGGCAGGGGTGCGGGGAGTTCCCCGCAGGAGCCCGAACGGGCGGACAAGCGCCTGCGATTCCTGATGGAGGTCCACAACGGGCTCTCCGCCAAGATCGCCGAGGAGGCGGGGTTCGAGGGGTTGTGGGGAAGCGGACTGTCGATCTCCGCCTCGATGGGCGTGCGCGACAACAACGAGATGAGCTGGACGCAGGTCCTCGAGCTGCTCGAGTTCGTGACCGACGCGGTGAAGATCCCACTGCTCCTCGACGGCGACACCGGTTACGGCAACTTCAACAACATGCGGCGGCTGGTGCAGAAGCTCGAGGCGCGCGACGTCGCCGGCGTCTGCATCGAGGACAAGCTCTTCCCCAAGACCAACAGCTTCCTCGGCGAGAACCAGCCGCTCGCCGACATGGACGAGTTCTGCGGCAAGATCAAGGCGGGGAAGGACGCGCAGAGCGACGACGCCTTCTCGATCGTCGCCCGCGTCGAGGCGCTGATCGCCGGATGGGGCCTGGCGGAGGCCTTGAAACGCGCCGAGGCCTACCGGCGCGCCGGGGCCGACGCGATCCTGATCCACAGCAAGCACTCCAAGCCGGACGAGATCCTCGCCTTCAAGAAGGAGTGGGGGGACCGCAGCCCGGTGGTGATCGTCCCCACCAAGTACTACTCGACGCCGACGCAGGTGTTCCGCGACGCCGGGATCGACGTGGTGATCTGGGCCAACCACCTGATGCGCAGCTCGCTCACCGCGATGCAGGAGACGGCGAAGCAGATCAAGCGCGAGGAGAGCTTGATCGACGTCGAGGGCCGGATCGTCGGCGTCAACGAGGTCTTCCGCCTGCAAGGGGCCGGGGAGCTGGAGGAGGCGGAGCGCCGCTACCTTCCGGCCAAGCAGGAGTCGCCGCAGGCGCTGATCCTCGCCGCCGGACGCGGCAAGGAGCTGGGGGTCCTCACCGAGGACCGCCCCAAGGCGATGGTCGAGATCGCCGGCAAGCCGCTCCTGGAGCGGACGGTGGAGACGCTGAACGCGATCGGCATCAACGACATCACCGTCGTGCGCGGCTGGAAGAAGGAGGCGCTCAAGCTTCCGAACCTGAAGTTCGTCGACAACGACGAGCACGAGACGACGCAGGAGGCGTTCTCGCTCTTCAAGGGGATCGAGAAGCTCGTAGGGCCCGTGCTGATGGGCTACGGCGACGTGCTGTTCCAAAAGTTCATCCCGATGCACCTGTTCGAGTCGGACGCCGACTTCTGCATCGCGGTCGACTCGGAGGCGTCGTCCAGCCCCGGCCAGGACCGCTACCGGGACCGCGTCGCCTGCGACCGGCCGTTCCACTGGAACCGCTTCGACCAGAAGGCGTACCTGACGAAGATGAGCGCCGGTCTCCCCCAGGCCGAAACCCACGGCGAGTGGATCGGGCTCTTGAAGATGTCCGCCGCGGGGCTTGCGCAGCTCAAGTCGATCGGAAAGGAGATCGCCGGCGGCGCTTCGTTCCGAACGATGCGAATGGCCGACCTGTTCACCGTCCTCCTGGAGCGCGGGAAGAAGGTGGAGGTGGTCTACGTCCGCGGGCACTGGCTGGACGTCGACGACCTGCACGACGTCGTCGCGGCGGCGGGCCAATACCGATGAAAGCGATCGTCATCGCCGCGGGGCTCGGAAGCCGGCTCCTCCACCTCACCAAGGACCGGCCGAAGTGCACGCTGACGATTCAGGGGGTCTCGCTGCTCGACAATCAGCTCGCCATCTTCCGCGAACTGGGAATCCACGACGTCACGATCGTCACCGGCTGGCACGCGGAGATGCTGCAACGTCCCGGGGTGAAGACGGTCTTCAACGACGACTTTCGGAACAACAACATCCTCTTCTCGCTGATGTACGCGGAGAAGGAGCTCGACGACGAGGTGATCGTCACCTACTCCGACATCCACTACGAAAAGGCGGTGGTCGAGGCGCTGCAGGCGGCGACCGGCGACTTCCTGGCGGTGGTGGATGCCGACTGGAAGAAGACCTACGTCGGGCGCGCCGACCATCCGGTGGAGCAGGCGGAGAAGGTGGTGATCGCCGGATCCGAGATCCGGAAGATCGGAAAACACCTGACCGAGGCCGAGGCGCACGGCGAGTTCATCGGGTTGGTGCGGTTCTCCAAGAAGGGGGCGCTCGCCTTCCGCGAGGTGTTCGCCGACGTGAAGGCGAAGCATGCCGGAGGTTCGTTCCAGGCGGCGAAGGAGCTGAAGAAGGCCTACCTTACCGACATGCTCCAGGAGCTGATCGACCGCGGGCACGCGGTGGCGCCGGTGACGATTCACGGCGGCTGGCGCGAGATCGACACCCTCGAAGATTTCCGGAAGGCGGGGGGCGACGTGCCGTCGGACATCCGCAGCGGACAGAACTTTCGCGCGATCCTCAACGACCTGAAGCGGCGTCCCGAGGACGCCGGACTGCTC
>CAYJRR010000041.1:9187-34317 GCA_964372275.1 uncultured bacterium
CCTATTTTTCCGGTCGGGGGGGGGGCCCCGCGCCGCCGCCCCCCCGCCCCCCACACCCCCCCCCCGCCCCCCCCCCCCCCCTCCCGCGCCGCCCCCGGCGCGCCGCGGCCGAGCTCGGCGTTCCGCTCGCCGAGATCGAGGCGGTGATCGCCGGGAAGCGCCCCCTCCCCTCCGCGATCGTCGACAAGGCGGTCGCGGCCTGGCCGGTCAGCCCCCGCGACTTCTACCTCCTCGAGGACGACGCCCCGACCGGGGTGCGGATCTTCCGCGAAGCCGACTCGAAACGGAGCCGGCGCGTCATGCAGCGCGCCGGGAAGGACTACTACGAGTACCGCGACACCGCGATGAGCGCCGGCTCTCAGTTCCGCCCCGAATGGATCCAGGAGCTTTGCGTCGTCGACGACGACGACCCGGAGAACCCGGCCGTCCAGTGGAACAACGGTCACTTCCTCCACCAGTTCACCTACTTCGTCGGACCGGTGAACTTCTACTGGCGCGGACCCGATGGACGGAAGCGCGTCTCGGTGATGGAGACCGGCGGCTCGATGTACATCACCCCGTTCGTGCCGCACTCGTTCGCGTCGCGGCGAAACGAGCGCGGGGAGTTGGGGCTGATCCTGGCGCTCACCTACGGCAACCTGCTCGGCGGCGAGACGCGGCAGGAGATCGGCGCCCACGGGGTCGAGCTGGCGTCGCGCCTGGCGCTCGACTTTTCCGCCCCCGGCGCGGCGCGTGGCGCCCTGATCCGCTTTCACCGCGAGGGGTCGAGCCTCACCAAGGCCGAGCTCGCCCGGCGCGCCGACGTGGCGCCGGCGCGCATCGACGAATTGGAACGGGGAGCAGAGACCGCGTCCGAGGCCGAGATCCGGCGTCTGGCGGCCGCGCTGCGGGTGAACGTTCGCGACCTGCTGCCGCCGGAGCCGGAGGAGGCGGTGATCGTGCGCCATCGCAAGGACGCGCCGCGCTGGACCTACCCCGAAGCCGGCAGCAAGCCCGAAACGTCCCCCGCCTACGAGATGGTGGAGCTGACGCCGGTGCGAAGCCTCCCCTTCTCCAAGGGGCTCGAGGTGAACGTCCTTTCCGGCGGAACCGCGGCCCCCGACCTGCAGGTCGGACTGCAGCAGTACGTCTACAACGTCGGCTCCACGCCGGTGGCCCTCTCCTGGCGGAACGGCGGCGAGTCGTACGAAACGACGCTTGGCCCGGACGACTCCGCGTATCTGAAGGCGTGCGTCCCGCACGCCTACCGCGGCGAAGGGGGACGCCTGCTGGTGCTGCGCATCGGCTCGCGGCTGGGAAGCGACGGACTGATGGAGCTGTCGCGGATCGCGGCAGCGGGTGCGGGCAATTTGGAGCGCATCGTGGGTGATGCAGGACAGTGGTTCGACAAAGCTGGGCGGCGGAATGTGTAGGTTCGCATGATCCAAGCGCCCGACTTTTTGGAACCCGCTTTGGCGCGGGGCTTCACCTTCTGGTCGGGTGTCCCCTGCTCGTTCCTCACCCCCTTCATCAACTACGTCCTCTCCCGCGACGACCTCGACTACGTCGGGGCGGCGAGTGAAGGGGAGGCGCTGGGGATCGCCGCGGGGGCGCACCTCGCGGGGCGGAAGACGGTCGTCATCTGCCAGAACTCGGGGCTCGGCAACGCGGTCAATCCGCTGACCTCGCTCAACCACATCTTCCGGATTCCGACCCTCTTCATCACCACCCATCGCGGCGCGCCGGGTCTCAAGGACGAGCCGCAGCACGCGCTGATGGGGCAGATCACCGGGGAGCTGCTCACCACGATGCAGATCCCGTGGGAGGTCTTTCCCGACGACGCCGCGGCCGTCGTCCCTGCGCTCGAGCGCGCGGAGCGGTCGATGGCCGAAACCGGGCGTCCGTTCGCCTTCGTCATGAAGAAGGGGACGGTCGCCGACTATCCCCTCCGCACGAGGGAACGCCGCGCCGTTCCGCCGATGGCCCAACCGTCGGGGACGTTCACCGCCGCGGTCCGGATGACGCGACTCGACGCCATCCGCGTGGTGCGCGACGCGGCCGGGCCGGACGTGGCGCTGATCGGCACGACCGGGAAGATCGGCCGCGAGCTCTATGCACTGGGCCATAGCCCGAACCAGCTCTACGTCGTCGGCTCGATGGGCTGCGCCTCCGGGATCGGACTGGGCCTCCACCTCGGATCGCGCGGAAAGCGGCGGGTGGTCGTCCTCGACGGCGACGGCGCGGCGCTGATGAAGATGGGCACGATGGCGACGATCGGACACGCCGCCCCCGCCAAGCTCGTCCACGTGATCGTCGACAACGAGGCCCACGAATCGACCGGCGGACAGGCGACCGTCTCCTCGTCGATCGACTTCGCGACGGTCGGCAGCGGCTGCGGCTATCGCCATCTGTGGCGAGTCGACTCGGCAGAAGCGCTCGCCGCGGCGGTCTCGGCGGCGCTCGAGCGCACCGGCCCCATCCTGGTGCACGTGAAGGTGGGGATCGGCTCCGCCCCCGACCTCGGCCGCCCGGCCCACACCCCGGTCGAGGTGAAGGAGCAGTTCATGAGCTGGTTCGCCCGGTGACGCGATCTTGAGGAGCTTCCACAATCCCGTGTCGGTGCGCTTCGGCGCCGGCGCCCTCGGCGAGCTTCGCGACCTCGCGCGCGGGCGGCGCGCCGTCGTGCTCGCTTCCGAGGGGATCGTCCGTCGCGGGACGCTGGCCGCGGTCGAGTCGGCGCTCGACGTCACCGGCCGCTTCACCTCGATCGCCCCGAACCCGACCCTCCTCGCCTGTTCCCAGGTCGCGGAGCGCCTCGCGGCCTGCGCGGTCGAGGTGGTGGTGGCGATCGGCGGCGGGAGCGTCCTCGACACCGCCAAGGCGTTCGCCGCCCAGCGGTCGGCCCCGGACGGTTGGCTGTCGGCGCACCTGCGCGAGGGCGCACCCTTCCCCGCCGACTTTCGCCCGCCTCCGATCCTCGCCGTCCCGACGACGGCCGGCACCGGAAGCGAGGTGACGATGTGGGGGACGGTCTGGGACGAGAAGACCGGACGCAAGTATTCGATCTCCCACCCGCGCCTCTATCCGGAGGCAGCCCTCGTCGATCCGACCCTGACGCACACCCTTCCGCCGGCGACGACGGTGGCGACGGCGCTCGACGCCCTGTCGCACGCGATGGAGGCGATCTGGAACAAGGGCTCGAATCCGGTCTCGGACGGCCTCGCCCTGCGCGCGATCGAGGTCGTCCCCGACGCGTTGCCGCGGGTCCTGGCGCAGCCGGCGGACGCCGCGGCGCGAGAGGCGCTGGCCGGCGCCGCGCTCCTCGCGGGCCTCGCCTCGAGCAACACCCGCACGGCGCTCGCCCACTCGATCTCCTACCCGCTCACCTCCGAGCTCGGCGTGCCGCACGGTCTGGCGTGCAGCCTCACCCTGCCGGCGATCCTGGAGCGTGTCGACGACGAGAAGCCGGCGCGCGCCGCGCTCATCGCCCGGGCGATCGGCCAGCCGACCCCGCGCGCCGCCGCCGAGGCGCTCCGCTCCACGTTCCGGGCGGCCGGTGTCGGCGAGGAGCTTCGACGCCGGATCGCCGGCGTCGACGCGCTCGCCGGGCTGCGTGGCTCCCTCATCGCCCCGGGCCGCGCCGAGAACTGCCTGATTGCCGCCGACGCGCCGGCGGCCGCGGAGATCCTGCGCCGGTCGTACGAAGCCCTCTGCGCCTAGACTGCCCGATCAGTGCGGCCGTTCGACCGCGAGGAAGCGTTCGAGCATCGCGTTGACCTGGTCGGGGACCAGTGTCATCAGAAAGTGACCACCCCCGACGGTCTGCCCGATCATCGCCTGCGGGCACAGCTCCTTGAGCCGTCGATAGTCCGACGGGAACGGCCCGCCGATCGCGAGGAGCGGCACCCTGCATCCCCGGGCTGCGGCCTCGACGTCATGAGAAAGGAACGCCTCCCACGAGGAGGAGACGACCGATTGCGGAGTCTCGAGCATTCCCGAAACGATCCGCCCCTTCTCGCTCGGGTCATCCGTCGGCAGGAAGGCGACCTGGTCGGCGAAACCGCGCAGCACGTCCTTCCACCCAGCCGTCTTGAACGCCGGGGCCACCTCCACGAACCCCCTGGCGAGCGGCTCGGCCAGCCATAGCGCCGCGTCGACGAGGACGATCGCCGAGACCAGGTCTGCGTAGCGGGTACCGACCTCGAGGCCAAGCCCGCCCTGGCTGTGGACGACGACGGCTGGTTTGTGCAGCCCGAGTTCTCGGATCGTCCAGGCAATGTCGTCGGCGAATCCCTCGATGGTGTAGCGCTGGTCCGGCTTGTCGCTCTTTCCGTGACCGCGCCGATCGATCGCCACAACCCGGTGCCGGGCGCGGAAGTACTCCATCTGCGGCCGGAAGTGGGTCCGGTCTCCGCAGAAGCCGTGGACAAAGAGAAGCGGCGGCGCGCCTGCGCCCGCCTCTTCGTAGTGAAGCTTCACGCCGTTGCGGTCGAGAGTCGGCATGTCCTGTCTCCTTCGCAGCCCTCCATGGGCCGATCGCCAGCGAGGCTACGGCGACGGGAGCACGCGCGAAATTGCCCGGTTCATGCATTTTCGGCCGCCGGCGATGGAGCGAACTATGTAGGAGGCCGCGCGAGACCGTGGCGTATCGCCCATCCGGTCGCCTCGGCGCGCCCGTGCGCGCCGATCTTCGCGTAGATGTTGGCGATGTGACGCTGAACGGTAGTGAGGCTCAGGTACAGCCGAGATGCGATCTCCTTGTTCGTTCGCCCCGCCGCCAGAAGGCCCAGGACTTCGGCCTCGCGTCCCGTGAGTCCGCCGGGATGCACACGGTCACCGCGCGCGGCACGGACGCGCTCCACCCATGTCTGCATCCCGAGACGCGCGAAGCCGGCCTCGGCATCGGCGAGCAGGTCCGAGGCGCGGACCCGCTCACGCGGAGGTCGGCCGAGCCGCCATCGCGCCTCGTCGAAATCGGCGAGCGCGCGGACCGGCCGCTGCCCTCGCGCTTCGGCCGCTTCCCGAGCCCGCATGAATCCGTCGTGGGCTCGGCGCGCATCGCCGGCAAGCGCCGCCATTCGGGCGATCGAGAGCTCGCGGCAGGAGAAGGGCGCGCCCCCCACTCCCTCTCGGCCCGATTCGATCGCGATCCGGAGGTAGCGCCGCGCCAGTTCCGGATCTGCCAACTCCCAGACAGCGGCCGCGGCGCAGTCTCGACTCACACCGAAGTCAGCGGTGAGCGGCGGGAGAGACTCGTGAGCGCGAACCATCGCGCTCAATAGCCGCGTCGATTCGGCCCCCTCACCCGCCATCGCGAGTCCGAGGATGACCAGCCCCGAAAGGACGAGTCCGAACGCCGTCCGTGACGTCTCCGGATCGGTAACGATCCGATGGGGCTCGCCGACCACGGTCGGCCATTCGGCGCCGCCGAGATAACCGAGCACGGTTCGCAGTGCGGTCGGCGCGACCACGCGATAGCGGTGCCCGGATCCGAGCCGCTCGGCCACTTCACCCAGCCGTATCGCCGTACGGCGCGCCGACTCGAGTTCCCCCAGGGCGGCCTGGCTGCATCCGATCACGACGAGCGCGCCGGCTTCTCCCGGGATCGAGCCGTATCGTTCGCAAAGGGCGAGCATCTCCTCCATGACCGAGATCGCCGCGTGATAGTCCTGGTGCCGGAAGAAGCAATCGCGCCCCAAGGCGTTGAGCGCGGCGATCCTCGCGGCCGGCGACCTCCAGCTACGCACACGGCCCAGCGCCTCGTCGGTTTCGGCGCGCGTCCGATGCCACCCGGTGTCGAGCGTCGACGCGAAGTCGTCCTCGCTTGCCTGCGCGCACAGCACGGCGATCGCCTCCGGATCGACCGGCACGCAGACCCCGACGTGGATCGGCCCTGAAAGGACCGGCTCGATGCGGTCACGGAGCAGCATCAGTCTCGCCCAAGGCGCGCTCCGCTCGCTGCCGAGCATGGCGAGCCCGCGGTCGACGAGCGGTTCCCACCACCCCCTCGGCGCGCCGCCGGCCTTGAGCGCGCGCGCGACGGCCGCGAGAAAATCGGCGACCACGGCCGCGGGAGCGCCTGCCTCCTCCAGCGCCCGCCACGCATCCTCGGTCGTCCTCGCCGCGCGCTCGAGTAGGAGCGCCTCCGCCTCCGCAAGGGCCTGCCCGCGCAACACCTGCGATCGCCGCTCCGCGGTCAGGTACCGGCCGAGGTCGCGGGCCACCGCGAACAGGGTCGCCGCCCGCTCGTGGGCCGCCCCCGCACGCGCGCGCTCCGCGGCCAGGAGGGCATGGTCGACGCCGCGCTCGGCCCCAGGAAGATCGACCGATGCGTGGAAGTGGAAAGCGATGTCGCCCGGATCGCCGCCGATTCGCTCGAGGGACTCCGCGATCCGCCGGTGTGCGCGCGCCCGCCGCCATGGATCGAGGCGGTCGTATATCGTCCGACGCACCAACGCGTGCGAGAAGTGATAGCGCCCGCGGACACCCCGCCGAATCAAGCCGGCCGCCGCCGCCTCGTCGGCGCAGGCGAGAAGAGACTCGTCTGTGAAGCCGGTCGACCCCTGGAGCACGTTGAAATCGATCTCGCCGACGAGTGCGGCCGCGTCGTGGAGCATCGCAACCGTATCGGCGGAGAGTCGAGAGAGGCGACGCGCGACGACGGCGCGAACACCCACGGGCAGTCCCAGCTCCCCGAAGCTGCTTTCCGAGGACCAGCGGCCCTCGCGCGCCACGATCTTGCGTTCCTCGACGAGGTGGCGGAAGAGCTCGCGGAGGTAGAAGGGGTTCCCATCGGTTTCGGCGAGGAGCGTGCGTGCCAGCGCCTGCGGTACATCCCCCCCGCTCTCCAGGGCGAGGTAATCGCGCACTTCCTCTTCGTCGAGGCCGCGGAGCGATAGGATCTGCGCTCCCGCGTCTCGCGCGAGCGTGCCCTCCAGTTCGGAGATCGCCGCACGGTCGAGACCGATCTCCGGGTCTCGCCACGTACAGAGCACGAACCACCGCCGCCGGGGAACGAACCGGGCGACGTGCCTCAACAGGCCCAGCGTGTCGCGGTCGGCCCAGTGGAGGTCCTCCAACACGACCAGGACAGGACGATCCGCCGCCACAGCGGACAGCCAACGGGTCACGGCGTCGTGGAGACGTGCACGCTCCTCGGGCGCTGCGAGCGGGGCGACGGGTGGCAGGTTGGGAAGAGCGCCGCGAAGGTCGGACGATAGCGCGGCCAATGCCGGCGCGCCGGCGCCCATCTCGCGCACAAGCCGGTCGGGCGGAACGGCACGCAGGTATCGCTCCAGCGACTGCAGCCAAGGTCCGAAGGGCCGGGTGCCGTCCGATTCGAAACACGCACCGCGAAGGACGCGCGTGCCACGGGACGCCGCCCGCGCAGCGATCTCTTCGGCCAGACGTGTCTTGCCGATCCCCGCCTCGCCCACCAGACAGGCTGCCGCCCCACGCCCGTCCTCGGCCAGGCCGAGGAGCGTGAGCAGCCGTTCCAACTCCCGGTTCCTTCCGACGAACCGATCGCCCATCGCGCGCCGTGAGTCTACCTCCGCCAGTTGGGGCATCGACGTCTCACGGACGGACACGTCGAACCCGGCCGGTGCCGACCGCAGACCCGATCGACCCGTCAACGGACGCGCCGGCGCCCGGTTTTTCGTGGCATGGCCGTTGCTGGATGCGCCGACCGGAAGAAAGGCGGAGGCCGTAGATGAACCGCACGATCGCCGTCGCGCTCGCCGTGCTCGTGGCCTCCTCCGGGGTCGCGCAGGCCGAGCCGTCGTCCTGCGACGGCGGCCCGCCGAACGAGCTCTCGACGCTTCGCGTCGTCACCGAGGCTCTCGACGAGACGCGCGGGCTGGAACCCACCTGGGAACGGGCAGCGGCGGCGATCGACAAGGTGGTCTTCGTCGCGGGGCTCGCCGTCGGCGCGGCGTCGATCGCCGGGACCGGCGGGATCGCCGTGCCGATCGCCGCGTCGGCGTTGATCGCCTGGCGCGCCTACCGCTCGATCGCCCGCCTCCACGATCGGATCGCCCGCGGCCGGACGCTGCACCCGCTGCGGAGCGCGCCGGCCCGCGCCGACTGGATCGGCCTCCTGTCGAACGTCGTGGGGATCGCCGCCATCGCGGCCGGCGGGCCCGGCGCGGCGGTCGCCGCCTCGCTCTCCGCGGGACGACTCAGCGTGGCGACGTTGGCGGAGACCGTGCTCCGCGCCTCGGGACTCCAGCAGGCGGCCCGGGCCACCAGCGCGTTGTCGGCGGTGAACTTCGTCCGCGATCGGTGGTTCCACGGCCGGCGCGGACGGAAGCCGGCGGTCGGCGCGCCGGCACGTTGATCGTCAGCCCATCGCCTGCTCGAGGTCGGCGATCAGGTCGTCGGCGTGCTCCAGACCGACCGACAGCCGCACCAGCCCGTCGCCGATGCCGATCGCCCGGCGCTTCTCCGGCTCGACCGAGGCGTGGGTCATGATCGCCGGATGCTCGATCAGCGATTCGAAGCCACCGAGGCTCTCGGCGCAGGTGAACAGCTTGCACCTCGTCATCAGCCGCCGCGAGGGCTCCAGGCCCCCCTTCACCTCGAACGAGATCATCCCGCCGAATCCGCTCATCTGCCGCGCGGCTGTCGTGTGCTGCGGATGGCTCGCGAGCCCCGGGTAGATCACCCGCGAGACGTCGCGCCGCTCGGAGAGCCACCGCGCGATCGCCTCCGCGTTCCGCTCGTGACGCTCCATCCGGAGCGCGAGCGTCCGCAGGCCGCGCAAGGTGAGGAAGCAGTCCATCGGGGACGGCACCGCGCCGATGGCGTTCTGCAGGAAGCGGAGCCGCTCGGCGTGGGCGGCGTCGCGCGTCACGACGGCGCCGCCGACGACGTCGGCGTGGCCGTTCAGATACTTCGTCGTGGAGTGCACGACGACGTCGATCCCCAGGTCGAGCGGCCGCTGGAAGATCGGCGTGGCGAAGGTGTTGTCGACGATCGAGACCAGCCCCTTCACCCGGCAGAACTCCGCCAGCGCGCGGAGGTCGATCACCTTCAACAGCGGGTTGGTCGGCGTCTCGACCCACACCGCGCGCGTGTTCGGCCGCCACGCGCGCTCCAGGTTCGCCGGGTCGGTGAGGTCGGTGAAGGTGAACTGGAAGCCGTCGCGGGAGAGGACCTTGTCGAACAGGCGATAGGTCCCGCCGTAGACGTCGTCGGAGACGATGACGTGATCGCCGGCGCCGAAGAGGTGGAGCACCGTGGCGGTGGCGGCGCTGCCGGAGGCGAAGGCGAGACCCTTGGCCCCCCCGGCCGGGTCCGCGTCCTCCAGGGCGGCGATCGCGGCCTCGAGCGCCTCACGGGTGGGGTTCTGCGTCCGCGAGTACTCGTACCCCTTGTGGACCCCCGGCGCCTCCTGCGCGTAGGTCGAGGTGTAGAAGACCGGCGTGGTGACCGCGCCGGTCACCGGCTCCGGCTTGGATCCGGCGTGAGTGGCGATCGTCTCCAGTCGCGGGGCGCGTGCGTGGGCCATCGTCTTGACCATTTCGTCGACCGGGGAAACTCCCGGACCGCGGACGATAGCAAGCAGGTCTCGATGCGAGCCAGCGTGTAAAAGATTCGCCTCCCCGATGAAGAACGGGGACGCGACCGGGTATCCTATCGCTCGTATCGGATGGAAGCATACGGGCGCTATTCGCTGATCCGACGGATCGGCTCCGGGGGAATGGCCGAAGTCTGGAAGGCTCGCGCGGCGGGTCCGAGCGGCTTCCAGAAGGAGTTTGCGCTCAAGCGCGTGCTTCCTCACCTCACGGAGGATTCCGAGTTCGTCGAGATGTTCATCGACGAGGCCAAGCTCGTCGCCGGCCTCGTCCATCCGAACATCGTCCAGGTCTTCGATTTCGGCAGCGTCGGAGCGCACGAGTACTACCTCGCGATGGAATACGTCGCCGGCGCCAACCTCGCGTCGCTGCAAAAGCGACTGGAGGAGGCTCGGGCTCGATGGAGCCCGGACGTGGCCGCCTACATCACGATCGAAGCGTGCCGCGGTCTGGGGTACGCACACGAAAAGACCGACACCGACGGCAGGCCGCTCTCCTTGGTGCATCGCGATGTGTCGCCGCAGAACGTGCTCGTCTCCTTCGGCGGCGAGGTGAAGGTCACCGATTTCGGTATCGCCCGGGCGGCCCACACCACGTCGCGAACCGCGGCCGGACTCGTCCGCGGCAAGCTCGCCTACATGAGCCCGGAGCAGGCCGCCGGCGAGCCGATCGACGCGCGAAGCGACCTCTTTTCGCTGGGTCTGGTGCTCTATGAGCTGCTTTTTGGCCGCCGACTCTTCCACGGCGGCTCCACCGAGATCGCGCGGCAGATCCAGGAGTTCACCTCCATCGCGCAGGAGGAGTTGGACGCCCTGCCACCGGCCATTGCCGACGTCCTGGTATCGACGCTCGCGCTCGATCCGCGGGCGCGCTTCCAACGGGCGGCGGACCTGGAGGCATCGCTGGCCGGCTACCTTGGCGCGCGGTTGGTCGCGGCGCGCCGGGAGCTGTCCGAGCTGATCTGCCGCCTTTTCGAGGCGGAGCGGGTCCGGAACCGTTCCGACGAGAAGGGACCGGCCGAACGATCCACCGAGATGACGGAGGAGCTCGCGTCGGAACCGTTCCGCGGTGCGATGGCGATGGCGGCCTCCGGCGAGCCGCATCGGTCGTCCGAGATCGGATCGGACTCGGTGACGTTCCACGTGCCCGGTGTCGTGATCCGGGAGCAGGCCGGAGGACCGAGCCCGGGTCCGCTTTCCAGGCGACGTGCAGCGGCCGGGGTCGCCGTCGGCGCGGCAGGCGCGTTGTTCGCCGGTCTCTTCACCCATCGCTGGCTGTCGGAACCCCGTACCCGTCTTCAAGCGACCGAACCGAAGCCGGCACCGACTCCGATTGCGGCCGAGACGACGCCCGGCGCCCCTTCACAGCGCAGCACGCCGAACCCGTCGACCGGGTACGCGACGCTGGGCGTCGCGGTGCGTCCCTGGGCGGAAGTCTGGATCGACGGAAAGTTGATGGCCGCCGAAGCTTCGAACGTCACCTATCGCCTTCGCGCCGGCGTCCACCGCGTCCGCCTGGTCAATCCGGGAAACAACTTCTCCAAGGAGATTCCGGTGAAGCTCGATCCCGGCGCGAAGGCCACCGTCTCGGCAGACATCCGCACCGGTTCGATCCAGGTGGAGTCGCGATGACCACGCCGACCCGACGGTCCTCGCTCCGCGCCTGGCTCGGGTTCGCCGCGCTGGTCGTTTCCCTTTGGTCGTGCGGTTCGACGTCCGATACCCCCGACTGGAAAGGTCCGCTGGACCAGTACGAGACGTGCTTCTTCTCCTGGACGAATATCTCGTGGGAACCCGGTCGATTCGACCTCTATATCGTCAGCTTCGATTCGGAGCTGCTCGAGCAAGGGACCGAGATCGCCTACGCCGACGCCGGGATCGGCGCCATCTTCCTTCACCATACGACGCTGGCCCCCGATCCCGTCGAGTATCTCTCCGCGTCGTTTTCGACCATCGGGCGTTTCCGAACCGAGAGCGATCTTCTTTATTTCGGGTCGCCCGTTGAGTTCGAGGACTCCGTCTCCAAGCAGTTCTTCGACGTCGACGGCGGTAGTCCCGTCGGCGACGGGGGCGTCGGCACCTTCGACGGATGGTGGCGCACGCCCGAAGACTTGGATACCGAGCTCGATCGGGGAACGGGGAACATCCAGGTTACGATCGCCGGAACGGACTTTCAGCTGGGTCTTCTCACGTCGATCGCGTCCTGCAACTAGAAGCGCACCCGGACGCCCGCGGTGAGCAGGTGCTCCGACTCCCGCAACACGGCCGACTCGAAGGCGAACGGATTCCGCGCCGGTCCTGTTCGCTGAACACGGCGTACCGTTCCCGTGTACCCCGCCGTCACGTCGAGTCGCTCCGAGCCGGCGCACCCGTGCGTCGCCCGGAAGAGGAACGCACGGCCTGCGGCCGAGCCCCCATCATGTCCACTGGCGTTCGGTGGATCCTCGTCGAGCGTCCCCCAAACGGTCGTCCCCAGCTCGAGACTCGTCTCCTGCGCACGGGAGCCGAGGTGCCAATCCTGGGACAGTCCGACCGAGATCACGGCATCGGTCCGTCGATGGGACGGGAGAAGGCGAAGGGCGGCGCCATCGTCATCGCGAACGTCCTCCGACCGATGGCGTTCCGACTGGATCGACGCGTTCAGGATTGCGAACCGCGGCGCGCCGTCGGAGTGGCGAATCTTCCACCGGAGCCCACCGACCGCCCGTCCACGCAGGGTGGCACCGCCGTTCACCCGACTGCGCGTTCCGTCCGGAAGTCGGACGTCGAGCGTCGAAAGTCCGCCGCTGGCGAGGAGCGCTTCGAGCGACAGGAAGAACACCGACCGCCTGGCGCCGACGGCCAACGTCGTACCACCGACCGAGAAGCCGGAGTCGAACGACGTTCCGCTCGACGCGATCGTCCGGCTCCGCAAGCCCGATACGACGGAGATCCGGCCGTCGATCTCCCAGCGACTCCACGTCGGACGGGTCGGGTCCGTGGGTGGCGTCGGGATCGCGGATGGCATCGAGGCGGCGGGCGACTCCGGGGCGGCGACGACGGTTGCGGGGCTCCCTTTCGGAGCGGTCCGAAGCTTGGCCATCGCCCACGTCGCCATCCGATCCGCCGCTTCGACGGTCGTCGGATACACGCTGCTCGCGACGTAGCGACCTCCGCGCGCCGTCGAGATCAGGATGGCGCGGCTGCCAGCCTCCATGCCACCGCGTTCCGCGACGACCAGCAACCACTCGACATCGAGAAGCCCCGCGAGGTCGGCAAGCGCTGCAGCATGGCCCGCGGACGGACGTCCCTGCCAGACGAGGCTCGTGAGAGCGCCCTCGACCTCGGCGTCGACGGCAATCGGCAGAGGAATCGACAGACTCGCGTCGGCCGTCGCCTCGACCGTCTGGCTGACGGACCGGCGACCGCGCGACGACACGACCAGCCGATGCCTGCCGGGGACCAGTCGCAAGGGGAGCGCGGTTTCCCCCCCGTCGACCGAAAACCGCGCGTCCGAAGGGGCGTCCGTGACCGAAATCGAAACCACCGGGGGCAGACGCGGCCGGAGCTCCTCTACCAGGGATTGGACAGAGCGCCGGAACTCGGTGAGATCGACCTTCAGCGCCGGATCGAGAACCAACGCCTCGATCACCTCTCGCTCCGCCTGGGAACGATCGTCGAGCAGCAAGAACACGGTCGCCCGCCACAGGCGAACGCGCACCCGCTCGGCGAGCGTGAAGCCGTCGTGGCCGTCGAGGACCGTCGCATGGGCCGCAAAGCGATCGAGCGCCAGTGCCAGGCGATTGGCGAAGAAGGCTTCGGTCGCCTCGTGATGCAGGCGCTCGGCCTCGTCCCGAACCGCCGGCGCCACGGCGGACTCCCCTTCCGCAACGGTCGGGGCTAGCAGATCCACCAGCTTCTCGGTCGGGACCACGACGATGCCGGGTAGCTGCGAGAGACGCTCTTCGATCACGCGTTGGAAATACCCGACTCGTGCCGGTTCATCGCCGACGCAGATCAATCCGACGGTGCGAGTCGCCGTACCGCCGGTCGACACAGCGAGGACGGTCGCCGCGAGGAGGAACGAAGGTTCGATCACAGACCGTTACGTCCGAGTATAGGTCGATCGGCGCCGGTGGAGAAAATGGCCGCTTCCAATCGCTCCGCATCCGCGACTACACTGCCGCGGCTTGGTGCCGATTCCGCCGATCCGTTTCGGTCGGTACACCCTGCTGGCCCCGCTCGCCGCCGGAGGAATGGCCGAGCTGTTCCTCGCCCATTGCCCGGATGAACCGGGCTCCGGAATCGTCGTCCTCAAGCGCATCCTCGGACGGCACGCCGCCGACCCCGAATTCATTCGGATGTTCCTTGACGAGGTCGAGATCGCGCGCGACCTCCGGCACGAGAACATCGTTCCGATCCTCGACTACGGCGAGCTCGACGGCCAGTATTTCCTGACCATGCCCTACGTCGAGGGAAGCGATCTTTGGGCCTTGATCGAGGCCCTGCCGCGGGTTCGCGCGCGGTTCGGCGTCGCGGAAGCGGTTCACGCGGTCTCTGCCGTTTGCCGCGGACTGGAGTTCGCCCACTCCCGCACCGACGCGAAGGGGACGTCGCGCGAGATCGTCCACCGGGACATTTCGCCGGAGAACGTGCTCGCCTCGATCGACGGGGAGCTGATGATTGCCGATTTCGGGATCGCGAAGGCCACCCACCGCAACGCACGGACGCGAGTGGGACTGGTGAAGGGGAAGCGGGCCTACATGAGCCCGGAGATGGTGTGGGGAAAGCCGGTCGACCGCCGACATGACGTCTTCTCCGCCGGCGTGGTTCTGTGGGAGCTCCTCGCCGGTCGGCCGTTGTTCGAAGGTCGGACGGACCAGGAGTTGCTCGCTGCCCGGGTCTTCTCCGAGATCGAGAGACCCAGTCGATTCAATCCGGACGTGACGGAGGATCTCGACACGGCGGTCATGAAGGCGCTCGCATCCGACCGGGACGACCGATACGCGACGGCCCGGCAGTTCGGCGATGCGCTGGAGGACTGGCTGCGCCGCCGCCGGATCGACGATGGACGTGCGCGGATCGCTTCGCTGGTGGCGCGCTGCCACGGCGAGACGCTGGCGCGGACGCGGGAGAAGCTCTACTCCGTCCTCACCGAGCATGGGCTGCTACCACCGGACGCATCGTCCGCGGCTCGCCTGGGCGAGATCCTCCGAAGCGACGCCGTGGCCGCAACGACGACCGTGGCGCGCGTGGTGCCGAGGCCACGAAGACACGCGCCGCCATCCCTGACGCAGGCGGCGGCGAAGACGACGATGTTCCAGGGTGCCGGCGGGGGTCCAAAGCTCGAACCATGGGAGCCTCCCTACGAGCCGGGGTTGACCGGCCTCATCCGCAAGAAGGCCGCGGAGATGACCACCGCCGTGGCCCAGGTGGTGCGACGGAGGCCGGCCGCAGCGCCGAGCGCACGCCCACGCGGACTGGCGCTGCAATGGTGGCTTCTCGGCGGGCTCTCCATCGGCGCATTGGTGGCCGCGAGCCTCGCCGCGCTCAATCGAATGTAGCTACCGCCGGCGGCCGGCGTGTGCGGCCACGAAGGCGTCGACGCTGGGGAACTTCATCATCGGGTTGTTCACCCGCTCGTCCTTGATCGTCGAGACCGAGCGGCTGGCGTAGTTGTGACCCGGCAGGAGCACCGTCCCCCCGGGGAGCTTGGCCAGCTCCTCCAGGCTGCGATACATCTCCTCGGGACTGCCGCCGGGGAAGTCGGTCCGGCCGCAGCTCCCGATGAACAGGGTGTCCCCCGAGACGAGCGCCCCCTCCTTCCCGGTCGACTCGAGGAGGAAGCACTGGCTGCCCGGGGTGTGTCCCGGCGTGTGGAGGAAGCGGATCGACAGGCGGCCGATCGCCAACGTGTCGCCGTGATCGCGCGTCACCACCTCGCTCCGGCCGACGAGCGCCTGCAGGATCGTCTCCTCGTTCTTGTTCACGTGGAGCTTCGACTTCGTGGTCGTAAGTAGCCGATCGATCTGGTTGGTATGATCGGGATGCCAGTGGGTGACGAGCCCGCCGACGACCTCCATCCCGTCCCCCTTCGCCTGCTCCACGACGCGGTCGACCTCCCAGGCCGGATCGACCATCACGCACGCCTTCGCCTCGGGGTCGCCGATCAGGTAGACGAAGTTGGCCATCGGGCCGACTTCGATCTGGCGCAGGTAGAGCTCGTTCGCGGCGGGGGCCGCCACGCTACGCCACCCTCCCGGCAAGGAAGTCGATCATGTCGATCTTGGTCACGATCCCCGCCACCCGGCCTCCGTCGACGACGCAGGCCACCTTCCCCTTGGAGAAGATCCCCTTCAGCGTCGCGATCGAGGCGTCGGGGGCGACGACCGCCGGATCCTTCTCCACGATGGGTGCTATCGGCTTGTCGAGGTTGTGCTCCCCCTCGAGCAGGTAGTTGAGCAGCGCCACCTCGCTGATGATCCCGACCAGCCGCTCGACGGGGGCCTCGGGATCGCAGTCGACACCGTCCTCCCCCGGTTCGCAGACCGGGAGCTGGCTGATCCCCTTCTCCTTCATCACGCGGATGATCTTTCGCACCGGATCGGCCGGGCGCGCGGTGATGACGCCCCCCCCCTTCTCCGCGACCAGGTCGCGCACGCGCCCCAGCTTCTCGTCGGGATCGAGGAATCCGTATTCGCGCATCCAGTCGTCGTTGAAGATCTTCGAGAGGTACTTCGCCCCCCCGTCCGGCAGGATCACGAGGATCTTCGTACCCTTCGGGAGCTTCTTCTCGCGCGCGAACTTGATCGCCCCGTTGACCGCCATCCCGCCGCTGCCCCCGGCGAAAATCCCCTCCTCCTGCGTCAGGCGGCGGGTCATCAGGAACGTCTCCTTGTCGCCGCTCTGCACCACGTGGTCGATGTATTTGAAGTCGATCGTCGAAGGCATGAAGTCCTCGCCGACCCCTTCCGTCTTGTAGGTCTTGAACAGCGTCGGCAGCACGCCGGTACGCCAGTAGTCGTAGTAGACCGAGCCTTCGGGATCGACGCCGACGATCTGGATCGCCGGTTTCTTCTCCTTGAGGAACGTTCCGGTTCCCGTGACGGTGCCGCCCGTTCCCAGGCCCAGCACCAGGTAGTCGAGCTCCTCCCCCATCTGCCGCCAGATCTCGGGGCCGGTCGACTTGTAGTGGGCGCGCGGATTCGCCGGGTTGTGGTACTGGTTGGCCAGAATCGCGTTCGGAATCTCCTGGGAGAGCCGCTTGCTCACCGAGTAGTAGGAGCGCGGGTCCTCCGGGGCGACGGCGGTCGGGGTGATCACCACCCTGGCGCCAAAGGCGCGGAGGTTCCGCACCTTCTCGTCGCTCATCTTGTCCGGCATGACGAAGACGCACTTGTACCCGCGCGTCGCCGCCACCATCGCCAACCCCTGCCCGGTATTCCCGGAGGTGGCCTCGACGATCGTCCCCCCGGCTTTCAGCCGCCCGGTCCGCTCGGCGTCCTCGATGATCTCCAGCGCGATCCGGTCCTTGACCGACCCGGCCGGGTTCATGAACTCGAGCTTGACGTAGACGTCGGCCTCGAGCCCCTGCGAGACGCTGTTCAACCGCACGATCGGCGTGTCGCCGATCGCCTCGATCACGTTCCTGAACACCCGGTGCATGGGGCGACCGTCTACCACGCCCCGAGGCCACAGGCTACGGGCTGTAGGAGTAGGCCGGGAAGAAGGTCATCACCATGATGCACATCTCGTCTTCGGTGGTCGTCCCGAAATGGATCGGGTGGTCGGTCTCGTTGGTCCAGGTGCACTCGAAACGCCAGCCGTTGTCGGAGTCGGTGCGCAGCGGTGGGTCGAAGGTGTGCGTCGGTGGGGCGTGCCAGTCGTCGTTGGTGAAGACGCGCTCCGTCCCGGCGTCGGTGAGGTGGTCGATGGTGAACAGCGTCGCCCGCTTGTGGGTGTGCGAGGAGATCGACAGCACGTTGTAGCCGCCGATTTCGGGGATGGTCATCCCGTCGACGTACCCGGTCGTCATCGGCGGGATCTCGAAGTCGGTGTAGGGGATCAGCACCGTCTGGATGTAGTCCTCCACCTCGTCGTGGGGCATCAGCCGGAGCTCGACGTCGACTTCGCCCGTGATCGGCCCGTCCGACGCGTTGGCGTAGTGCGTCTCGAGGATCAGCTGCTCCCCGGCGAACAGGGGCAAGGCGAGCCCTTCGGGGAGCGACCATTCGGAGACCGGCGTCTGCGATCCGGTGACGAACAGCCGGTCGTCCATCTCGGTGCAGTCGCCGAAACCGTCGGGGAGGTCGTTGTCCGACCGGTAGAGGATGAAGTGGTGACTCCCGGGAGCCATGGTGATCTTCACCGAGGTCACGTCGAGGGTGACGTCGGACGGGACCTTCATCGTCTTGCACCAGACGTGGTCCTCCCCCTGCGCCACCTCGAACGGCTCGATGCCGAGATGGACGGTCTGCGGATCGCCGCCGCCGTCGCCCTCCTCGCCGAACGGGCCGTCGTTGCAACCGGCCGCCACGACCGCCAGGAACAGCCCCCCTGCCAACCGGATCGAGCGCTCCATCCCGAACCTCCGTCCAAGTCGGTACGAAGCCTACCCGGGACTCTCCCGCACCCTGGTCTTCAAGGGGCCTCCCTCAAGGCACCCTGCCACGCCAAGGTCCAGAAGCCTATCCGGTCGACGGGCGCGTTGCCAACCCCCTCGGCTTGACGCCCCCCCGACCGGCGTGTATCTGTAGCCGGCCCGCGAAAGTGGCGGAATTGGTAGACGCGCTAGATTCAGGGTCTAGTGCCCGCAAGGGCGTGGGGGTTCGAGTCCCTTCTTTCGCACCCGGTGGTTGGCGGCCCTCCTCGTAGACGCGAGGAGGGCTCTTTTTTTTGGTTCGGAGGGGCGCGGCCGGGGGTCCAGGTCGCGACCGGCACCGGGGTCGCGACCGCATCCGAGGACGCGCCGGGCCGGCGCGTGGGTCACGGCTGGGGAGGCATTGCCGTCGCACGGGCGACGCGAAAGCCCCCTCTCCCTTCCCGAATTCGCCGTTCTTCCGGTGCCTTGCCCACCGCTGGCCCAGGGCATTTCCCTTGCTTGACGCGCGGCGCAATCGGCCGCCCGTTCGCGGCCCGCGAAGGACCGCACCATGACGACCCTCGGCCTTGCCCTGTTCGCCACCTGGACCCTCGCCAAGAGCGCCGCCCCGTGCTCCGCCCGGCCGTGCGAGCGGTTCCTCGCCACCTCCGAAACCGGCGAGGTGATTGCGGTCCATACGCTCGACGTCACCCGGACGACTCGCGCCCCGCTCGACGAGGCCCTACTGACGGCCCTCGGGCGGGGGGATCTCGCGACGGTCACCGTACGGGGGGCGTTCGTCCACGCGCGCGACCTCCCGTCGTCTCTCGGGAACTTCTTCCGCGTGGAGGCGGTCGAGCGGGCCCCCGACGCGATGCGGCCGCTTTCGTCGGGATGCGACGAAACCGACGCCGGCGCGGCGCCGCGCCTGGCCGGCGATCTGCGCGAGGCGAGGTCCTGGCGCGCGGGCGAAGCCCCGGTTCCGTTCGAGATCCAGAAGGCCACGCTCGACGAGATCCTCCGCCGTGTCCGCGCCCGGGCGCGCCAGCGCCGCGCCGACCCGGCGCTGCCGAAGCTCGTGGTGATGCTCGATCTCGACAACACCAGCTTCGTTCCGACCGCGCGCGCGCACGCCGGGCTCCAGCGGATCGCGGCGGTCTGGAACATCGCCGAGGCGGCCGATCCGGACTCCTTCGACCTCCTCCCCCACTACTCGAAGGCCGGCTTCCTGCAGTGGGCGGAACGAACCGGCCTGAAGGCCCGCTACCCGGGTCTCGACTGGAACGCCGTCTACAACACCTACTACGGCGCGACGTGGGTCGACGCGCTCGACGCCACCGAAACGCTCGTTCCGGGTCTGATCGAGTTCGCGCGGAGCGTCTCCCGCGCCGGCGGCGTGCTCGTCTTCAACACCGGCCGCCGCGAGTCCGACCGCGCCGTCACCGAGAGAACGCTTCGTGAAAACGGACTGCGCCGTCCGAAGGTGACGATGCGACGCAACGGCTTCTCCGGCAGCACCGCCGACTGGAAGGTGATGGCGGTCGACGAGATCCGCGCGAAATGGGGAGAGCCGGTCGCCTTCTTCGACGAAACCCCGGTCAATCACGCGGCGATGAACGCGGCCTACCCGGAGATCCTCGGCGTGCGCGTCTCGATCCCCGGGTTCACCACCGAGATGACCGACGAGGCGCTGTCGGCCGCGCCGTGGCGCGTCTCGACCTACCAGCGCTAGGCGGGGATTCGCACACCGTAGAGGTCGATCTCGCCGACCGCCGGATTCTCACGGTCGACGAAGACCTGCACCTCCTGCCCGTCGGCGAACCGCTGCGCCACGTGCGGCGGCACGTGCGGGGAGGTCACCTCGCGCGAGACCCCGTCGAAACCGGTCCAACCCCAGGTCACCTTCCACCACGGGACCTTGTTGACCGACAGCGTCCCGAGCCGCACCGCCACGATGCGCCCGTGGAACGGCGATCCTTCGAGCAGCGCCCGCGCGCTGCGCGAGGCGCGGCGGTAACCGACCCCGCCGAAACCGAGTCCGAGCGCCACCAGCAACGCCCCGAGGGAACCGAAGACGATCGCCTCGAGGAAGCTCGGAGGACCGTCGCTCGTGAGCCAGACGTCTTCGGGATCGGCGCCGGCGACGTACAGCTCGACCGGCATCTCGGGACGCTGCGACTCGAAGCGCTCGCGGCCGACCGACAGGCTCGCCCGGTGCGCCGTACCGGTCCGGTCGTCGTAGACCACCTCCAGGTAGTGGTGCGTCCCTCCCTTGCTGCCGGACCGGGTGTAGGTGTCGATGACGGTGCCGGTCACCGGGTAGAAATCGCGCCGGTTCCGCTCGGCTCTCGCGCGCTCGTGGAGGCCGACGACGGAGAAGATCGTGCCGACGAAGGCCGCGATCAGACCGAACCAGAACGACGGGCGCGCGCGCAGGTAACGGAACAGGACCATCCTTCGCTTCCCCTCCCGGACCGATCGTAGACCGGCGAGGAAAGCGGCGGAAAGTGACGAACACTGGTCAAGCGCCGCCGGGATGTCGTCGAGTGCGGTCGGTGAGATCGACGACGCCCCCGTTGTCCCGTTCCGCTCTTCGAGGCGCCCTGCTTCTCCTCGCCCTCGGGGGCGCCGCCTGCAACGATGGCGAGCTTCGTTCGCGGCCGGCCGCCGACGAGGAGCCGGAGGCCGACGGGACGGCGACCCCCGGCGTCACGCCGGACCCGGACGCCACCTCCACGCCGACCGTTCCCCCGCCGACCCCCTTTCCGACGCCGCTCCCCTGCCGGTTCTACGCGATCGAGAAGAACGGCAATCTCTGGGCGCTCGATCCCGCGGTCCCGTCGGCCGACCTGGTCGGCGCCACCGGGTTCGACGGTCTCACCGACATCACCGTCACCGCGGCCTACGAGATGGTGGTCATCGGAATGCAGTCGGCCTTGCTCGTCGACCCGCTCTCCGCCGAGACGGCCCCCTACACCAACGCCACCTGGGTCTCGGGCCAGAACACGCTCGACGCGCTGGCCGACGGCCGGTTGCTGGTCGGCGGAGGGAGCGTGTTGAAGGCGATCGACCCGGGCGGCGGCGGCGCGCCCCAAAACTATCCGTCCCTGCCCTCCGGTCGGCTCTACTCCGGCGACGTCTTCGCCCGCGCCGACGGGATCGCCTTTGCCAGCGCCAGCGTGACGCAGGGCGGCCCCGACCGCCTGATGCGGATCGACCTCGGCGGAGGCGGGGTCTCCGAGGTCGGCTCCTTCGGCGAGGAGCGCGTCTTCGGACTCGACGCCGGCTGCGACGGCGTCGTCTACGCGATCACCGAGGGGGATCCCTCGGAGGGTCAGAGTCCGAAGGTGCTGCGCGTCGCCCCCGACGCCGGAACGGTCACGACGGTCGGCGACCTGGAGGGACCGCAGAGGATCTGGGGCGCGACGGGGCCCGCCCCGCAACCGTGACGGCCACTTCGAAGGAGAACCGATCGATGCGCCACCTTCTCTTCGTGCTCGTCCTCCTCTCCGCCGCCTGCGGAAACGTGACCTCCGGCGTCGACACGCGCGATCCGAACGGACCCGGTGCGTCCGACGACGACGACGACGGCGGCGGCGGCGACGACGAGGGCAACGACGACGACCCCGGAACGATGCCCTCCCAGATCGGCGGGATGGCAACCTTCGCCCGCTTTCGCGACAACCATTCCGACGACTTCACCGGGATGGTGCAGTTCTTCCCCGTTCCGGTGCCGATGCCGGCCAACTTCCAGGAGTTCTGGGACGACTTCCCGCAGCAGCCGTTCGACACCTGCGAGGAGAAGGGTACCGCCGCCGTCGCGCTGAGCAGCAACATCCAGCCCCCCTCCGCCGGGGAGATCACTCTCGAGGGGCCCAACGGCACGCTCACGCTCTCGTCGCTGATGGAGGTGATGTACCTCTCGGTGTGGAACCCGACCACCCTGTTCGTCCCGAACGCCGAGTACCGCCTGAAGTCGACCGGCGGCCAGATCGAGGCGTTCGACCATCCGATGACCGCCCCCGGCGAGGTCCTGTCGCTCGATCCGAACCCGCTTTCGACCGATCCGTTCCCGCTTTCGCGCACCCAACCGTTGCCGGTGCGCTGGGAGTCGGTTCCGGACGGCCGGCCGCTCTACCTCTACTTCCGGCAGCAGCACGCCGCCGACGCGACGCCGCTCCTCTGGATGTGCAAGCTGACCGACGACGGCGAGTTCGACGTTCCGGTCGAGGTGCTGCAGGCGTTCGACTCCACCGTCACGCCGTGGGTCGGCGAGGCGTGGCGGGACAAGGTCGAGCTGCGCCGCTCGCGCCTCGGCTCGTTCTTCCCGCAAGGCTCGGTCGGACCGGTGCTGACCAGCTTCGAGTCCGGCTGGTTCGCCAACGTCCAGTTCCAGTAGGACGGCGGCCGGCCGCCCACGCGCCTCACGGGCGTTTTCCTTTTGAAGCGCGGTTCGGCTTGATGCTACAAGCCCCGGTCCTATGAGCGCTCTGCCGAACGCCCCCACCGCCGCCCCGCCCCACGCCCGCAGCGATCGCTTCCCCGCCGGCGTGCCGTACATCGTCGGCAACGAAGGGGCCGAGCGGTTCAGCTTCTACGGGATGAAGGCGATCCTGAAGGTCTACCTGATCGGCCTGTTCCTGAAGTCGATCGGCGTCCTCGACGAGTCGACCGCCACCCCCGAGCAGCTCGCCGCCGCGCGCGCCAAGTCGACCGAGGTGGTCCACCTCTTCGTGGCGGGGGTCTACGCCTTCCCGCTGATCGGCGCCGTCCTCTCCGACCGGCTGCTCGGAAAGTTCAAGGTGATCTTCTGGGTCTCCCTGATCTACTGCCTGGGGCACGCCGTGCTCGCCGTCGCCGGCCGGTTCGACGCGATCTCGATGTACCACGCGGCGGAGATCTCGATGTACCTCGGCCTGACGCTGATCGCCGTCGGTTCCGGCGGCATCAAGCCCTGCGTCTCGGCCAACGTCGGCGACCAGTTCACCAAGGAGAACGGCCACCTCGTCACCAAGATCTTCCAGATCTTCTACTTCATCATCAACTACGGCTCGTTCTTCTCGACGATCATCACCCCGATCCTTCTCCGCCGGTTCGGACCGGAGGTGGCGTTCGGCGTGCCGGGGGTGTTGATGGGGGTGGCGACCCTCGTCTTCTGGATGGGGCGTGACCGGTTCGTGCGGGTGCCGCCGAATCCCGGCGGAAAGCTCGGGCTGCTCGACACCGTCGTCACCACGCTCCTCTTCTCCCCGCTGTTCGCGCTGATCGTCGGCTACTTCGTCCTGTGGGAAGGGTTCCTGAAGCGCCTGGGAGAGTCGCTCCCGAAGGGGGAGGAGCTGGCGGTGACGGCCGGGACGGTCGGGACCTTCTTCGCCGAGCACTGGTGGCTGCCGGTCGGGACCGTCGCCGCGGTGGCTGCGGGGCTGGCGCTGTTCCAGAAGCGCCAGTCGATCGTGGCCGACCGGACCAGCTTCCTCCCGGTGCTGCTCTTCGCCCTCCGCAACCAGTCGCGCCGGAAGCCGGGGCAAGGCTTCTTCGACGTCGCGAGGGAGGAGTTCGGAGAAGAGGCGGGGGACGGCCCGCCGGCGGTCCTCAAGATCGTCGTCGTCTTCTCGATGGTCAGCGTCTTTTGGGCCCTGTTCGACCAGCACGCTTCCACGTGGATCGACCAGGCGAAGATGATGGACCTGACGCTCACCTTCCCGACGTGGATCGGCCGGTGGGTGCTCGCCGCCACGATCGGCCTGTCGGTCTTCGCCGGCGTCTGGCTGTTCGCGTGGATCTCGAACCGGGCGCTGCCCGCGATCGCGACCCGGGCGACGCTCGCCGTGACCGGTGGACTCGGCGTGATCGCCGCCGTCCTCGATCTCCTGAATCCGCAGATGGCCCGCATCGAGATGGACGCCGCGCAGCTCTCGGCGCTCAACCCGCTGATGGTGATGGTGATCATCCCGGCGCTGAACGTGCTGGTCTACGACCCGCTGCAGAAGCGCGGCATCGACTTCTCGCCGCTCCGGCGGATGACGGTCGGGATGTTCCTCGCCGCCAGCGCCTTCGTCCTGGCGGCGGTGATCCAGAAGTGGATCGAGGTGGAGGGGAACGGCGAGGTCCACGGACTCTGGCAGGCGGTCCCCTACTTCGTGATGACGACCGCCGAGGTCCTGGTCTCGATCACCGGCCTCGAGTTCGCCTACACCCAGGCGCCCCGCGCGATGAAGTCGACGATGATGAGCTTCTGGCTCCTGTGCGTGACGTTCGGGAACCTGATCGTCGCCTTCCTC
This sequence comes from uncultured bacterium, assembly GCA_964372275.1. Taxonomy (GTDB): domain Bacteria; phylum CAYJRR01; class CAYJRR01; order CAYJRR01; family CAYJRR01; genus CAYJRR01. Next base: position 33,585 of record CAYJRR010000041.1, read on the forward strand.
GCGCCGCTGCAGAAGACGGTGGAGCTGTCGCAGTTCTTCTGGCTGTTCGCCGGACTGATGGCCGTCGCGGCCCTGGTTTTCGCGACGCTCGCCTACTTCTACAAGGGGAAGACCTACCTACAGCACTGACACCGTGGGTGAGGAAGGTCACGTACCGGGATGTAGGAATTGCCACCCGGGCCGCACCGACCGGACGGCCGCGGATCCGATTCTCTAGCGATTCCAAGCTGTCACGGCGAACCGCCCCCGTGGCTCACCGGTTGCAGCCCCTCGTTCCATCGGAGGGGGCAAATGGTCATCACGCGGGTCGAGCGGTCGATCGTTTCGTCGGGGGTCGCGGGACTTTCGCTTCTGGTGGGGGCCTGCAACGACAACACGCTGGTCGGCCTGCCCGACGCCGGCGAGGCGCCGGTCGCGGCGATCTCCGGTGACGCGAACCACGTCCCCCTCGACACCGCGGTCTTCGACGGCAGCGACTCCTACGATCCGGACGGCGAGATCGTCGAGTATCGGTGGGAGGTGGTCGGTCGGCCGAGCGGCAGCTCGGCGCCGATCGAGACGCTGGACCCGGCGCGGGCGGAGCTCTTCGTCGATTTCGCCGGCGACTACACGATCCGCCTGACCGTCGTCGACGACCGCGGGAACGAGGGCCAGGACGAGTTCGCCTTCAGCGCCGTCCCCTGGCAGCAGCTCCACGTCGAGCTGGCGTGGGACACTCCGACCTCCGACTTCG
>CAYJRR010000042.1:0-33785 GCA_964372275.1 uncultured bacterium
GCCGCGTCGAGTGGCCGCGCGTCGGCGTGGCGTATCCACGTCTCCAGGAACGGCCGTCCGAGCTCGACGGTGGCGGGCCCCTCGATCGCGAGGTGCGCGTCACGCCAGCCTTGACCGCCGGCGGATCGCGAAAGATGGCAGCGATCGAAGTTCAAGCCGCCCGCGAATCCGATGCGCCCGTCGACGACGACCGTCTTGCGGTGGTTGCGCCGGTAGAACCCCCAGCGGCGCCTCCACGGTGCGATCGGGTGGAACGCGGCGACCTGCACGCCGGCGCGTCGGAGCGATTCGAACAGCGAAGGGGGGGTGGTGAAACAGCCCACGCCGTCGTAGAGCAGCCTCACCTCGACGCCGGCGGCGGCGCGTTCGGCGAGGCGTCGGGCGAGCGCCCGGCCGACGGCGTCGTCGCGCAGGATGTAGGTCTCGAGGTGGACGAAGCGGCGCGCCGAGGCGATCGCGTCCAGAATTGCGCCGTACGTCGGCTCCCCGTCGCGGAGGAGGGTGACCCGGTTTCCGCCGACGTAGCGCTCGTCGGACTCCATCCTCCGGAAAGATAGACACGCTCCGGATCGGCGCATGCCTGCTCTATGCTCGCTGCCCATGGCGGAGCGGTCGGCGAATCCGGGATTCCCGCGGACCGTCTGGGCGGTGGGGCTGGTCAGCCTCCTCACCGACGTCGGCGGAGAGATGGTCTTTCCGCTGCTGCCGCGATTTCTCGGATCGATGACCGCGGCCGGGGCGGCGGCGGTCGGGGTGGTGGAGGGGGTGGCCGACGCCGTCTCGCAGCTGGTCCGGCCTTGGGTCGGCGCCCGCTCCGACGCGCGCGGCCGCCGGAAGCCGTTCATGCTGCTCGGGTACGGGCTCTCGTCCGCGGCGCGGCCGTTGCTCGCCGTCGCGCACGGGGTGTTCGGGGTCGGACTCCTGCGTTGCGCCGACCGGCTCGGCAAGGGGATCCGAAGCAGCCCGCGGGACGCGCTGATCGCGAGCAGCGTCGAGTCGTCGCGACTGGCGCGCGCCTTCTCGCTGCATCGCGCGATGGATCACGCCGGCGCGGTGCTGGGGCCGATGCTGGCGACGGCGTTGCTCGCCGCGGGCTTGAGCGTGCGGCAGGTCTTCGCCGCGACCCTCGTGCCGGGGGCGCTCGCATGGCTGGCGATCGTGCTCTTCGTGCGCGAACCCGACGCGCTGCCGCGGCCGCCGCCGGTCGAGCCGTCCGCCGACGGAGCGGCGGAACCGGACCCCGCCGACCCGGCGGCGCCGCTTCCCGAATCGCTCCGCGCCTTCGTCAAGGTGTTGTTCCTGTTCGCCCTGGGATCGTCGACCGACGCGTTGCTCCTGTTGCGGGCGTCGGAGATGGGGCTTGGGTCGACGGCGGTGGCGGGGGCGTGGACGCTCCTCCACGTGGTCAAGGTCGCGGCCAGCGTGCCCGGCGGCGCGTTGGCCGACCGCATCGGCCCGGTCCGGGCCGTCGGTCTCGGGTGGCTGGTCTACGCCGTCGTCTACGCCGGGTTCGCGGTCGGCGGAGGCGGATTCGCGCCGTGGGCGCTGTTCGGCGTCTACGGGCTCTACTACGCGCTGACCGAGGGGGCGGAGAAGGCGGTCGTGGCGCGGCTCGTCCCGCGCGGGGTCCGCGGGCGCGCCTTGGGTACGATGTCGTTCGCGCTGGGGGCCGGAAACCTGATCGCGTCGGCCGGAGCCGGCTGGCTCTACGCGCAGGCGGGCCCGGAGGTTGCATTCGGCAGCGGCGCGCTCCTGGCGCTGTCCGCGATGGTCGCGCTCGTGTGGTGGTCGGCGCGGTACCGCCTCTAATCGCGGAAGTTGACGAAGGCCAGCGGCAGCTCGAAGTCGAGCGCCTTCATCGCCGCGATCACCTCCTGCAACGAATCGCGACTCTTGGAGGAACAGCGCACGAAGTTCCCGTTGATCGAGGCCTGGACCTTCGGATGGCTGTCCTTGACGTGTTTCACCAGCTTCTTGGCGTTGACGTCGTCGATGCCGTCGCGGAGCTTGATCTTCTGTTTCGAGGTACCGCCCGGGCCCGGCTCCACCTTCTGCTTGTCGAGACACTTGAGGGAGACGGCGCGCTTCACCAGGCGCGTCTCGACGACGTCGAGCGCCGCCGTGACGCGGTCGTCGGTCGACGACCGGATCTCGAGCGACTTCTCCTTCTCGTTGAGCTCCAGGACGGTGTTCGTCCCCTTGAAGTCGAATCGCTGGCCGATCTCCTTGCGCGCCTGATCGACCGCGTTGACGACCTCGGGCCACTCCAGCTTGTTGACGACGTCCATCGACGGCATCGATCCTCCTTGAAACGGCGGCGGATCCTACCTCAAAAAAAAATTGTTTTCGCCGCGCGCGCGAGGCGATGATCTGCGCGACGTTTGCCGTTCCATGTTTCTTTTGGAGGGGATCGAATGAGGATCGAGATCGGTGGCGTTGTGCGGACGGGGGCCTTGGGGCTGTTCATGGCGGTGGCGGGTTCGGCGTGGGCGCAGGAGCCGGCGCCGGCCGCTCCGGCGGAGGCAGGCTCCGACGGGATGAGCATCCGGGCGGCCGTCTTCCTCGGGCAGAAGGCGCTCGACGACGACTGGGACTTCAGCGGAGACGGCGTTCCGGACGACTTCGATTTCAGCAAGCAGTTGGAATTCGGCGTCGAGACGACGTGGGATCCGCACAAATTCCCGGTGGCGATCGCCGCCGATCTCTTCTACTCGATGGGCAGCGCCGACGACGAAGGGATCGAGCTGTCGGTGAGCACCATGGAGCTGGGGCTGGGCGTCCGCAAGTTCTTCGCCATGGACAAGATCACCCCCTATGCCGGCGCCGGGATCCTCTACGGATCGGCGTCGTCGAAGCTCGAGTCCGACTTCGGCGACTCGGACGACAGCGAGTCGGCGATCGGCTTCTGGGCCGGTGGCGGCGCGCTGTACGGCATCAACGACAAGCTCTCGGTAGGTGCGGCGGTTCGTTACTCCTCCTACGAACCGGAGTTCGAGGACGACGACATCGCCTCGGGCGGGCTGCACTACGGCCTGACGTTGAGCTACGTGATCAAGTAGCGCGTGGCCGATCGTCGTCCGATGTGGCGCACGATCCGGAGGGAGTTCTGGCTGGCGGTGGTCGCGATCGCGGTCACCGCCAGCGCTGCCTCCGGTGGATCGCCGGCCGCCGCGGGGCTTGGGGGGAAGGGGACCTCCGCTCCGGCGGCGACGCCGGCTCCTGGCCAGGGCGGGACCGCTGTCCCGGGCCCGACGGCAACTGCCACCGCCAGCCCGACGCCGACACCGACACCGACGCCGAAAGGACTGACGATCGCCGGCTTCTTCGGGCGGAAGACGCTCGACGACGACGATTGGCCGGAGATGGACGAGCAGCGTGCCCTGGGCATCGAGTCGACGTTCGAGCTGCGGTCGCTCCCGGTCGACGTCGCGGCCGACCTCTTCTATTCGTCGGGGAAGGACAAGGCGTTCGGTACGCACTACGAGGGGAGCACGCTCGAGCTGTGCGCCGGCGCGCGACGGTGGTTCGAGCTCGGCCGCATCCGCCCCTACGTCGGCGGCGGCCTGTTGTGGGGGAAGGCGACGCAGAAGGTCGAGATCGAGGGGTTCAGCGAGACCGAGGACGAAGAGTCGGGGGTCGGCTTCTGGGCCGGCGCCGGCGCGGCCTTCGCCTTGACGAGCTCCTTCCAGATCGGCGCCACCTTCCGCTACTCCTCGTGGGAGGTGGAGCTCGAGGAGGCCGAGATCGACGTCGAAGCCGGCGGCACCGCGCTCGGCGTCACCGCATCGCTCCGCTTCTAGTTCTGGCGCCCCGAGGGAGGGCGCTGTCCGAACCATCCCGCATCGCTTGACGGTCGCGCGCGCGCCTGGTACCTAGAAGCCGGCCGATCACGCCGCTGTAGCTCAGTTGGTAGAGCAGCTGATTCGTAATCAGCAGGTCATCGGTTCAAGTCCGATCAGCGGCTCCAGTCGAAAGCCCCGCGCGTTGGCCGCGGGGCTTTCTTCGTCTTGCGGGGCGCGCAGGCTCGCCTTTGGTTCGGCAAACCGGCGCCGATTCCGCCGTCGTTTCGCGGTGCGACCGGGCGGTCGCTTGGCTGATTGACTTATCAGTCAGTTTTCGGTGGATCGGTGGATCGGCCTTCTGTAGAACAGCGCACCCGTCGGGGAGCGTGGGAGCTTGTAGGAGGACGATTCGATGCGACGCGCGACATGGCTCACCGTTTCGTTCGGGATCCTTTCGATCGTCGGCTGCGACGGTGGAGACGCCGGCGGCGGAGCGTCGGCGCCGGAGGAGGACGCGGCGAGCGTCGTCTCCTCCAATCTCCCCACGGCGCTTCTCTGCGGGCAGACGTTCGCCGCCGAGGTGGTGGTGAAGAACGAGGGGCTTAGCCACTGGACGCGCGACGCAGGGTACAAGTTGGGTGCCGTCGACGACGCCGATCCGTTCTACAACCTGGACACGAGGGTGTGGCTGGAGGAGGGGGAGATCGTTCCGCCGGGAGCCAGCCACACCTTCACCATCCCGATGCGCGCGCCGCCGCTCGCCGGGACCTACGTCACCGACTGGCAGATGGTGCACGAGTTCGTCGCCTGGTTTGGCGAGAAGGCGACCTCGACCGTCGAGGTGACGTGCGACTTCCCCCACCGTTCCGGACTCGTCCGGCTGACCGGTAACGCCCTCGAGGACGACCTCGGGACGTTCAACGCGCTCGGCACGACGATGTTCTGGGCGGCGTGGGGATACAAATACGACCGGCCGAAGCTCGAGGCGAACCTCGCCTTCCTCCAGGCGCACGGCTTCGATTACATCCGGGCGCTGGGGGTCGTCGGCGACTACGAGAACGCCGACTACTGGGACGGACGCGAGATCGACTGGCACTGGGAGGACTACGACCAGGTGATCGCGGGGCTCACCGATCTGGCGTTCGACGTCTACGGGATCCGTGTGCAGTGGACGCTGATCGGCGACGGCCAGGTGAACATCCCGGAGGAGGCCGACCGCTACGCACTGGTCGACCGCTTCCTGGCGATGAGCGAAGGCCGCGAAGAGAAGATCATCCTCTTCGAGATCGCCAACGAGGCCTGGCAGAACGGATTCGAGGGGAGCGACGGGATCGCCCAGCTCCGGGCGCTGTCGTCGTACATGAAGGATCGCACCGAGATCCTCGTGGCCGCCTCGGCGCCGCTGGGCGAGACGTGCGAGGAGTTCGAGGCGGTCTACGCGGGTGGCGTCGCCGACCTCTCCACGATCCACTTCGACCGCAACGTGTCGCTGGTCGACGGCGCCTGGCGGCCGGTCCGACAGCCGTGGGGGATCAACGACTGCAACCTGCCGCCGTCGAGCAACAACGAGCCGATCGGTCCGGGTTCGTCGGTCGCCAGCGAAACCGACCCGGTGAAGCTCGTCTCGGCGGCGATCGTCACCTACATCTCGACGCTGCCGATGTACGTCTACCACACGCGGGCCGGCGTCCGCGGCGACTTCGAGATCTACGACATGGAGGGGGCCGACGCCTTCGTCCACCTGAAGACGTTGCTCCCGCCGGACCTTCCGAACTGGTCACGCCGCAACGGCCACTGGGTCGACGCGCCGTTCGTGCCGTACGCGGGGGAGAACGGGACCCTCTACCCGAACGAGATGTGGCCCGACCTCGACGACCCCGAGAGTGGCGCGGTGCGGACCTACGGGTCGGTGAAGGGGGAGGAGTTCCTCGTCTTCCCGATGGGGATCCTCGGAAGCCTCACCCTGGAGCCCCGGCAGTACGCCATGGACGTCGACGTGATCGATCCGATGACCGGCCAGACGGTGGAACAGTTCTCACTGACGGCCGGCCAACCCTTCGTCCTGACCGGGTACGACGCGCTTCTCCTCAAGGGGCGCTTCAAGTAGCTCGAGCACCGACGAGACGAGCTCGTCGGCGTCGAACGGCTTGTGGAGGAAACCGTCGAGCGCGTCGGCGAACGCCTCCGCCCGGAGCGCGTGCCCGCTGCACCCGACGATGCGCGTGCGCCGAAGGCGCGGATGGCGCCGGAGCGCGCGCACCAGCCGGGTGGTGCTGACCGGCATCACCACGTCGCAGAGAATCGCGTGCGGAGCGAAGGCCGCGGCCGCCGAGACCAGACGCTCGACGGGCAGTCCGGCGCGCGGATGCAGCGCCCAGGCGTCGATGCCCCGTTCGCGGAAGGTGTCGACCATCGCCACGGCGAGGTCCCGCTCGTCTTCGAGCACCAGGACCCGGAGGCGGCTCGGCGTGGTGGCAGGGGAGGGGTCGGTCGTCGGTTCCGGCATGGTCCCGGAGGTAGGTCTCCGGACCGAGGCCGTCGAGGAAAATTCGCGCGTGCCGCGGAATCGGTTGCGGACGCACCGCGTGCGCGGAGCCGGCGCGCACGCGGCTACGATCGCGGAGGGTCGATGGCGTAGACGAGGTCGGCGGGCGGGTGACCTCCGTCGTCCGACCGGTCCGGGCCGCGCGACCACAGACGGCGCTCGCCTTCGGCGGAGACGTAGCGCGGCGGGCCGCCGTCGGCGTACGGATCGTCGGGTACCTCGAGGAGGAAGGCGGGGACGAGCTCGTCGAGCGTTTCCGGATACCGGTCCCGCTCCAACCGGAAGCGCTCGAGGGCGGCGCCGATCCGGGCCAGGTCGGCGTGGGCGCGCGCATGCCGCCGATCGCGGAGGAAGGTCGACCAGGGGCCGGCCAGCAGCGCGACCAGCAGGAACCCGAACCCCGCGGCGAAGACCAGGGCGAAGGACGCGACGAGCCACGGGAGTCGGGGAGACCTGCGTGGCGACGTCCCGTCCGGCCGCGTGCGGCGATCCGGCGGAACGACGCCGGAGCCGCGCGTCACCGCCTTCGCTTCCTCGCCGTCGAGGAGGCGCCGCTTGCAGCGTTCGCAGAGGAGGATCTTCTCGAACGGCACCACGCAGTCGGCGCAGAACTCTCCGCTGCATCCGCCGCAGGTCGCGACCGCGTCGCGGTCGGGATGGACGCCGCAGCTCACGGCCGTGACTCCGCCGTGCCCGTCACGTCCGGCGGCCCCCCGCGGGGTCGGCCACCTGCAGCACGTCGCGGAGCAGTTGCTCGTCGGAAAGGAAGCCCCACGGCGGGATCTTGAAGCGCCGGCGCAGGTGGTCGGCGAGCCGGCGCATCAGGCGGCGGCGCGAGGTGATCTCCAGAAACTCCCGCCGTTCCCAGGCCTCCCGCGCCAGCTGCAGCTCCTCGGGGGCGATCTCGGCCCGTACCCGGGCGGCGAGCACGGCGTCCTCGGCGATCGTGTTGCCGGACTCGAACGCCGGGAGCGGGGAGCCGGCCGCGACCGGCTCGACCGTCTCGGTGGCGACGACGATCGTACCGGCCGCATGGTCCCCCAACCGCTTGTTCCGCGACGACAGAAGGAGGGTGAGCCCGCCGAGGGCGTAGAGGCCCGGGAGCGCGTCGGCCACGCGTACCAGGTTGCGCACCAGGCTGTCGCCGAAGGTGATCCCGGCGCCGTGGTCCTGCACCACGCGGATGCCGACCGCGCGTTTCCCCGGCGTCTGTCCGTTCCAGACCAGCTCGAAGAAGAGGAAGTAGCCGAACAGGATCGCGAAGACGCCGACGATCAGGAGCGCCACCATCCCCGAGGAGAGCAGATCGCCGGCGCCGGGAAGGGCGATGCCGAACAGGAGCGCGGCGAACCCCAGGCCGCTGACCACGATCCCGATCAGGAACGAGACGATCGCGTAGTCGATCGCCGCCGCGACGAGGCGGCTTGCAAATCCGGCGAGACGGAAGCCGAAGACGACGTTCTCCGGCGTGCGGATCTGGATCTCGCGGCGCATGCTAGGCTACGACGAAGAGGCCGATGGTGACCCGCCGACGCTCGTTCGTCGAGGAGAAACGCCAGGACTGGCGGCGACTCGACGAGCTCTTGCGCGCCGTCGAGTCGAGGGGGCTGCGGTCGACCGGCGAAGAGGAGCTGCGCGAGGCGGTGCGACTCTACCGGAAGGCGACCTCCGACCTGGCGCAGGCGCAGACCTTCGCGCGTGATCCGGAGGTGCTCGCGCTCCTCAACGGGCTGGTCGGCCGGGGACACGGCCTGCTCTACCGAACGCCGCCGCTGCGGGTCCGCTCGGCCGTGGAGTTCCTCTGGCGGGGGTTCCCGGAGCGGGTGCGGCGTCACCGAAAGGGGGTCGCGGCCGCGGCGGCGATCCTGTTCGGGACGATGGCGTTCGGCTTCCTCCTCGTCACGGTCGACTTCGAAGCGCGGGATTTCCTCCTGCCCGACGGCTTCCGGGCGATCGAGAAGTCGCTCGCGGAGCAGGATCGCTGGGCGGCGGAGCTGACCCCGGAGGTCGCCCCCGCGGCGTCGGCGTGGATCCTGACCAACAACATCCGCGTCGCATTGCTCGCCTTCGCCGGCGGGATTTTTTTCGGTTTCGGAGCGGTGGTGGTGCTCGCCTACAACGGCCTGATGATCGGCGCGGTGATGGGGACGATCCACCACTACGGGAAGCTGACGATGCTCGTCGCCTTCATGGTCCCGCACGGAGTGATCGAGCTGACCTGCATCTGCATCGCCGGTGCGGCCGGGATGGCGCTGGGTTCCGGACTGATCTCCCCGGGTGAGCGCTCCGTCCGCGACGCGCTGGTGGAGCGGGGGCGTGACGCCGCGCTGCTCGCGCTGGGAACGGCGCCGCTCCTGGTCGTCGCCGGCGCGATCGAGGGATTCATTTCGCCACTTCCGATCCCGCCGATGGCGGCCGGCTTGTTCGCGCTCCTTCCCGCGTCCGCACTGGCGTGGTACTTGCTCCGGAATACCGGGGATGGCCTTTGGTCCGGTCGTTTGACCCGATAGGGAACTACGGCGTACGGTCCCTTCTTCCATGCGCTGGCGACTGATCGATCGCATCGACGACATCGTCCCCGGGAAGCGGGCGGCCGGCGCCAAGGCGGTCACCCTCGCCGAGGACTACTTCGAGGACCATTTCCCCCGGTTTCCGGTCGTTCCGGGCGTACTGGTGATCGAGGCGTTGGCGCAGTTGTCGGGGAAGCTGATCGAGCTGACGGTGTGGGAGGAGCGGGGGATCTGGCCCTTCCCGGTGCTCTCGATGGTGCGCAACGCGAAGTTCCGCAAGTTCATCCGGCCGGGCGATCAGATCCGTCTCGAGACGGAGCTCGCCGAGTCGCGCGACGAAAGCGCGGTGACCCGCGCCAAGGCGCGCGTCGACGGCAAGACGGTGACCGAAGCCGAGCTGCTCTTCGTCTTCGACCCCGAAGGGCTGGCCGACAGCCTCGACCAGCGTGCGCTCAAGGAGATCGAGACGCAGGCGTTGAAGGTCCTGTGGCCCGGATTCGCGGCGTGGGCCGACGCCTCGAAGAGGGGGCTGTAGGCTCCCGTGCGGTCGGGTCGCCGGCCGGTCGCGATCACCGGGCTCGGGGCGGTGACGCCGCTCGGGTTGGACGTGCCGTCGACGTGGGCCGGCTGCCGCCGCGGCGAATCGGGAGTGCGGCGCATCTCGCTGTTCGACGCCAGCGGCTTCGCCACCCGGATCGCCGGCGAAGTGCCGGGGTTCGATCCGCGGATCCACCTCTCCGACGAATCGTGCCCGCCGCGGCTGCGGAAGTACCTCGATCGGAAGGCGGCCTTCGCCCTGCGCGCGGCGCACGAGGCGTTGCGGCAGGCGGGGATTCGCCCCGGATCGGTCGACCCCGCGCGGTTCGGAGTGTCGGTCGGGACCGAGGCCGGCCGGCCGCTGCTGGAGGAGATCGCCACGCGATTCGTCGAGACCCGGGCGGTCCGCGCTTCACGCTCCTCCGGGGATCTCCCCGGACCCCTGGCGGCGGTCGATCTTGCCGAGGCGTTGGAGGCGCTCGATCCGATCGCGCTGGTGCGGGAGGCGGCGAATCTGCCGGCGTCGCTCCTGGCGCGGATCCACGGCGCGAAGGGGGCGAACGCGACCGTTTCGACGGCCTGCACGTCCAGCGCGCAGTCGGTCGGCGAGGCGTTCGACCGCATCCGACGTGGAGAGGCCGACGTGATGCTGGCCGGGGGCTGCGACGCGCTGGTCGAGGCGTTCATGGTGACCGGCTTCGGACTGTTAGGCGCCCTGTCCACCCGGAACGACGAGCCGGCGCGCGCGAGCCGGCCGTTCGACCTCCACCGCGACGGCTTCGTCCTCGCGGAAGGGGCCGGATTCGTGGTGCTCGAGGCGCTGGAGCACGCCCGCGCCCGAGGGGCAAAGGCCCTCGCCGAGCTGGCGGGGTTCGGCGCCTCGTGCAACGCCTATCGCATCACCGACAGCCCACCGGACGGCCGTGGCGCCTACCTTTCGATGCGCTTCGCGCTGGCCGACGCGGGGATCGATCCCGCCGAGGTCGGCTACGTCAACGCGCACGGCACCTCGACCCAGCAGAACGACGTCTCGGAGACCAACGGTCTGAAGCGCCTCTTCGGCGACCGGGCGACGACCGTCCCGGTCTCCTCGACCAAGTCGATGATGGGGCACCTGGTCGCCGCCTGCGGAGCGGTGGAGCTGGTGGTCTGCGTGCGGGCGATGCTCGACCGGGTCCTGCCGCCGACGATCAATCTCGAGGCCGCCGATCCGAGCTGCGACCTCGACTACGTGCCGAACGTCGCGCGACCGGCCGGGTTCGACGTCGCCGTGACCAACGCCTTCGGATTCGGCGGGAGCAACGGGACGCTCGCGATCCGGCGAATCCCATGAAGGCGGTGATCTCCGGGGTCGGGCTGGTGAGCGCCGCCGGAAGCGGGACGACCCCGTTCCACGGCGCGCTTCGCGCGGGCGTTCCGCTCGCGCGGCCGATCGATCGGTTCGACGCGTCGACCTTTCCGGTCCCGCTCGCGGGCGAGGTCCCGGGCCTCGACGCCCGTCGACTCGCGCGGGCGCCGAAGGAGGCGAAGCTGCTGGCGCGGGCGTCGGTCCTCGCGCTCGGCGCGCTCGCCGACCTGGAGCGCGCCTGCCCGGCGCCGTGGGGCTGCGATCCGTGGCGGACCGGCCTGTTCCTGGGGGTCGGACTGGAGCAGGGAGCGATCGACGACGTCGTCCCGTCGATCGCGGCCAGCGCGCGGGGCGGGCGGATCGACGACCGGCTCCTGGCGTCGGACGGGATGCCGGCGCTTCATCCGCTGGCCTCGCTCAAGACGCTGCCGAACATGGCGCTGGGGACGATCGCCATGCGTCTCGGAGATCGTGCCCCCCGCGGAATGAACGCCGCCTACGCGCCGTTCGACGCGGCCGCGGTCGAGGCGGTCGAGGGGGCGGTCGCGGCGCTGGACGACGGCGATGTCGAGGTGGCGCTCGCGGGCGGGGTCGACGCTCCCGTCTCGCCGATGGGGTTGTTGACCTTTCATCGGCTCGGCGTGACCCGTCCGCTCGGAGAGGCGGCGGCCCTGTTCCTGGTCGAAACGGCGGCGGGGGCCGCGGCGGGCGGGAGACCGGTCCTGGCGGAGATCGCCGGAATCGGCCGGGCCTCCGACGACGCGGTGCCGGGGAGGCCGCGCGCGACCGGCGCGGTCGGGGCGTTGGCGGCGGCGCTCGACCGTGCCGGGCGGACGGGCTCGGCGATCGACGCGGCCGTCGTTTCGGGGGCCGCCGACGCGCAGGCGTTGGAGTCGGTCGGGATCCGGACCGACCGGCGCGTCGAGCCGGCGGCGATCGTCGGCGAGTGCGCCGCGGCGGGGGGCGCCGTCGGGATCGCGGCGGCGCTCGCGCTCCTGGCCGACGGCGCCTCCCGGGTCGTGGTCGGCGCGGCCGCGTTCGGCGGCGCCTACGGAGCGATCGTCCTCGAGAGGCCGGGCTCGTGAACCGCGCGGCGTCGACGCGAGGAGGTCCACGCGAAGGCCGCTCGCCGCGGCGCGTGGTCGTCACCGGAGTCGGGCTCGTCACCCCGTGCGGAGGGACGCTCGCGGCGGTCGGCGAGGCGGCGTGCGCCGGGCGTTCGGCGGCCGCGACGATCGCCTCGTTCGACGCCGGCGCGTTTCCGACCCGCTTCGCGGCGCAAGTGCCGCCGCCCGACCGCGCCGCCGCCGCGGCCGACCCCGACGGAGGAGAGCTCGCCGCAGCGGGCGATTGGAAGGGGGCGTTCGGCGTCCTGGCGGCGCGGCGCGCGATCGCGCACAGCCGATGGATCGCCGGGAGCGCCCTTCCGCCGGAGCGCGTGGGGCTCTTCCTTGGAACCGGTCTCTCCTCGCTTTCGATCGCGGAGCTGGAGGAGGAGGTCCTTCCCTACCTGGCGGCCAGCGCCGGGATCGATCTTCGCCGGATGGGGGCGGAGGCCGGGTCTCACCCGGGCTCCCCCTTGCCGTGGCGGCACCTGACCGACCGCGTGAACCGGATCGTCGCGCGCCTGGCCGGGGCGGCGGGGGGCTCGGCGAGCCACTTCGGGGCCTGCGCGGCGTCGACGCAGGCGATCGGCGAGGCCTTCCGCCGCGTGCGGGACGGTTCGCTCGACGCGGCGCTGGCGGGGGGGATGGATTCGATGGTCCATCCGTTCGGGATGATCTCGTTCATGCTCCTGGGGGCGCTTTCGACGAAGAACGAGCGTCCGGCGGAAGGGTGCCGTCCGTTCCACCGCGGCCGGGACGGGTTCCTCCTCGGGGAGGGGGCGGCGGTATTCGTGATCGAGGAGCGCGGCGCCGCCCTCGCGCGCGGCGCGACGATCCACGGGGAGCTCCGGGGGTACGGCGCGAGCCTCGACGGGTATCATGTCACCGCGCCGCGTCCCGACGGGGCCGGCGCGCGCGCGGCGATGGAACGCGCGCTCGAGGACGCGGGGGTGCGTCCGGAGGAGATCGGCTACGTGAACGCGCACGGAACGGGGACCGAGCTCAACGACCCGGCGGAGGCGGCGGCGGTGCGGGCGGTGTTCGGGAGAAAGGCGGCGGCGCTCCCGATCTCGTCGGTGAAGCCGGTGGTCGGGCACCTGGTGGCGGCCGCCGGCGCGATCGAGACGGCGGTCTGCCTCGCCGCGTTCGCGCTCGACCGGCTGCCGCCGACGGCCAACCTCGACGCGGCCTCGGTCGATCCGGATTGCGGCGGACTGGGGCACCTCTTCGAAGCGCGCCCGGGCTGCCCGGAGATCGTCATGACCAACAACTATGGATTTGGTGGACAAAACGCGTCGCTGGTCCTGGCGAAGGGGGCGGCGCGATGAGGGCGTTCGTCTTCCCGGGGCAGGGCTCGCAGTACGTCGGGATGGGAAGAGGACTGGCCGAGCGTCATCCGGTCGCGCGGCGCACCTTCGAGGAGGCCGACGAAGCGCTCGGCGAGTCGTTGTCCACCTTGATCTTCGAGGGACCGCTGGAGCGGCTCACCCTTACCGAGAACAACCAGCCGGCGATCCTCACCGTCAGCATCGCCTATTGGCGCGTGCTGCGCGAAGCGAAAGGTGAGTCGCTCGACGTGGGGGTCGTCGCCGGTCACTCGCTCGGGGAGTACTCGGCGCTGGTCGCGGCCGGGAGCCTCGACTTCCCGGAAGCGGTCCGCCTGGTGCGGGCCCGGGGGCGGTTCATGAGCGAGGCGGTCCCGGCGGGGGAGGGGACGATGGCGGCGATCCTCGGGCTCGACGCGGAACGCCTCGAGGGGCTCTGCCGCGAGGCGTGCGCCGGCGAGGAGGTGGTCGAGCCGGCGGGCTACAACTGCCCGGGCCAGATCGTCGTCGCCGGACACGTGCCGGCGGTGGAGCGTCTGATGCGGCGGGCGGAGGAGGCCGGCGGGAAGGCGATCGCGCTCACCGTGAGCGGCCCGTTCCACTCCCGCCCCTTGAAGCCGGCGGGGGACCGCCTGCGCGAGGCGCTCGCCCGCATCGGCTTCCGCGAGCCCATCGTCCCCTACGTTCCGAACGTCACCGCCGAGCCGACGCGCGATGCCGCGTCGATCGCGAGGTTGCTTACGGAGCAGGTCTACCGTCCGGTCCGCTGGGAGCCGTCGATGCGGGCGATGATCGCCCTCGGCGCGGGGGAGTTCGTCGAGGTCGGTCCGGGGCGGGTGCTCGTCGGATTCGTGAAGAAGATCGACCGGAAGTTCCCCTGCCTGGCGGCGGACGACGAAGCGGCGTTCGCGCGCCTGGTGGGATAGGTCTCGAAGGGAACGCTCGTGGGACGCCGCGTCGTCATCACCGGGATCGGGATGGTCACGCCGCTCGGAGTCGGGGCGGAGGAGACCTGGTCCCGCCTGCTCGAAGGGGCATGCGGGTTGGGCCCGATCGACCGTTTCGAAGCCGCCGGCCTTCCGGTGACGGTGGGGGGCGAGATCCGCGGCTTCCGCGCCCGGGAGTACGTCGACGGACCGAAGAGCCTGAAGGTGATGACGCCGATGGTGCAGTACGGGATCGGTGCGGTGAAGATGGCGATCGACGCCGCGCGCCTGCTTCCCGAGGTCGATCCGGAGCGGTTCGGCATCGCCACCGGCGCCGGACAACCGACCGGGGAACCGGAGATGCTGCTGCCGGCGATCGAGGCGTCGGTCGACGCCGGCGGCCGCTTTTCGCTGCGGACGTTCGGAGAGGTGGGGGTTCAGGCGATCAATCCGCTCTGGCTCCTGCGCGGCCTGTCGAACAACGTGCTCGGGTTCGCGTCGGCGCAGTTCAACGCCCAGGGGTGGAACACCAATCTCTCCAACTCCGGGGCGAGCGGCCTGAACGCCGTCGGCGATGCGGCGCACGCCATCGCCAGCGACCGCGTCGACGTCGTCGTCGCCGGCGGCTACGACGCGCTCGTCTCGCCGGAGTCGATTCTCCGATACGCCCGCCTGGGGCTGCTGACCTCCTCCAGCGCGGCCGGGGCGGAGGCGAGCCGCCCCTTCGACCGCCGGCGGGACGGGTTCGTCCCCGCGGACGGCGCCGCCTTCCTGGTGCTGGAGGCGGCCGACCACGCCCACGCGCGCGGCGCGCCTCCGATCGCGGAGGTGTTGGGCTACGCGGCGACCAACGACGCCTACCGGGTGCTCGACCCGGCGCCCGACGGGGAGGGTCTCTCGCGCGCGATGCGTGACGCGTTGGCCGACGCCGGGCTCGTGCCGGGCGACGTCCGCGCCGTCTTCGCCCACGGGACCAGCAACCCGCGCTACGACCGCGCCGAGACGTTGGCGATCCGGGCCGCGCTGGGGGGGACGGCGGCGAAGGTAGCGGTGCCGGCGATCAAGGGGGCCCTGGGCCATCCGGTCGCCGCCTCGGCGGCGATCGCCGCGGCGGCGGCGGCGCTGGCGGTGCGCGACGGCTGCGTGCCGCCGACGCTCCATCTGCGGGAGCGCGATCCGGAGTGCGATCTCGACCACGTGATCGAGGGCCGCCGGGCGATCAAGACGACGGCGGTGGTCGTCAACGCCAGCGGTCTCGGCGGACAGAACGCGGCGCTGGTTCTCGGCGAGCCGGCGTGACGGCCGGAACGGACGGCGTTGGAGTCGGAGGGACGATGGGACGTTTGGCAGGAAAGGTGGTTCTCGTCACCGGCGGGTCGCGCGGGATCGGCAGGGCCGTCGCCCGGGAGGCGGGTCGCGAAGGGGCGCGGGTCGCTCTCAGCTTTCGCGAGAAGGAGGAGGACGCGGAGGCGGTGGTGCGCGAGATCGCGTCCGGCGCCGTTCCGGGGAGCGGAGGCGAGGCGGCCGCCTTCCGCGCCGATCTGGCCCGGCCGGAGGCCGCCTCCGAGCTGGTCGACGCGGTGCTGCAACGCTTCGGGGCGATCGACGCGCTGGTGAACAACGCGGGGATCGTCCGGGACGGCCTGGTCGCGGCGATGGAGGACGGCGACTGGGAGGAGGTGCTGCGGGTGAACGCCGGCGGCGTCTTCCGGATGTGCCGCGCCGTGGCGATGCCGATGATGCGCGCCAAGCGCGGGCGGATCGTCAACCTCTCGTCGGTCGCCGCGACGAAGCCCGGCCGCGGGCAGGCGAACTACGCCGCGAGCAAGGGGGCGATCGAAGCGCTCACCCGCGCGCTCGCGATCGAGCTCGCGCCGAAGGGGATCGCGGTGAACGCCGTCGCCCCCGGCGTCATCGAGACCGAGATGACCGCCTTCGTGCGCGGCGCCGCGCCGGAGGAGGTCTTGGCGCACATCCCGTTCAAGCGCTACGGCTCGGCCGACGAGGTCGCGCGGGCCGTCCTGTTCCTGGCGAGCGACGAGGCGTCCTACATCACCGGCGCCGTCCTTCCGGTCGACGGCGGCTTCCGTTAGGCCAGGATCGAGTAGCCGCCGTCCAACGTGATCGTCTGGCCGTGGATCATCGAGGCCTTGGCGGAGACGAGGAACTCGGCGACGTCGGCGACGTCCTCGGGGGTGGTCAGGCGACCCATCGGGGTGCGCGCTTTGGAGACGGCGAGCAGCGCCTCCTTGTTCGGAAAGTGCTCCAGCGCGCCGGTCTCGACCAGGCCGGGGGCGATGGCGTTGACGGTGATCCCTTTCGGCCCCAGCTCCATCGCCAGCGCCCGGACGCTGGCCTCCAGCGCCGCCTTGGAGGCGCCGATCGCGCCGTAGAGCGGGATCGCCCGGGCCCCGCCCAACGACGAGAGGGCGAGGATCCTCGACCCCGCCGGCATCGCGGGCGCGAGCGCGTTGGAGAGCAGCAGGAAGGCGCGCGCGTTGATCCCGACCGTCCAATCCCAGTGCTTGGCGGTCAGCTCCGTTGCCGCCTTCAGCACCCCCGAGGCGGCGTTGCTGACGAACAGGTCGAGCGAGCTCCAGGCGGCGAGGAGCTCGTCGGCGATCCGCTTGCAGTCGGCCGCCTCGGCGAGGTTCCCCCGCAGCACGCGCGGCTCCTTCCCGCCGACGGCGCGGATCCGGTCGGCGGTGGCGTCGGCCTCGGCGTGGTTGGAGAAGTAGCTGAAGGCCACCTCCGCGCCGAGCAGCGCGAATCGGACGCACAGCGCCCGGCCGATCCCCCCGCTCCCCCCGGTGACGAAGGCCCTCTTTCCGTCGAGGAACCCGAGTCGCGAAGTTGGAGGAGGCGCCATCGGGGCCGGAAGACTAGCACGGTTACCGCCCTACCCAGGGTGCGTGGGTTTCGCCGCGTTGACCCTCCGTCGGGGCGGGCGGTATCGTGGAAACATGTCCGCCCGTTCGGGCTCCATCGGGCCACTCCCCGAACCCCTGTCCTCCCCGCTTCCGGCGCCGGTTCCGGCGGTGTTCGACAAGGTGCGCGAGGCGTTCGCCGAGGCGCTCGGGGTCGAGGTGGACGAGGTGACGCTCAAGGCCCGGGTGATCGACGATCTCGGAGCGGAGAGCCTCGACTTCCTGGACATCGCCTACCGGCTGGAGCAGACGTTCAAGGTCAAGATCCCGCGCGGCGAGATCAAACAGAAAAGCCAAGAAGGACTCGATCCGACCGAATGGGAGAAGGACGGGCTCCTCACCGAGAAGGCGCTCTCCAAGATCCGCGAAGTGATGCCGGAGGTCGACCCGGCCGCGGTCCAACCGGGGCTGCGCGCCAAGGACATCCCCCGGCTGTTCACGGTCGAGACCTTCTACCGGATCGTGGTGAAGCTCGTCGAAGAGAGGTCGGCCTCCGCGAGATGATCCACGGCGTCGGGGTCGACCTCGTCGATCGCGCCCGTTTCCGCCGCTTCGCGCGCGATCACCGCCGGAGGCTCCGCGGGATCTTCACCCGCGCGGAGCGCGGGAACCGGCGGCTGGCCGAGGCGTTCTCGTTGAAGGAGGCGACGCTCAAGGCGCTCGGCGGGCTGTCGGGGTTCGAGGTCCGTTGGCGCGAGATCGAGACCATGGGCCGCGGCGGCCGCGTGCGTCTGGCCGGATCGGTGCGTGCCCACGCCGAGACGTTGGGGGTGCGGTCGGTCCATGGTGCCCTGGTTCGGCAGCGGGATGCCGTTCTGGCGATGGTGATCGCCGCCGCCTGAGGCAACGGGATCGAACCGATGCGATTCGGTTTCGTCGTCCATCCGCTGAACCCGGTGCAGCGCGGCCTGGTCGCCGTTCGCACGCTCTCCCCGGCGGCGATCGCCGGAAACGGCGGCGCCGGAGGTCGGGTCGCGACCTTTCACGCGGTGCGATCGGCGTGCGGCGCGGAGACGGCCGGTTGCGTTCGCGCGGTTCCGATGCTTCCGGAGGCGATGCTCCGCGAGCAACAGGAGGCCGTCGAGCGCGTGGCCGTCGCGGTGCGCGCGCTCGCCGAATTCGACCGGGCCGACGTCGTGGGCCTGGGATCGCTGTGCGCGGTGGTGGGACTTCGCGGGGAGGAGGTCGCCAGGCGCTCGCCGGTGCCGGTGACGACCGGCTCGTCGTTCACCGCCTTCGCGGCGGTGCGCACGCTGGAGCGCACCGCGGCGGCGCTCGGCGAGCGCCTGCACGGGTCGACGGTGGCGGTGGCGGGCCATCCGGGCGCGTTGGCGGAGGGGATCGGGCGGCTCCTCGCGGCCCGGGGCGCGGACGTCGTCCCGATCGACGGACCGCGCCGGGGGACGATACCGGCGCCCGACCCCGCCGAGGCGGTGAGGCGGGCCGACTTCGTGGTCGGCGCCTCCTCCACCGGAGACGCGATCGATCCGGCGTGGCTCGTCCCCGGCTCGGTGGTCGTCGACGTGGCGGAGCCGCGCGACCTGCGCGGGCGGACGCCGGCCGAGGTGCTGGTCGTCGACGGCGAAAACGTCACCGCCCCGCCGGACGCCTTCGCCGGAGGCCCCTTCACCCGTCTCTACTCGTTTGTCGTCGGCCACCGGGGCGGAACGGTCTACGCCTGCTTCGCCGAACCGGTCGTCCTGGCGCTGGAGCGTGAGGCGACCCCTTATTCTCTCGGGCGCACGATCGACGTCGAACGATCGGAGCGGATCGGGCGGCTGGCCGAGCGGCATGGATTCGTGGTCGACCGGCTGTTGCGCCACGGCCGCCGGGTCGCGCAGGCGTCGATCGACCGGGTCGCCGCGCGCCGCCGATCTGCTACGCTTCGCGAAGGTTCGCCATGAAACCGCCGCCGGTGAAGGTCGAAGTCGCGGGTCTCCGGATCGATCCGGTGACCAACATGCCGGTCCTGATCTTGGAGGCGCCCGAGACCGGCGAGCGCCTGCCGGTGTGGATCGGACTGGTGGAGGCGTCGGCGATCGCCACCCGCCTCGAACGGATCGAAACGCCGCGGCCGATGACCCATGATCTTCTGAAGAACGCGCTCGACGCCACCGGGGCGGCGGTCGTCCGGGTGGAGGTCTCCGAGGTGCGAGGCGACACCTTCCTGGCGGTGGTGGAGCTCGAGGTCGCCGGACGGAGGGTCGTCGTCGATTCCCGGCCCTCCGACGCCGTCGCGCTCGCGCTGCGCGCCGAGGCGCCGATCTTCATCGCCCGGGCGGTGCTGGAGGCGGCGAAGGGGACCTCGTTGGCGGCGTGGCCGGTCGCGTCGAGTCCGGTCGACGAACCCCCCGCGCCGGGGTGGTAATCGCTGGAACGACTCCGGGCGCAGGTGGCCACCGGGGAGCGGCCGGCCGCCGACTGGCTCGAGCTGCTGAAGAGCCTCTCCCCGGAGGACTTCGGCAAGTTCAAGATGTGACCGTGGACGATCCGCGCCTCCGCCACTTCCGCGGCAAGAGCCCCGTCCTCGGCGACGGGGTCTATCTCGATCCGTCCGCCCAGGTGATCGGCGACGTCGTCCTCGGGGGACGGTCGAGCGTCTGGATGAACGCGGTGGTGCGCGGCGATGTCCACCCGGTTCGGATCGGGGATCGCACCAACGTCCAGGACTTAAGCCTGGTGCACGTCACCGGCGGACGGCACGCGACGTTCGTCGGAAACGACGTGACGATCGGCCACCACGTGACGCTGCACGGCTGCCGCATCGGCGATCGGGTGCTGGTCGGCATCGGCGCGATCGTCCTCGACGGCGTCGAGGTCGGCGACGACACGATCGTCGCGGCGGCGTCGCTCCTCCCGCCGGGCAAGCGCTTTCCGCCCGGGGTGCTGCTGCGGGGCAGCCCGGCCGCGGTGGTGCGGGATCTCACGCCGGAGGAGCGCGCATCGCTCCGGGCCTCCGCCGAACGGTACGTCGCCTACGCCGACGAGTATCGCCGCGGAACGTGATAGGGTCCGGATTGAAGGTGGGGAAGATCAAGACGCTTCGGGCGAGCTCCTGCTTCCGGGGATTCGAGCCCCGCGAGCTGGCTCTGGTCGCGTCGCTCCTCGAGGAACGGGAGCTGTTGCCGGGGGAACGCTTCCTCGACGAGGGATCGTCGACCGAGGGCTTGAGCCTCGTGGCCGCGGGGTCGATCGACCTCCGGACCCGATTGCCGTCGGGGGGCGAGTCGGCGCGGATGGCGATCGGCCCCGGTCGCTCCTTCGGAGAGCTCGCGCTGCTGGGTCGCGGTGGCGGGGGGGACGGCGGGGGGTTCGTCTCGGCCGCGGCCGGCGGCGAAGGGGCGCGACTCCTGACGTTGCGACCGGAGGCGTTCGACCGCCTGACCCGCGTCGATTCCAAGGCCGCGGCCAAGCTGCTCCGGAACCTGCTGGCCGAGTTTGGGCGGGTGGCCCGGGACGCGGCGGAGCCGCTCAAGAAGCTTCTGGGGTAGGGGACGTGAGCCGATGAACGGTCCGCGTGTTCACGCTCCCGGGGGGACGCCCCCCAACCCCCCCGTGGTCACCGCCACCACGCCGCTGATGCGGCAGTACCTGTCGATCAAGGGACGGCACACCGACGCCATCCTCTTCTTCCGGATGGGCGACTTTTACGAGATGTTCTTCGAGGACGCCGAGACGGCCGCCCGGGAGCTCGACCTGACGCTCACGGCGCGCGACAAGAACGCCGGCGAACGGGTGCCGCTCTGCGGCTTTCCGCACCAGGCGGCGCAGGGGTACATCCACCGCCTGCTGGAAAAGGGAGACAAGGTCGCGATCTGCGATCAGACCGAAGATCCGAAGGAGTCGCGGCGGTCGGGGAAGGCGATCGTCGAGCGGGCGGTCACCCGGGTGATGACGCCGGGCCTGGTGGTGGAGGAGGAGGCGCTGGACAGCCGCGCGCCGTCGTTCCTCGCGTCGGTGGCGCGTCGCGGCAGCCGGCTGGGGCTCGCCTTTCTCGACATCTCCACCGGGCACCTCGAGGCGACCGAGGTCGACGGAGACACCGACGCGTCGGCCGAGATCGACCGGCTGCGCCCGCGGGAGTTGCTGGTCGCCGCCGCGCCGAACGACGCGCGCGCGAGCGACGATCCGCTCGCGTCGGCCGCCGCGCGGGCGAACCCGCCGTTGCCGGTGACGCCGCGGCCGGCGCGGGAGTTCGAGGCCGGCCGCGCGGCCGAACTCCTCAAGGAGCAGCTCGGCGTGGTGACGCTCGACGGCCAGGGGCTCTCGGGGATGGACCTCGCCGTCGCCGCCGCCGGAGCCGCGCTCGCCTACGCGCGCGAGAACGCCCATGCCTCGCTGGTCCACGTGCGGAGGGTGAAGACGTATCGCCGTGGCGACGACCTCCTCGTCGACGAGGCGACGCGGCGAAACCTGGAGCTGTTCGAGGCGACGACCGGCGGCCGGCGCGGCAGCCTGCTCGACGTCCTCGACGGGACGGTGACCCCGATGGGAGGCCGCCTGGTCCGCGCATGGCTCTCGTCTCCGCTCCGGAGCGTCCTCCAGATCCGCGCCCGACTCGACGCCGTCGAGGCGTTCCTTCGCCATCCGCTCGAGCGGGAGGGCCTTCGGCGGGAGCTCGCCGCCGTCCACGATCTGCCCCGGATCGTCGGGCGCGTGGCGACGTCGGTCGCCGGTCCCCGCGAGCTCCAATCGCTGCGCCAGTCGCTGGAGCGGGTGCCGGCGTTGCGCGCGGCCGCCGTCCGGTGCGCGGCGGACGGCATCGTCGAGGCGTCGCGCGGAGGCCGGCTGGAGGAGCTCGCCTCGGGCCTCGACCCGTGCGAGGACCTGGTCGAGGAGCTCTGGCGCACCCTCTCCGACGAGCCTCCGGTCCGCGTCTCCGACGGCGGCGCCATCCGCGACGGCTTCGACCCCGAGCTCGACGAGATCAACGCCCTGGCGCGCGACGCCAAGGGGTGGATCGCCGCGATGGAGGCGCGCGAGCGCGAACGCACCGGGATTGGCAGCCTCAAGGTCCGCTTCAACCGTGTCTTCGGCTACTACATCGAGGTCACGACGGCCAACCTCGCCAAGGTGCCCGCCGACTACCTTCGCAAGCAGACGACGGCGGGGGGGGAGCGCTACTACACCCCGGAGCTGAAGACGTTCGAAGAGAAGGTCCTCCACGCGGAGGAGAAGCGCCTGGCGCTCGAACAGCGGATCTTCGAGGGTCTCCGCGCGCGCGTCGCCACCCATGCCGTCGCGATCCTCGGGGTCGCCGCCGCGGTCGCCGAGCTCGACGCCCTCGCCGGGTTCGCCGAGCGGGCGCAGACCCACGATTGGCACCGGCCGCAGGTGGACGACGGCGACCGCATCGCGATCGAGGCCGGCCGCCATCCGGTGATCGAACGGATCGGCTTGGCGGAACGCTTCGTGCCGAACGACGTCGTCCTCGACGGGAGCGCGCGGCTGCTGATCCTCACCGGTCCCAACATGGCGGGGAAGTCGACCGTGATGCGGCAGACGGCGCTGATCGTCCTGATGGCGCAGGTCGGCTCGTTCGTCCCGGCGGCACGGGCGGAGATCGGCGTCGTCGACCGCGTCTTCACCCGGGTCGGCGCCTCCGACCTGCTGTCGCGCGGACAGTCGACCTTCATGGTCGAGATGAGCGAGACGGCGAACATCCTCAACAACGCGACCGATCGCAGCCTGGTGATCATCGACGAGATCGGTCGGGGAACCAGCACCTTCGACGGAGTCTCCATCGCCTGGGCGGTGGCCGAGCATCTGCACGACACGGTTCGGGCCAAGACGCTGTTCGCGACGCACTACCACGAGCTGACCGCGCTGGCCCACGCGAAGGCGCACGCCCGGAACTTCCACATCGCGGTGAAGGAGTGGAACGAGAAGATCGTCTTCCTCCGCACGCTGGTGGAGGGGGCGACCAGCCGCAGCTACGGGATCCAGGTGGCGCGTCTTGCGGGGCTGCCGGAAGGGGTGCTCGCCCGAGCGCGCGAAGTCCTGGCCGACATGACCGGAACGGCCCCGGCCCCGCGCCTCCCGCACGTCGCGTCGGGAGGAATCCCGGCGGCGAACCCGGAGAACGCCAACGGCCGCGGCGTGCAAGGGTCGCTCTTCGCGCCGCCCGACGACGCGATCCGCGCGGAGCTTCGGTCGATCGAGATCGATCGGATGACGCCGCTCGAGGCGCTGCAGACGCTGGCGCGCCTCAAGGAGCGCGCGTAGGAACTCGGAGAGAGCCGTGGACGGACGATTCGCGATCGCCGGTGGATGGGCCGTGGTGACGGTGTGGGCCGCGCTGGGGTGCGGCTGCGACGCGAAGGGCGACTCCGGGTCGAAGAGGACGTGGAACGCCGATCTGCAGGCGGCGCCGACCGGTGGCGCGACGGTGGCCGGCACGCTCCATCCGTCGTCGACGCGGTTGGCGGTGACCTGGTCGGCGGCCGCCGGCGAGGTCGACCATTACGAGGTCGACGCGACCGGATCGGGCCGGACGGTGACCGTCGGCACGGCGGGGTCCGCCGTCACGCTCGAGGGTCTCGCATCGGACACGCCGTATTCGATCGGCCTTCGCGCCTGCCTCGATCCCGACTGCGCCGAGTCGCTCTCCCCGACGCAGGGGACGGTGTCGGCGTCGACCCCCGAAGAGGTCTGGCAGCTGCAGGGGACCGGCAGCGCCGTCCAGACCTTGACCAAGGTCGTCTCCGACGGAAACGTGAAGATCCATGCCTTCCGCTACGGCGGCGACGCGCCGGCGGGGCTCGCCGGGCGCGTGCAGCTCTACTACGGGCCGTCCGGGATGTCGGTGAAAGGGCTGACGGTCGGGACGAGCGGCACTGCCGCGACCGAGCAGATCTCGTCGGTCCTTTCGTTCTCGAGCCTGGCCGGCGTCGCGGGGCTGATCTCTCCGTCCTCCCCGGCGACGCTGGTCTCCGACGTCGCCACCGGACAGGCGGTTCCGCTGTCGGTCCCCCTCGGGTCGAAGGTTCGGCTCTACTTCGAGGCCAAGGGGGCCGACAACAAGACCCGGATCCTCTATCTCGACAGCCAGGACGGCTACGTCGGACGGGATTTCCATGCCGGCGGCGCGACCGTGTGCAGCACGGCCGCCGACTACGGTTCCGGGGGCGGGTGCGCCCCGATGGTCGCGATCGGCGTCCAGGGCGATGCGACGAATCCGGCGTCCGGCATCCCCAACGTTCGTCAGTTCAAGATCGGCGTTCCGACGCTCACCGACTGGCGGTGGGACGGTGCTGCCGGCACCTTCATGGTCTTCACCGTCGACGCGCTCACCGGCTGCTCGACGGCGTTCGCGAACCAGGGGTACGCGGTCTGGAACGGGACCGCGTGGTCGGTCCAGTACGAGGACGGAGGCTGCCCGAGACTGTTCCAGAGCGCCCAGGCGGCGATGCCGATGCACCTCGGGGGCGTCCGCTACAAGATGTACTTCGGAAACCCTTCGGACACGACCGGGATCGTGGCCGGTTCGACGCTGCCGTTTCTCGGCCCGAAACGGATCGTCTACGCGGACGGCGCGCGTTCGGGCGATCCGGCGCGCATCGACTTCGACGACTGGGAGACGACCGCCGAGGCGCGCGACGTCACCTTCCTGTGGCCGTCCGGGGCGGCGCTGAGCGCCGGCGCCGAGGGCTACATCGATGACTTCGCCTTCCTCGCGCCGACGGCGAGCCTCGACTTCCAGGTGGCGTACGTCGCCATCACCGACGGCACGATCGTCCCGTTCACCGCGGCGGCGGTCCTGGTGAACCCATGACCCCGCCCGCGATCCCGTCGCTCGACGCCGTGAGGCACGTCCATCTCTGCGCTGTCGCGGGGACCGGGATGGGGGCGCTGGCGGCGATGCTGAAGGCCCGGGGAATCCGGGTCACCGGCTCCGACCAGAACGTCTATCCACCGATGAGCACCCAGCTCGCCGAGGCCGGGATCGAGGTCCGGGTCGGGTACCGCGCGGAGAACCTCGAACCTCGTCCCGATCTGGTGATCGTCGGGAACGCGCTTTCGCGCGGAAACCCGGAGATCGAGGCCCTGCTGACGAGCGGAATCCCCTACGTCAGCTTTCCGGACGCGCTGGGTCGCTTCTTCCTCGAAGGGCGCCACTCGCTGGTGATCGCCGGGACACACGGCAAGACGACGACCGGCTCGCTGGCGGCATGGCTGTTGGAGGCGGCGGGGGAGGATCCGAGCTTCCTGATCGGCGGCGTCCCGGTCAACTTCGGACGCGGCGCGCGGATCGGAGGCGGTCGCCACTTCGTCGTCGAGGGGGACGAGTACGACACCGCCTTCTTCGACAAGGGGTCGAAGTTCCTCCATTACCGGCCCAAGACCGCGATCGTCACCAGCGTCGAGTTCGACCACGCCGACATCTTCCGCGACCTCGATCACGTGAAGTCGGCCTTTCGCCGATTCGTGGCGCTGGTGCCGCCGGAGGACGGGCTGCTCGTGATCAACGCCGACGACGAAGGGGCGGTCGACGTCGCGTCGAAGGCGGCGGCGCCGGTCGAGCGATACGGCCTGCGCGCGGAGGCCGACTGGACCGCCGGTTCGGTCGACTGGCGAGAGGGCCGCGCGCGATTCGACCTCGTTCACCGGGGGCGGGCGGTCGAGGCATTCGAACTGCCGCTCCTCGGACAGCACAACCTCCAGAACGCGATCGGGGTGCTGGCGGCGCTGGTGTCGCGCGGCCTCGATCCCGCGCGCCTCGCGCGAGGGATGCGGGAGTTCCGCGGTGTGAAGCGCCGCCAGGAGGTGCGTGGCTCGGCGGCAGGGGTGACCGTCCTCGACGACTTCGCGCACCACCCGACGGCGGTGCGGGTCACGCTGGAGGCGATCAGGGGCGGATACCCGGGCCGGCGGCTGTGGGCGATCTTCGAGCCGCGCAGTGCGAGCTCCCGCCGGAAGGTCTTCCAGCGGGCCTACGTCGAGGCGTTCCGTCCGGCCGACCGCGCGGTGATCGCCGACGTCTATCTCGCGCAGAAGCTTCCCGAAGGGGAGCGTTTCGATCCCGCCGCGCTCGCCGCCGACCTCGTCGCCGCCGGGACCCCGGCGGCGGCGATCCCGACGACCGCGGAGATCGTGAGCCACGTCACACGGGAGGCGCGGGCCGGGGACGTCGTCGCCGTCCTTTCCAACGGCGGATTCGACGGACTTCACGACAAGCTGCTGGCGGCATTGGCCTCGCGCGTCGGCGGATCGCCGGCGCCGTCCGGCGGCGATTGACGCGCCGCGTGATCGGCTTGCGGCGCCGGCCCACGCGTTGCCGGCGCAGGGCCGGCCGCGGTAGAATCAAGAGGGTCCCCGCCAACTTCGCCGTATGAACAAGTCCGACAAGATCCGGTACTACGGACAGAAGGACTACCGCGAGCTGATCGAGTTCCCGGTCGAGCTCGTCGGCAAGGACGGCGTCGTCCGCAGCTACAGCTACGAGGAGTCGCTCCTCGTCTACGCCAAGCGGATCGAGTCGGCGCACCTCCGCTACAACGACCAGGAGGTGGTCGCCGCCGAGGTCGACCATTGCTACAAGCGGATCGAGCAGCTC
The DNA here is from genome assembly GCA_964372275.1 of uncultured bacterium. Classification (GTDB taxonomy): domain Bacteria; phylum CAYJRR01; class CAYJRR01; order CAYJRR01; family CAYJRR01; genus CAYJRR01. Next base: position 26,563 of record CAYJRR010000042.1, read on the forward strand.
AAGCGGTCGTGGCGCTTCCTGAACGCCCGGCGCGGGGGATTGCCGACCGACGACCTGGCGCGGGCCGAGGAGACGGCGGCGGCGGAGTGCCGCTCGTTCATCCGCGAGTACTTCGGGCGCGAGCTCGCCAACCGGGTGACGACCGAAGAGGAGCCGATCCCGATCTATCTTTCGCTGATCCAGCACGAGGGGCCGCTCAAGGTCTTTCACGTCACGCTCGCCTCGCGCCGAGGGGGGTACTTGCTCTACGCCTTCGCCTTCGGTTGGCAGCCGGAAGGGAAGAGCGAAGGGACCGGTGAGGCCGACGCCCGCGCCCAGTACGCCGATCTGGTTCGCGTCCTGACGTTCGGCGCGGATGGTGAAGAGGTGGAGCGCGCGCTTTCGGTGCGGGAAGGAAAGGAGTTCGGGTTCGTGCTCACCGGGTGCGGGCCGGGGACGACTCCGGCGGCGATCACCGACGGCGAGACGGCGCTCGAGCGCGCCGGTCGATCGGGCGGGGAAGCAGCCGTACGGTCGGTGCCGTCCGGGGCGCGAGCCCGCGTGCAGGCCCACCTCGACGACGAGCCGACCGACGCCGAGGGGCATTACGCGATGGCGGTGGTGCTGGTCGGGGAGGGGGACCTCGAGGGTGCGCTCGACAGCCTGAAGATCTGCCTCGAGCTCCAGCCCTACTACCTCGCCGCCTATCGCCTTCTCGGACGCTTGTCCGACCTGCTCGACGTGCAGGTCGATGTCGAGCCGTATCTACTGCAAGGCACGCACTACTTCCCCGACGACGCGCCGATCCATTTCCACCTCGGCCTCGTCCGGGCCCTGGAACGGCGATACGACGCCGCCCTGGCGACGTTCGCGCGGACGCTGCAGATCGACCCGGAGCACGCCGCGGCGGAGGCGGCGGCGAAGGTCGTCGAGCGGCTGCGCCGCCACGGCGGCGATCCGTCGGTGGCGCTCGCCCGCGTCCGCGAGCGGCGCGCGCCGGCCAAGACGCCGACGGCCGGTCTCTCCCGAGGACGTCTCGCGACGGCGATCCTGGCGCTCGCCCTGGTCTGCGCATTCGTCCTGAAGGTGCTCGCGCCGGTCGCCGGTCTCTACGCGTTGGCGTTGTTGATGACGCTGCTCGTGCTCGACACCGCGCCCGGCGGAGAGTCCGACCGCTCCCGCCACGGACCGGACCGCCACCTGCCTTCGTGACCGCCCCTCTTGCGGCGGTGATCCTGGCCGACTCCTCTCCCGAGTCGGTCGCCGCCGGCGTGTCGCTCGCCCGCCGGCTGCCGGCGACCACTTCGCTGGCATTCGCGCCACGCGACCGTCTCCACGCAGCGCTCGAGGCGCCCGCCCACGCCCGGCGGGACCGGCCATACCGACTGATCGTCGTCGGCGCCGACCTCCCGGTCGCGTCCCGCCTTGCGACGGTGCCGGCCCTGGCGCGCGATCCCGCATCGACCGTCGACTGGATCGACGCGAACCTCTGGTCCGACACCGACGCGGTTCTCGTTCGTCGGGTTTGTCGCGGAGGGGCATGGTTCAACGATCCGTCCGAACCGAGCCCGTTCCGCGCGCTCGGCTCGGCCGCCGGATCGCTCGGGCTCCGCGACGATCCGTTCTCCGAAGCCCTGCAGAAGATCGCGCGGTGCGAGGTCGGCGCGGATCGCCGGCTGCTGGCATGGCGCGACGCCCTCGAAGGGCTTCGCGCCCATCCTCTGGAGCTTCCGGCGTCCGTCGCGCCGCTCGTCGCCGGAGACCTGGAGGGAATGCTCGTCCCCGACCGGCTCGAGGCCGAAGCGCTGCGCCACCGGATCGACGAACTGGCGGCCGGAACGAGCTGGGTACGATTTCCCGTCCTTTCACCGACCGGCGGGCGGAAGACCGCGGTGCTTGTCGTCCTGCCATCGGCCGGAGCGATCCCGGCCGAGTCGTTCGCCCACGAGGCGATCGACCGAGCCGGAGCCGATCTGGCGGTGGTGCTCGCCGACCGAGGCAACGTCGCCCGCATCGTCGGCCGCCGACGGCCGGGAGGCGCGGAGGAGGTCGCCTTCACCGAAACCCTCCTGCGGCGGCTACCGTGGGTGGTGCGCGATCGGCTTCGCCGCGATCTCGCCGGCTTCCTCTGGGTCGACCCCCCGACGGACGCAATCACGCGGTTCGTCGCGGCGCTCACCGCCCCTTGACCGGCCCGATCCTCGGCCGCGGTTTGACTCCGGGGGGCGAGCGCGCTATCCAGATGCGTTTCGATGCGCGTCACGGAGATCTTTCGGTCGATCCAGGGGGAGTCCTCGCGAGCGGGGCTTCCGTGCGTCTTCGTCCGGCTCACCGGTTGCAACCTGCGGTGCGTCTGGTGCGACAGCGCCTATGCCTTCGAAGGCGGGACCGAACGCTCGCTCGACGAGATCGTGGCGGCGGTGGAGGCGTTCGGGATCCGGCGTGTCGAGATCACCGGCGGCGAGCCGATGCTCCAACCGGATACGCCGGAGCTGTGCCGACGTCTCCTCGATCGTGGATACGAGGTCCTTCTCGAGACCGGCGGCTCGCTTCCGCTCGACGCCGTCGACCCCAGAGTCAAGAAGGTGGTCGACGTGAAGTGCCCGGGAAGCGGGATGGTCGACCGGAACCTCGGCGGGCTCGAGCGGACGCTCGGCGCGAACGACGAGATCAAGTTCGTCGTCGCCGACCGCGCCGACTTCGACTGGGCCGTTCGATGGATCCGCGACCGCGGCCTCACGCGCGACCCACGGTTCCTGTTCGCGCCGGTCTGGGACCGGTGCCGTCCGGACGAGCTTGCCGAATGGATCCTCGACAGCGGCCTCGACGCGCGTCTGAACCTCCAGCAGCACAAGGTCCTGTGGGGCGATGTCCCGGGTCGGTGACGTCGAGGTCGGCGCCTCCCGGAGCCGTCCGGTCGCGGTCGTGCTCGTCTCCGGCGGGATGGATTCGCTGGTCACCGCGTCGATCGCCCGCCGGACGCACGACCTCTGCCTCCTGCACGCGACCTATGGGCAGCGGACCGCGGCGCGGGAGCGACGTTCGTTCGACGCCATCGCCCGGGCGCTCGACGCGCGGGCGACGTTGGTCGTACCGATCGATCACCTGCGCGCCATCGGTGGCTCGAGCCTGACCGACGCGGCGCGCGCCGTGGAGCGCTTCGATCCGGCGGCCGTCGGACGCGCGGCGGCGTCCGGAGCGGACGAGGTCGATCGAACGATCCCCGGAACGTATGTGCCGTTCCGAAACGGCAACCTCCTCGCGATCGCGGCCTCGTGGGCGGAGACGGCCGGCGCCGATTCGATCTGGATCGGCGCCGTGCAACAGGACTCGAGCGGCTACCCCGACTGCCGGCGGGAGTTCCTGGAAGCGTTCGAGACGGCGGTGAACCTGGGTACGCGACCGGAAACGCATCTCGCGATCCGCGCGCCGCTGCTCTCGATGACCAAGGGGGAGATCGTTCGCCGGGGGGTCGAACTCGGGTGCCCGTTCGAGCTCACCTGGTCCTGCTACCAGGCGGAGGAGGCGGCCTGCGGGACGTGCGAGTCGTGCGGTCTGAGGCTTCGAGGTTTCGCCGAGGCGGGGGCCGTCGATCCGATTCCGTATGCGACGGGGTAGGTGGCCCACGTCGGTGGCCGCGGAGGAAAACGGAAATGGAAAATGGAAAATGAAGAATGGAAAATGAAAAATGAATAGCCAAGGCGCGCCTTTCATTGGCCGGTTTTCCATTTTCCATCTTCCATCCTCCATTTCCCTCGGGCGCGTTCTTCGGAAGAGCGACCCCCTCCGCGGCGCACTCATTTCCATCCTCGCCACAACCGCGGTGAGCCTCTCCTCCGCGGCATCCGCGCAGGACCTCCTACCGGGGCGCGTGAGACTTCGCGCCGAGGAGGTCGACGCCGCCGCCGGCCGACGCCTGGGACGGGTCAAGAGCTGCTACGGCGAGGCGCTCGCGCGCGCGCCGCGACTGTTCGGCGTGGTCTCGGTCGGGATGGCCGTCGACAAGGACGGCGGCGTCTCCGACCGGTGGATCCAGCTCTCGACGGTCGGTGATCCAACGCTTGAAGAATGCATCCTCAAGTCGTTCGAAAAGATTGTATTTCCTCCACCGGGCGAGCCTGGGGCGGTCGTCCGTTACGGGCTCCTCCTCTCGACCGACGAAACCCCCGCCACGGCGGTCGCCGCGCAAGAGGAGGCGTTCCGGCGCGGCGCCCGCCCGCCATCGGCCTCGCCGGCGGGGCCGGCCCCGGCGATCGCTCCGACCGCGGCCGACTAGAGGGCCTTCGGCGCGCTTCACCTTTTCGCCTCCGTTGCGCAAGAATGCGCGCGTCCCAACGCGACGGAGGGAAGGGAAGATGGGTCTCCTGCAAGGACCGATGTCGTTGCGATTCTATCGGGTCGACGGCGAGCTCCCGCGGAAGAGTCCGGAGCGGGTGCTCGAACCGATCCGCCGCCACGCGTTCCGCGAGCTGGGACCGGAGAAGGAGACGGGGATGGGGTGGGTCTCCCCGGCCAACCTGCTCGATACAGACTTCGACGAACAGAAGGTCTTTTCCAACCAGTACCTCACCCTTTCCTTGAGGGTCGACAAGAAGCAGATCGACGCTCGCCTGTTCCGTGCGCGACTCGAGAAGGAGATGGAGGCCGTCCAGAAGAAGACCCGGCGAGAGCGGCTCCGTCCGGCGGAGCGGAAGGAGATTCGCCAAAAACTTCAGCGGGAGCTGCTCGCGCAGACCGACCCGGCACGGCGGGTCTACGACCTGTGCTGGGACGTCGGCACCGGGCGGCTCTACTACTACTCGACCGCCGACGCCACGCAGGATCCGTTCCGCAACCTGTTCCAGAAGACCTTCGATCTGGAGGTCGAAGCGTTGAGCGTCAAGGGTCGCTTCGAGGCGGCGATCGGCGGACCGATCCCTCCCGACGTCGAAGACCCGGGGCGGGAGTTCCTTACCTGGCTGTTCTGGCGGACCGATCGGGAGGGAGGACGTTTCGAGCTTCCGAAGTCGGGCGAGATCTTCCTCTGGATCGAGGACCGGCTCGTCTTCAAGGACGGCGGCGAGAAGCCGGCGTCGACCGCGGTGAGCGGCGGGGATCCGGCGCGGGCCCCGGAGTCGAAGGCGGCCCTGGCCGGCGGGAAGCGGCTCGCTCGGGTCAAAGTGGGATTGAAGCGAGGCGAGCGGGAATGGTCGCTGACGCTCGACGGAGAGACGCTCGATGTGACGGCGCTCAAGATCCCGGCGTTGTTCACCGAACGCGAGGACGAGGTCTTGTACGAGCGGGTGGCGCTGCTGGAGGAGGCGGTCTTCGCGGTCGAAGAGCTGTTCGGACAGTTCGCCCGTGCGCGGGTCTCCGGGACCTGGGAGCGGGGGGAACAGGCGGCGATCGCGCGCTGGATCGCGGAGGCGGCGCCGGGCGGCGCCGTCCGAGAAGGCGAGGGCCGCCCGAAGGCGCGCCGAAAACGGCCGGCAGTGGGGGCCTAGGGAACCAACGCCAGCGAACGTCGGCGAAAGTCGATCTCGATCCTCGAGAAGCGTCGCAGGAAATCGAGCCCCACGACGTCCCCGACGAGCGGATCGTCGACGGCGACGAAGGGGATTCCGGCGAAGTGCGCGCCGAACAGGTTGAGGTCGCCGACGGAGTGTCGGCGCCCGCGAATCTCGGCCGATCTCCAGGCCGCGTCCCGGAGGTCGTCGGGCACGCGCAAGGCGCGGTGGACGAACGGGCGGGACTCGCCGGCGAGCCGTTCCCACTCCTCCGTCCGAAGGTAGAGCGTCGACTCCGCCGCTCCGAGGCCGAGGGTGAGGCTCCGGCCGCGGCCGTCGACGGTCGCCAGGAGCAGCGGGCCACCGGGGGACCGGTCGAGCGGCACGTCCCACCCGTCGCCCGACCGCTCCGCGGACGGGCGGAGACGGTCGTGCGGCGGGTCGAAGTTGGGCTGGAGCGTGAGTCGCGACGCGTTCGGCCGAAGCGTGACGCGGAACGATTGGAGCAGGTCGATGCCGATCACACCGTCGACCGGCCGGCCGTCGATCTCGAACGGCGCGATCGGCAGCACGCGCCACCCGACGAGCCGGGGCGCCGACGGATCGGAGCCCAGCTCGACGTCGGGAAGGCGGATCCCCATCCCCTCCGCGCCGTGCGAATGACCGTGCGCGTCGGCGGCGTCGAGGCCGAGCGCCTTCAGGCTGGACGTCGAGAGGAACGAGAACGGGGCCCGCGAATCGACCAGAAGGCGGGACGCCCGTCCGCCGATCGTCACCGGAACGATCAGCGGACCGCCCGGGTCGACCGGGAGCTCGGCGGCGCAGCGCTCCTGACCCACACGACAGTCGAGCCAGTGCCCGAAGCGGGAACGGAGGTAGGGACCCGGGAGTCGCGTTTCGCCCCCGGCGGTCGTGACCTCGCGTGTCTCGCCGGGCAACGGCCGCGTGAGCAGCAACGGACCGTCTCCCGGGGGCGCGGCCGCGATCGCCCCCGCAGCCGGGCGGCCGCCGAGCGCGACCTCCGGGTGCAGGTGCCGCGAGAGCGCGTCGGCGTCGCGGTCGCGGAGGTCGAGCAGCGTCAGCGGCGCGGCCTCCTGCTCGATCCGCTCGACATCGGCCGCGGTCAGGCCGCTCGCCGCTTGCGCCGGGACGAGCAGCAGGCGAAAGTCGATGAAGCGCAGGAGCAGCAGGCGGCGGTCGGCCCGCGCCGACGGAAGGAGGCGGACCGTCAACTCGCCCCCCAGGTCGAGGTAGCCGGGAAGCGGCCCGCCGAAGTCGTCGGTGCGCGCGCGACGGCGCCGGTCGCTCGAGCGGCCGGCTCCGGCCAGACCGGGGACGATCGTCCGTTCGACCGGAACGAGCTCCCCGAGTCTGCGCGCGCCCGCGCGCTGGTGGGGATCGTCCGTCGTCACCACCACGTAGGCGAGCGAAGCACCGTCGGTGAATCCGGCGGATCGCATCGCCGGAAGGAGTCGGCCCTCCACCTCGTCGGGAGGACCGGGGTCGACGACGGCGTGCAGTCCTTCGAACCGGCCGTTCGGCTCCCGGTCGTCGGCGGTCGAGATCCAGAGGGCATCGCCCGCACCGGTGCCGATCCAGCGGAGCGCCAGGTCGCGTCGCGGGCGAAGGTCGTCGGGGCGGAGGACGTGGCGGGTCTCGATCGGCTTGCAGGCCGCAGCGAGGAAGAGGAACAGCGGCGCAAGCGGCCGGAGCGGGGAACGCATCGGAGGAACGATCCTAACCGATCGACCCGGCTAG
>CAYJRR010000043.1:0-33765 GCA_964372275.1 uncultured bacterium
AAGCCGCGCCCCCCTCCGCGGCGAGCGCCGCCAGCCGTTCGCCGAGGTCCGGGACGCCGGCGAACCGGTCGCGCGCCTCGTCCGAAAGAGCCGCCAGGAACGACGCGCGAAGGTCTGTCGGCGAGGTCACCTTGCTGGGCCGCTCCCCGTGGCCGTACGATCGCACTGCCCTCGCCCGCCATGCGCCATCCCGACGATGATAGCCTGGTCGCGTTCCTGGAGGGGCGCCTCGACCCTACCGGACGCGCCGGGATCGAATCGCACCTGGCCGTGTGCGACGACTGCCGCCGGGTGGTCGCCGAGATGGGGCGGCAGGCGCCGCGCGACGACGACACCCGGCCGACCTCGCCGACGTCCGACCGGGAGCTGGCGCCCGGAGACCGGCTCGGCCGCTTCCAGGTGCTGGGCCGCCTCGGCGCCGGCGGGATGGGGATCGTCTACGCGGCCTACGACCCCGAGCTCGACCGGAAGGTCGCCCTGAAGCTCTACGCCTCGACCGATGCGGACGATCCAGTCCGCGGTCGGGCGTTGCTCCTGCGCGAGGCGCAGGCGATGGCCCGGCTGTCGCACCGGAACGCGCTCACCGTCTTCGACTTCGGCACCTACTACGACCGCGTCTACGTGGCGATGGAGTTGGTCGACGGCATGACGCTGGCCGCCTGGCTTCAGCTCAAGGCGCGGCGGTGGAAGGAGGTTTTGTCGGTCTTTCTTGGAGTCGGGGAGGGCCTGGCGGCGGCGCACGCCGCGGGGATCGTCCACCGCGACGTCAAGCCGTCGAACGTGATGATCGGGCGTGACGGGAGCGTTCGCGTCATGGACTTCGGGTTGGCGCGCCGGACGGCCCGGGAAATGTCCGGCGAACGGCGGGCGCTGACCGGTGGGATCGGCACTACACCCGAGACGCTCGCCCAGCCGGGGGCGCTGGTGGGAACGCCGCACTACATGTCGCCGGAGCAGCTCGCCGGCCGGCCGGCCGACGCGCGGAGCGATCAGTTCAGCTTCTGCGTCGCACTCTACGAAGCGCTCTACGGCGAGCGGCCGTTCCAGGGACGATCGATCGAAGAGCTGCTGTCGGAGATCTCGGAGTTCGAAGTCCGTCCGGCGCCGCTGCCGACTCGCTCGATCGCCTGGGTCCTCGGCCGGCCGCGCCACGTCCCCGTCTGGCTCCGTCGGATCGTCGTGCGCGGACTCCATCCCGACCCGGCGCGCCGCTATCCCTCGATGGCGACGCTCGTCGGCGCGCTGCGCGAAGATCCGTGGGAATCCCGGCGTCGCGCGATCGCCGTCGGAGGGTTGGCGGCGGGGATCGCCGTCGCCCTCCTTGTGGCGGCGGGCGTCCGCTCGACGCTCGTCTGCAAGGACGTGACGCGGCCCCTCGCCGACGCCTGGAACGAAGCACGCAAGGCGACGGCGCACAGGGCCTTCTCGGCCACGGGTGCGAGCTTCGCCGAGGACTCCTGGCGGCGGGTCGCCGAGAGTCTGGACCGATACGCGGAACGTTGGTCCGCCGGGCGCAAGGAGCTGTGCCTTGCGACCGCCCAAGGGACCCGTCCGGACCGGACGGTTGCTCCGATCGCGCGCTGCTTCGACCGGCGGCTGGGCGAGCTCGCGGCGATGGTCGAGCTCCTCGAAACGGCAGACGCTTCGATCGTCGAGCACGCGGTGCGCGCCTCGCAGGAGCTTCCGCCGATCGAGAGCTGCGCCCTTGCCCGGTCCCGACCGCAGGACGACGCCGATCCCGAGCGCCGGGCACGGATCGACGCGATCTGGACCCGATCGCAGAAAGCGCTGGCCCGGCTGAACGCCGGCCGTCCGATCGAAGGACGCGCGGAGATGGCCGCCGTGCTCGCCGACGCGAAGGACGTGGGGGACCCCGAGCTCGAAGCAACCGCGCGAATCGCGCTCGCCCTCGATCGATACGAAGCGGGCGAGCTGTCCGACGCCGAGCGCCAGTTCGAAGAGGCGGCCTCGGCGGCCGAGCGGGCGGAGGACGATCTCCGCCGCGCGCGCGCGTGGGTGGGACTGACCGCCATCGCCGCGGAGACGGGTCGGCTCGACGAAGCCCGGCGGAGGTTGCGCACGCTGGATTCGATCGTCGCGCGGGTGGAGGACGAGCCGGGGGATCTCACCGCCGAGCGGCTCGGCGCGGAGGGGAACCTCGCCAACCGCGAAGGTCGACATCGGGACGCGGTCCGGATCGAGGAACAGGCGCTCGCGCTACGGGAGCGGCGGCACGGACCGACGGCGCTCCCCGTGGCCCACTCGCTGAACAACCTCGCCGTGTCCCTGGACGCGGCGGGGAAGCGGGAGGAGGCGGAGCGGGCGTATCGACGCGCCGCCGAGATCTACGAGCAGAGGCTAGGGGCCATGGACGCGAGCTTGGCGACGGTCCTGGACAATCTCGGAACGCTGCTCGGCTACCAGGGGAAATTCGACGCCGCGGACGCGAGCTACCGCCGCGCGCTCGCCATCCGCGAAACGATCTTCGGGAAGGAGAGCGGCGCCGTCGCCGACAATCTGGTGAACCTGGGCACGCTGGAGACCGCGCGCGGCCACCACGCCGAATCGGCCGCCATCCTGGAGCGGGCGCGCGCCATCCAGGAGCGAAGGCTGCCGCCCGGGGACCCTTACTTCTTCATCCTGCGACACAACATCGGCGAGCTTCGCATGCACGAAAAGCGGCCCGCGGAGGCAGAGGTAGAGTTCCGTGCGGCCGCCGCCGGATTCGAGCGGGCGCTCGGCTCCGACCACCTGTATTCGGCGATCTCACGCGGCTGGTTGGCGCTCGCGCTCCTCGACCGGGGCCGGGCAAGAGAGGCCCTGACGCAGGCGGAGCGGGCGCGGGTCACGATGGAGAAGACGACCGGAGGCGAGAGCTTCGAGCTCGCGCGGCCGTTGGCGGTGATCGGACTGGCGCAACGCGACGGCGGTCTCGCGGCAAAGACGAGCCTCGAGGACGCCCTGCGCCTGCTCGAGGCCGAACCGGGGAGGGATCCCGTCCTGCTCGCCCGCGTCCGGGAGGCGCTCGGCCGCTAGGGGAGCTCGACCGCGACGCCGCCGCGCTCGAGGGAGCGTTGGCCGGCCTCGAGTACGCGCACCACGCGCAGCCCGCTCCTGCCGTCGGAGCGCGGGGCGCGCGAGGCGAGCGCGCACTCGACGAAGTGGCCGCACTCGACCTTGAGCGGCTCGACCGAATCGACGCGCGGAATCACGATGTCCCCCGAGCGCAACGTGATCGCCTCGCCGTAGGTCTCGTAGTCGAGCTTGACCTCGGCACCCTTGTCGTAGACGCGGACCTTCTCCGTCGACTCGCCGTCGTCGAACGTCACCATCTTCCGCGCGCCGACGATGGTGAACTTGCGGAGCTTGTGCGGGTCGAGCCAGGAGACGTGCACGTGCGCCGTCACACCTCCGTCGAAGAGAAGATGCGCGAAGACCACGTCCTCGATGCCGGCGTTCAGGAAGCTCGCGCCGCGCGCGGAGACGGCGATCGGTTCGCGCCCCATCAGGTGCAACGCCACCGAGACGTCGTGCGGCGCGAGGCTCCACCAGGCGTTCTCGTCCTTGCGCACCACGCCGAGGTTCAGGCGCTGGCTGTACAGGTAGCGGATCGTTCCCAGCTCGCCGGTGTCGACCAGCGCCTTGAGCCGGTCGACGGCGGGGTGGTACTCGAGCAGGTGGCCGACCATCAGCACCTTGCCGGCGCGAGCCGCGGTCTCCTCCAGATCGCGGGCATCGGCGGAGGTCATGGCCATCGGCTTCTCGACGAAGACGTGCTTTCCACTCTGCAGGGCGCGTTTCGCCAGGGGATGGTGCGTGTGGGGCGGCGTGGCGATGGCGACGGCCTCGATCCGGGAGTCGGAGAAAACCAGCTCCGGATCGGAACAGGTCGCGACGCCGGGATGGGCGGCCGCCGCGCGGGCGAGGCTCGCGGGGAGCGAATCGCAGATCGCCGCCAGCTCCACCTTCGACAGCGACGCCATGTTCAGGAGGACGTTCTTAACCCATTTGCCGACGCCGATCATCCCCAACGCCAGCTTCATCGGTCGACCTCGCGCACCGCCCCGTCTTCGGCCCGGTAGCGCGACCCGCATTCGCCGCACGCCGCGTCACCGGCGGGGCGGGCGGCGAAGGGGAGACGCACCCCGCAGCGGCAGACCCAACCCGCCACGCGACCCGGGACGCCGATCAGGAGCGCGAACGGCGGAACGTCGCGCGTCACGACCGACCCCGCTGCGACGAAGGCGTAGCGCCCGACGTCGTGTCCGCAGACGACGGTGCAGTTTGCGCCGAGCGTGGCGCCCCGACCGACGCGCGTGGCGCGGAACTGGTGCTTGCGCGAAACGTGGCTGCGCGGATTCACCACGTTGGTGAAGACCATCGACGGACCGCAGAAGACGTCGTCCTCGAGGACCACCCCTTCGTAGACGGAGACGTTGTTCTGGACCTTCACGTTGCGTCCGATCGTCACCTTCGGTCCGACGTAGACGTTCTGCCCCAGCGAGCACCCCTCCCCGACCACCGCCCCCGCCGTGACGTGGCTGAAGTGCCAGACCTTCGTCCCCTCTCCGAGCACCGCGCCCGGGTCGACGACCGCCGTCGGATGGATCGTGACGCCCACTCGGCACGAAATACCATCCTCGGCGCGGTAAGATCCACCTCCGTGTCATCGTCCACCCTCGTCGCACCCGCACCCGTCCCACGCGCCGCACTGACCACCCGCTTCGCCGACTTCTGGCTCCTCGGGGGACTGAGTCTCGCCCTCTGGACCGCGATGGTCGCGCTCCAGGGCTGGCGGCTGGGGGACGGGGCGCTGGCGGTGTTCACCCGCACCCAGTTCGCCGGGATTGCCGGCGCCAACGCGACGTTGATGCTGCTGCTCAACGGCCCGCACTTCCTCGCCTCCTATCGACTGGCGTACGGACGGGGCTTCCGTTACGTCCGGGAGCGCTGGTTCGCGTTGATCGTCTTCCCGGCGGCGTTGCTGGCGGCGCTCGCCTTCGCCTTCGCGGGATACGGGACCGGCGTCGAAGCCGGCGGATCGTTCCGCTGGTTGGGGCGGATGTTTCTCCGGATCGGACTGTCGCCACCCATCGGACCGCATGCGACCGCCGGCGGCGCGGTGATGACCCTCCTGATCCAGACGATGCTGCTGACCGTCGGTTGGCACTACAGCAAGCAGGTCTACGGCTGCATGATGGTCTACGCCCGCTACGACGGTTATCCGCTGACCGACCGTCAGCGCGCCTGGATCCGCTGGAGCCTGCATTCCGTCGCCATCGCCTCCTACGTGGCGCTCAACCTCCATCGCAACGAGCTGGCATTCCTCAACGTCCCCTACTACGGGCTCGGCTTCCCCTACTGGCTCCACCTGGCGACGACGATCGGCTCGATCGCCGCCATTGCCGGCTGCGCGCTCCACGTCGTCCGCAAGAACGGGCTCGACTCCGGCCGGCGTCCGAGTCTGAACTTCGTGGTCCCCTACATCGCGTTCCTGGCCTGGTGGTTCCCGTTGCTCGACCAGGTCGAGTTCACCACCGTGCTGGTGCCGGCCTTCCACGCCATCCAGTACCTGCCGTTCGTCTTCCGCGTCGAGCGGGCCCAGGCGGCCGCGCGCAGCCCGGCGCGAGCCGACCTCGCCGTGACGCTCTGCGCCGTCGGGCTCGTCGTCGCCGGAGCGCTCGCGTTCGACCTCCTGCCGGGGGCGCTCGACCACCGGCTGGCGACCCCCCGAACGATGAACGTCTTCTTCTTCACCGCCGCCGCGGCGGCGTTCATCAACATCCACCACTATGCGATCGACAGCGTCATCTGGAAGACGCGCGATCGGCACGTCGGCGGCCCCCTCTTCGGCGCGCGCACCTCGCCGTGATCGGATATCCTCTCCGGTCGATGGCACGACACCGCTCACTCCTCGCCGGACTCGTTCTCCTCGCCGGTTGCACCGACCGCTACGGCGGCTCGGCCTGCCGCCTAACCCACGAAGGGGGGGGCGCGACGGCGCAGTTCCACCTCGATGCCGACTGCTTCGCGAATCCGTTCCCGACCGACCTGCTGCGCGACGGCGATGAGATCGCCGTGCCGGCATCGCGGTTCGGGTACCTGTTGCCGCAGACCGAGGCGTTCGACGACACGCACGAGTACCTGGAGGAGGTGGCGGAGTCGCTCGACGGCGACGGCTTCAGCACCATCGCGCCGATCCGCATCCTGTTCGACCATGCGGTCGACCTGGCCACCGTCCCCGGAAACGTCCGCCTCTACGTCTTCGACACCGCCGGCCGCGCCGTCCCGGACGGGACCGAGCTCGTCCCGACCTGGGACGACGACCTCTCCGCGCTCCTTCTGCAGCCGCAGACCCCGCTGCGCGCGAAGACGACCTACGGCGTCGCCGTCCTTTCGACGCTGCTCGACGGCGAGGGTCGCCCGACGATGCCGACGAAGGACTTCGGCCGGTACCTGGCCGGCGGGCCGCTCGCCACCGACGCGCTGGTCGTCGAGGCCGCGTCCGAGGTCGGAGCGGTCGTCCTGGCCTTCTCCTTCCGCACCCAGACGGAGACCGACGACCTGGTCTCGATCCGGGACCAGGTGTTCGGCGAGCTCGGGAACGTCCTCCTGCCCGACTTCGATGCCGACACCGGATTCGAGGGGCTCCTCGGTGGCATCTACACCAACGGCAGCCTCGGTTTCTCGACGATTCTCGAGGGGGAGGACGGCTCGAATCTGGGGACGATCGCCACCGGCATCTTCGAGTCGTTCGACTTCCGGGGACTCGACGAGGGCTCGTTCGATCCGGAGCTGGTCGCCGGCCGCGCCACCCCCCCGACCAATCCGGTCGACTTCCGGGTCGCCGTCCCGGCCGGTTCGGCGCCCTCGGGCGGATGGCCGATCGTCCTCTACCAGCACGGTCTCGGCGGCAGCAGCCAGGACGTCTACCGCTGGGCGAACGAGCTCGCCACCTACGGCTTCGCCACCGTCGCGATCTCGGCCCTGGAGCACGGACGCCGGGGGACGGTGACAGAGTTCTTCCAATGGGGGAGCATCCCCGCGACGAGGGACAACATCCGCCAGACCAACGCCGACCAGCTCCAGCTGCTCCGCACGCTGCGCAACGGAAAGGTGTTCGGAACCGATCCACTGTTCGACCTCCTCGACACCAGCGACGTCCGCTACTTCGGCATCTCGCTCGGCGGGATCCTCGGGGTGAACTTCCTCGCCGTCGCCCCCGGCCTCGACCTGGGGGCGCTGGTCGTGCCCGGCGCGCACCTGTCGCTCGAGCTGTACGCCGAGCAGGTGGGGGTCGAGTACCTCTATCCGTTCATCTCCGCCCGGGCCGGGATCGACCCCGAGGATCCCGAGTTCGACGACTTCATCAAGGGCTTCCAACCGCTGGTCCAGCTCGGGATCGACCGCGGCGATCCGGCGAACTACGCGCCGCACGTGGTGACCGAAGGCCAGCAGCTTCCCAACACCGGCGCCAAGATCGTCCTGCAGACCGAGGCGCCCGGGGACACGTGGGTGCCGAACGACGCCAACGAGACGCTGCGACGCGCGATGGGTCTCCCGCTCCTCACCGCGGCGGTGACCAACACCGCCGGGGTCTCGGGGACGTGGGTCTTCGACGTGGAGGCGTTCGACTACGAGGACGAGCCCCACGGCTACTTCGGCGACCTGTGCGAAGGCCGTCACCAGGTCTTCCACTGGCTCGCGACGGATGGCCAGGAGCTGGTCGACCCGGCGGTCGCCGGCTGCCCGCAGTAGACCGCGGGGTTACGCTCCCGCAAGGGGGCTCCCGATGCGGGATTGCCGGCGCACCGCGGGCATGATTGGCTCGTCCGTCCGGAGGTCCCCGATGCGGAGCTTGGCCGTAGCGCTCCTCGCCGTCGTCTCGGCCGGTTGCAACGAGGCGCGATACCCTACGGGGGAGGCCGCCAAGTCGGAGATCGGGCACGTCCCGCCCGAGCCGCAGCGCGCGGGCGATCCGGTCCTCGGCTACGACGCCCTGGTGAACCGCCCCTACGTCACCTGCGGGATTCCGCAGTCGACCTACGACCAGCTCGTCGGACCGGCGCCGGTCGAGATGCGCCTGCCGGGGCGGGAGGGCCGGAACGCCACCCTTCCCTACGCCTTCACCGCCTTCACCGCCAAGAGCGGCGTCGACCTGGTGAGCGCCAACTGCCTCGGTTGCCACGCCGCGTTCTTCGACGGCGAGCTGATCGTGGGGCTGGGCAACGAGTCGACCGACTACACCGAGGATCTCTCCTTCTACGCCGAGGCGGTCGGCGCGTTCGTCGACGATGGACCGGAGCGGGACGAGTGGCGCAAGTGGGCCGACCGCGTCGCGGCGATCGCCCCCTACTCCCGCCCCACTACCGTCGGGGTCAATCCGGCCGACAACTTCACCTTCGCGCTCCTGGCCCACCGCAACCGGGAGACGCTGGCCTGGTCGGAGCGTCCTCTCCTGGAGCTTCCGCCGACCTACGTCCTCCCGGTGAGCGTTCCCCCCTGGTGGCGCATGGCGAAGAAGAACGCCATGTTCTACAACGCCAGCGGCCGCGGCGATCACGCGCGCTACATGATGGCGGCGGCGAACCTCTGCACCGACACCGTCGAGGAGGCGCTGGAGATCGACGCCTTCTTCCCCGACGTGCGGGCGTTCATCTCGTCGATCGAGCCGCCCCGCTGGAAATGGGCGATCGACGACGCGAGGGTGCGCCGCGGCGCCGTGGTCTTCTCCCAGAACTGCGCCCGGTGCCACGGCGGTCCGACCGCGCTCACCCCCTATCCGGATCGGGTGATCTCGCTCGAGGAGGTCGGGACCGACCCGGCGGTGGCGCTCGGCGCCTACCAGGAGATCGACCGGTTCATCGACTGGTTCAACGGCTCGTTCTACGGCGCCCTGGGCCGGTTCGCTCCGGCGCGCGGCTACGTGGCCCCCCCGCTCGACGGCGTCTGGGCGACGGCGCCGTACCTCCACAACGGATCGGTGCCGACGATCGCGGCGCTGCTGGAGAGCGGCACCCGACCCCGCTTCTGGACGCGCAGCTTCGACTCGTCCGACTACGACACCGCGGCGCTCGGATGGACCTACACCGAGCTCGACCACGGGAAGGCCGACGAGGAGGACGCCGACGCTCGCGCCCGGATCTACGACACCACGCAGCTCGGGTACTCCAACGCGGGGCACACCTTCGGCGACGCCCTCACCGACGAAGACCGTCTCGCGTTGCTCGAGTACCTCAAGACCTTGTGACCCGAGGAGGAACATGAGCGTGGGCTCCATGGACGCCGGCGCGGCGCCGGCGGCGGGTGGCGCCGTGCCCCGGTTCGGCGCGGTGCAGCGCCTGACCGGAGCCTTTTCGTCGCCGGTTCGGGTGTTCGAGGACATCGCGAGAAAGCCGACCGTCGTCGTCGTCCTGCTCGCGCTGATCTCGGTGGCGCTGATTTCCCAGGCGGTGGTGATCCCGAAGCTCGACGTCGAGACCGGCCTGCGCGAACAGTTCGCCAAGTCCGGGATGCCCGAAGAGCAGCTCGAACGGGCACTCGGCATGGCGTCGACGTTCAAGTGGATCGGACTGGCGGCGGTGCCGATCGCCTTTCCGCTCACCTTCGCGATGATCGCCGGACTCTACTTCCTCGCGCTGAAGCTCGTCGGCTCGGCGAAGCCCGACTTCGTCGTGCTCCTCTCGGCGCTGGCCCATGCGGCGTTCCCGCCCACCGTGGTCCGCGGCGCCCTCACGGTGGTCGTCGTCCTGAGCCGCCACCGGATCGACCCCTTCGAAGCCGGACACCTGGTCCGGTCGAACGTCGGCGCCTTCCTCCCCGAGGGCACCTCGCCGGCGCTCGTCGCCCTCGGCGATCGGATCGACGTGTTCGGCCTCTGGGAGGTGGCGCTGGTCACGCTCGCGCTGGCCACGGTCGGCCGCGTCTCCACCGCCCGCGCGGCGGCGATCGCGGTCGTCTTCTGGCTCGTCACCACCCTCTTCCTGGTCGGGGCCGGGGCCCTGCAAGGGCTGGCGGGCGGGTAACAGGCGAATGTCCTTCCCGTATCAAAAGCCGATCCTCATGTCCGGCGGGGCGGTCCTGGTCCTGGCGATCCTCGTCGCGAGCCTCAGCGGTGGCGACGGCGGTGGGCGCGGAGAGACGGTGCGGGTGGAGGCGGCCGTGCGGCGCACCCTCGCCGCCCGCGTTCGCGCGACGGGCGAGGTCACCGCCGAACGCAAGGTCGGGATCTCCACCAAGGTGATGGGGGAGATCGTCGCGCTGCCGGTCCGCGAAGGATCGGCGGTCAAGGCCGGCGATGTGCTGGTGCAGATCGAACGGAAGCTGTTCGAGGCGCAACTCGATCAGGCGTCGTCGGCGCTCTCGCAGGCCGGCGTTTCGATCAAGCGGCTCGAGCTGCAATCGGACGTCGCCCGGCGGAATCTCGAGCGGGCACGGGAGCTGCGTGCCAAGGGGTTCGGCAGCGAGTCCGAGCTGGAATCGGCGGAGATGGCGTGGTCGAGCGCGCAGGTGGAGCTCGAGGCGCAGCAGCACGTCGTCGAGCAGGCGCGATCGGCGCTCCGTCGCGCGAAGGACGACCTGGAGCGGACGACGATCCGGAGCCCCATCGACGGAACGGTAATCCAGCTCGACACCGAACGCGGCGAGACGGCCGTCCCCGGCACCACCAACCTCGCCGGCAGCCAGCTGATGACGATCGCCGACATGTCGCACCTCGTCGCCGAGATCGAGGTGAGCGAAGCCGACGTCGTGCGGCTCGCGGTCGGGCAGCCGGCGAAGGTGACGGTCGACGCCGTCGGCGAGACGCCGATCGACGGCACGGTGCGGGAGATCGCGACCTCCGGGCGCAAGGATCCGGCGCCCGGCGTGGTTCGGTTCCGGGTGCAGATCGCGCTCGAGCGTCCCGAGCCTTCGCTGCGGCCGTCGATGTCGGCGAAGGTGAGCGTGCTGGCCGCGGAGCGGACCGACGTCGTGTCGCTTCCGATCCAGGCGGTGGTGAAGCGGCGATTGGCCGGCGACGGCGCCGAGCTCGACGAGGACCGGGAGAAGGCGGCCTACGACGCCTCGAGCGACCGCGAAGTGGTCTACGTCGTCGATCGGGGGAAAGCGACGGTCGTTCCGGTCGAGACCGGGACCGCCAACGAGGTGCACGTCGAGATCGTCTCGGGTATCGCCGAAGGGACGCCGGTGATCGTCGGACCGTACCGAATCCTGAAGGAGCTCCGCCACGGCGCCGCCGTCCGTCCGGACATGTCCCAGGAACCGTCCGCCGGGCGGAAGGGCGCCGACGCCGCTTCCGATTCCGCCACCGATCCCCCCACCGCCTCGCCCACGGCGGCGCCCCTCGCCCCGGCGGCCGACGCCGCGAGCCCGAGCGATGCCCCCGGCTGACGCATGCCGCCGCTGATCCAGCTGGAGAAGCTGACCAAGATCTACGACATGGGGGCGGAGGTCGTCCGCGCACTCGACGGCGTCGACCTCACCGTGGACCGCGGCGAGTTCGTCGCCGTCATGGGGCCCTCCGGCTCGGGAAAGTCGACGGTGATGAACCTGGTCGGGTGCCTCGACACCCCCACCTCCGGCCGGTACACGCTCAACGGACGGCTCGTCTCCGGACTCGACGACGCGGAGCTGGCGCGGGTGCGCAACCGGGAGATCGGGTTCGTCTTCCAGACGTTCCAGCTCCTTCCGCGCACGTCGGCGCTCGAGAACGTGGAGCTGCCGCTGACGTATGCCCGGGTGGCGGGGGCCGAGCGCGCCCGGCGGGCGCGGGAAGCGCTCGCCAAGGTGGGTCTCGGTGACCGGATGAAGCACCATCCGAACGAGCTGTCCGGCGGACAGCGGCAGCGGGTGGCGATCGCCCGCGCGCTGGTGAACGATCCGTCGATCCTGCTCGCCGACGAGCCGACCGGGAACCTCGACTCCCGCACCAGCGAGGAGATCATGGCCCTGTTCGCGGCGCTCCACGGCTACGGGCATACCGTGGTGCTCGTCACCCACGAAGCCGAGGTCGCGGCGCAGGCGCGACGCGTGGTGCGGATGAAGGACGGTCGGGTGGTGGACGACCGGCCGACGGCGGCGATCGCCGGACAGGCCGCCGAGGGGATCCCGTGATCGCCGAAAACGTCCGCATCGCCACCAAGGCGATTCGCGCCAACAAGATGCGATCGGCGCTCACCACGCTGGGGATCGTCATCGGCGTGGCGGCGGTGGTCGCCGTCGTCTCGATCGTGCAGGGCCTCGATCACGCCATCACCCGCGAATTCGAGTCGGTGGGGGGCACCTACATCAAGGTGATCCCGTTCGCCGATCCCAACGATCCCGAGTCGGCAAACCGCGAGATGCTCCTCACCTACGAGGACGGCCTGGCGGTGATGGAGCAGGCGACCGCCATCGAGCATTTCAATCCGCTCTTCGTTCACGCCGGCCGGGCCACCCGACGCGACCGCAAGGAGTTCGTCACCGTCCTCGGAGTCGGCGCCTTCTACCAGGAGGTCTCGAACCACTGGATCGAGCGGGGACGCTTCTTCTCCACCCTCGACCTCGACCGGCGGGCGCCGGTCTGCCTGGTCGGACGCGGCGTGGTCGACTCGCTCCGGCTCGGGGCGGATCCCGTCGGAGCGGAGATCGCCGTCGACGGGGAACCCTGCACCGTGATCGGCATTTTCGAGAAGAAGGGGCATGCGCTGGGCGAAGACCCGGACAAGGTGGTGACGATGCCGATCACCACCGCGGAGGATCGCTACGGCGTCGGGGCGAGCCGGCGCATCCACCTCGACTTCCAGGCGGTCGACGCCGACTCGGTCGAGCGGGCGAAGGACCAGATCACGGCCGTGCTTCGCAAGCGCCACGCCATCGCCGACGGGAAAGGGAACGACTTCTTCATCGTGATGCAGGAGGAGATCCTCAAGACGACCTCCACCATCCTGGGAACGGTCACCTGGGTGGTGGCGGCAATCGTCGGGATCTCGCTGATGGTCGGCGGGATCGGGATCATGAACGTGATGCTCGTCTCGGTGACCGAACGGACCCGCGAGATCGGGATCCGCAAGGCGGTCGGCGCACGGCGCTCCGACATCCTGGTCCAGTTCCTCCTGGAGGCGGTCGCCCTGTCGCTGTTCGGCGGGGTGCTGGGGGTCGTGCTCGGCGCGGCGATCGGCGTCGTCGGGGCGAAGTTGATCCCCGGTTTCCCGGACGCGCACGTGCCCTGGTGGTCGATCGCGCTCGCCTTCGGCTTCGCGGCCACCGTCGGCGTGATCTTCGGCACCTACCCCGCCGCCAAGGCGGCGGCGCTCGATCCGATCGAATCGCTCCGCTACGAGTGACCGGGGCCCGGTCCGGGGCGCCGGGTCACGGGCAGGCTCCGAGCGAAAGCGTCCAGGTGTCCCCGAGCGTTTCGTCCGCCCCGCTCCACCCGCCGAACAGGACCAGCGTCCGCGAGCGGGGGTCGAGGGCGATCGCCGCGTGACGGCGCGCGGGGGGAAGGTCCTCCAGCGGCGGCACGCGCGCGAAACGGCCCTCGAACGTCATCGCCTCGAGAAACGGTACGTCGACCGCATCGTCGTTGTCGCCGCCGTAGAGCAGGATCGCGCCGCAGCACTCGTCGCCGGCGGAGGCGACGTGCGCGCCGGCGGTCGGGAGTCCGTCGGGCTCGAGTTCGGTCCACGCTTCGTTCGTGAGGTCGTATCGCCAGGCGCCCGTAGTGAGGCCCGACTCGTCGTGTCCGCCGACGAGTAGCAGCACACCGGCGACGAAGCCGAATCCGACGTTGGTCCGCGGCGACGGGCGCGCCTGGCCGGCCGGCATGGGACGCCAGGTATCGGTGCCCAGGTCGAGTTCCCACAGATCGTCACGCGCGACCCCATCGCCGTCGAAACCGCCGAAGAACCACGCGCGAACTCCATCCGTGGCCGCCGCGGCGTCGAATCGGGCCGGCGGTCCCCCAGGGAGGCGGGCCCAGCGATGCGCCTCGAGCGAAAAGGCCCATGCCTCCTCGGTCGCCGCTCCTTCGCTCCACCCGCCGAGCATCACGAACCGATCGCGGGCCGGATCGGCGATGCCAGCCGCCGTGAACCGCGGCGCCGGGCGATCGCCGTCGATCTCCACCGGAGTCCAGGTCGACTCCGCCAGCGAATAGGTCCAGACGTCCCCGAGCGGCCCCCACGGACTCGACCCGCCAAAGGCGACGACCTGCCCGCGGGACGGATCGAACACCGCAACGTGTCCCCACCGCGGGATCGGGCCCGACCCTTCGACCCGCGTCCACGCGATGCCGTCCGCCTCCTGCTTCGTGTCCCCCCAGCCGAGGTCGCGGACCGTGGGGGTGCCGCACGCCGCGGTCGCCGCGAGGAGTGCGGGTAGGGCGTGTCGGCGTCTCACGCGCCGCCGCGGTGCAAGGGCCGTGCCTGAACTGAATAGTCATTCATTCCGCGCCTGCGGGGACGCGGAGGCGCGACGCGGGCGTGCAAGTACGACGTACGTGGGGCGCGTTCCATCCCCCCGGGGCGCGGAGGTGGTTCGGTGAAGCTAGGGACGCACGCGGTCGATCGTGACCTTCACGTCTCGCGCGCCGACCTCGATCGGCTGCTCGAGGGTTCCTTCGAGGTCGCCCGGGGCGCCGCCGGCGTTGCCGTCGAAGTCGATGCGCGCGGTCACGTAGACCTTCCCCGAGAACGCGAGACCCGGGACCATCGAGTCCTTCGCCGTGAGGCAGAACGGGACCGGGAGCGCGGCGACGGTATCCCGCCGGACGGCGTTCGGCGGCCCACCGCCGGGCTTCGACTTGGCGAAGACGAAGAGGGTCGCCGGGTAGCGGACCTTCGCCGCCAGGGCTTCCGAGACGTGGACCGTTCCGCAGATCGCCGCCTCCGGCGCGGGCGCGCCCGAGCCCGCCGGTGCGGCCGTGCCCGCATGGTCCGCCGCGTGCCCCGCGTGCTCGGCGGCATGGCCCGCGTGCTCCGCGGCCGTTCCCGCATGTTCGGCGGCGTGTCCACCGTGCTCCGCGACCGTGCCCGCATGTTCGGCGGCATGACCCGCGTGCTCCGCGTGTGCCACGGGAGAGGCGCTCTCCATCGGCCGCTTGCAACCGACGGCCGCCGCCATCAGGGCAGCCGCCGCGGTCCCCCGCATCGCCACGCGAGCCACCGTTCCGCCGAACCACGAACACCGCTGCATGCGTCCCCCTTCACGGCGCGGATCGCGCCGGTCGAACGTTCGAACCCTCACCGCACCGTATCGATCGTCAGCGATACCCCTTCGGTCCCGACCGCCACGGGTCCCGGAGTGGTCCCCTCCATGTCCCCCGGACCGGCGCCGGCGATCCCGTCGGAGTCGATTCTCGCCGTCAGGAACAGGCGACCGGCGAACGGCCGCCCCCCGCCCATGACGTTCGCCTCCGAGAGGGAAAAGGCGACCGGGAACGTCGACACCGGTTCCCGCACCACCGCCAGCGGCATGCGGTCCCCGGGATTCTCCTTCGCGAAGACGAAGAGCGTGGCGTTCGAGGGCACCCGAGCGGCAAGCGAGGGGCTGACCTGCACCGTGCCGCGGATCGTCCCCCCGCTGACCGAACCGCCGCCGGCCGGCGGAACTCCACCGGCCGCGAGCGCGCCCCCGCCCGGCGGGCCACCGTGCGGGGCGCCCGATGCGGTCGCAGGGCCGCCGGCATCTCCGCCGACCACGTGGTTGATGACGATCACCACGCCGCGGGTCCCAACCGTGACCGGTTGGGCCGTCGTCCCTTCGAGGTCGCCGGGTCGGCTTCCCGCCGTGCCATCGCCGTCGATCCGCGCGGTGACGTAGAGCGGCCCCTCGAAGGCGCCCCCCTCCATCATCATGTTCTCTTTCGTGAGGGAGAACGACGCCGGAAATCCGCCGAGCGGTTCGCGAAGCACCGCCACCGGCATGCGGTCCGACGGGCTCGCCTTGGCGAAGACGAAAAGAGACGCACCCGCCGGTACCTTGGCGGCGAGAGAGGGCTCGATCTCGATGCGACCGGCGAGTACACCGGCCTCCCCCGGCTCCCCGGCCACTCCGTCGAACTCCCCGCCCTTCTTCAGCCGCGCCGCGATCTCGTCGGCGTGATGGCGTTTCGCCCTCCTCGGGTCGAGCCGGAGCCACTCCTCGAGCGTCGCCGCCGCCGCCTTCTTGTCTCCGTCCTCGCTCTGCGCGCGCGCCAGTTCCAGACGCGCGTTGGAGTGCGTCCGCGCGATCGAGAGCGCCTTGCGGAACGACTCGATCCCCTCCTTGGACCGCCCGCCCTTCCGCTGCGAGAGCCCCCGGTCGGTGAGGAGGTTCGGATCGTCGGGGATCAGCGCCAGGGCCTTCCCGAAGGCGTCGATCGCTTCGTCGTGTCGCCCGTCCTCCTGCCGCGTCTTCGCCGCCGCCACCAGATCGAAGAACTCCTTCAGCTTCTGCTTCGCCTTGAGCGCGGGGAACCGCTCCAGATAGAACGCCTCCCGCTCCACGGTTTCGTAGTCCTCGATCCCCGGATGCTTGGCGAGAAGCCGCCGGCGCGCCTTGACCGCGGCCGGAAGGTCCTCGGCCAGGATGTGGAACGAGCCGTAGGCGCGGAGCACCGCCTCGTCGTCAGGTGCGCGCGTGGCCGCCGCCACCAGGTCGACCTTTGCCGCGTCGGTGTCGCGCTTCTGCAGATGGACCCGGGCGCGGAGCACCCGCAGCGAAACGTCGTTCGGCGCTTTGGCCAACCCCTCGTCCGCCAGCCGCAGGACCTCGTCCCACCGACCCCTGTCGAGCTGGACGGTCGCCAGCTTGCGGCGCGCCTCGATGTCTCCCGGGTCGGCGGCGAGCGCCGACTCGAGCTCTGCCACGACGCTCGACAGGTCCGGCGCGCCGGAACCCTCGTGTGGGTCGTGCGCATGAGCGTCGCCTTCCGCCATCGGCGGCGCGCTCCAGGCGGGCGGCCGCTCGGGCCCTACGTCCCCCGCCCGGAAGTTGGGATCGCAACCGGCGGATCCGGCGATCGCCAGGGCGACCGCGAGCGAGCGTCCGCGGCGGAGGGAGGGGGCGGGCATCGAAGTCGGCAAATCTAGCGCAACCGGAACCGGCCGGCCAAGCACCGCTCCGAGGCGTTCATCGGGGATTCATGGGGATCGCGGATATAATGGAATCCTTGGAGCGCACGGTCCGAAACTTCAAGCTCGTCGAGCAGATCGGCACTGGCGGGATGGGCGTGATTTATCGCGCCATCCAGACCACGCTCGACCGACCCGTCGCCTTCAAGGAGCTCCACCCGCACCTGGCGAAGGACGCCGAGTTCATCCGCCGCTTCGAGCGCGAGGCCAAGACCGCCGCCACGCTCCAGCACGAGAACATCGTCCACGTCATCGACTTCGGGAAGGAGGGGGAGAGCTATTTCATCGCGATGGAGTTCGTGGACGGCGGCGACCTGAAGCAGATGTTGGCGCACGAGCCGAAGCTCCTGCTTCCGGTCGCGGTCACCTTCGCCCTCGACATCCTGAAGGGGCTCGAACACGCGCACGCGCGGGGGATCGTCCATCGCGATCTGAAGCCGGCGAACCTGATGGTGACCCGCGAAGGATGCGCGAAGATCGCCGACTTCTCCGTCGCGCAGGCGCAGACGATGTCCTCGGTGACGATGACCGGCGCGATGATGGGGACGCCCGCCTACATGAGCCCGGAGCAGATCGGCGGCCGTCCGCTCGACGCCCGGACCGACCTGTTTTCGATGGGGGTGATCCTGTTCGACGTTCTCGCCGGACGCCGGCCGTTCGAAGGGGACACCTATCCGGCGGTGATCACCAACCTCCTGACGGTGGTGCCTCCGCCCCTGCACCAGATCGACCCGCTCGTTCCGGAGTCGATCGCACGGGTCGTCCGGAAGGCGCTGGAGAAGGACGCCGATCGCCGCTACCAGACGGCGTCCGACTTCGCGAGGGAACTAGAGAATGCGGCCCGCGAGGAGAAGATCGAGATCTCGCGCGCGCTCGTCGCCGAGTTCCTGAAGGACCCCAAGGGGTATCCGGCGACGGTTCGCCGCCGGCAGGCCAAGGAGGCGTTCCAGCAGGGTCTGTTCCTGATGAACCAGGGCCTCACCCGGATCGACGACGCGATCCGCGCCCTGGAGAAGGTGGTCCACCTCGAACCGACGAACGCCGAGGCCCGGAAGCACCTCGAGCTGCTCCGGCAGCGCAAGGGGTCCGGTCCCAAGAAGAAACCCGAAGGAAGGACGCCGGCCCCTCCGCCGGCCGTTCCCTCGCCTCCGGCGCCGGCCACGCAGTCGCCAGCGGGCACGCAGTGGCGGTGGATCGCCGGCGCTGCCGCCGGGGCCGGAATGGTCCTCGCCGGGATCTTCGGTCTGGACCTCGTCCAAGGTTCACGCACCACTGCGGCGACGGTCGCCAACGCGACCCGCGTCGCCGTCGCACCACCGGCCGCCGCGACTCCGGTCGTCGCGCCGCCGGCCGACACGACGCCCGAGACGGCCGCGTCGGCCTTCCCGCTCGCCACGGCCCCACTCCCGGCCGCCTCGCCGGCGGATCCGCCGCCGATTGCGTCCCCAACCGCCGCCGCCGCACGCGAAACGCCGACGAAGCCGGCCGTGCGCGCCCGCCCCACGCCCACCGTGAAGGTAGCCCTGGCTCCGCCGCGGACGGAAACCCCCGCCGAACCGATCGCCGACGCCTTCCTCAAGATCGTCGTCGTGCCCAACGTGGCCGCGGATCTCTACGTCGACGAAGAGTACGTCGCCAAGGCGCCTCTCAAGTCCTCCCTTCGAATCACGACGGGGAAACACCTTCTGACCGTTTCGAGCCCGGGATTCGCGGAGTACAGCGCCGAAATCCAGGTCAAGCCGGGGGCGAATCCGGAACACCGAGTCACCTTGACGCCGCGCTAGCGCTCGATGCCCTACCTGGTCTACGCCGACGGAAACGGCAAGGCGTCGGTCCACGAGATCGCGAAGGACCGGACCACCATCGGCCGGAATGCCGAGAACGACCTCTCGATCCCGTTCGACAACCTCGTCTCCCGCGCCCACTGCACCGTCGAACGGCGAGGCGCCGCGTTCGTCGTCGTCGATCCCGGTAGCCGGTTCGGCACCTACCTGGACGGCGAGCGCGTCACCGGAGAGCGCCCACTCCCGCTCGGCGCCACCTTGCGCGTCGGGAACACCGCGGTGCGACTCGTCGAGACGATCGAGCGGGAGCCGACGACCGAGAGCGCCCCCGCCGCCGAGGTCAGCGCCCTCGAGCGGTTGCTCTCCGAGTCGATGCAGCTGGCGACCGAGCTCTCGCGCCACCTCGACGGCGAGGAAGGGATCCACGCCCAGATCGCCGGCGAGCTGGTGAAGCACATCTCCCAGACGGTCGACGCCTACCGCGAGGTCGAGGTCACGCAGCGGCTCTCCACCACCCTGACGGAGGTGGGAAAGCTGATCAACCTGGTGACCGACCTCGACACCGTGCTTCGGCTGACGCTGGAGATGGGGGCGCGGGCGCTGGACGCCGAGCGCGGAATGCTCCTGCTGAAGGAGGACGGGAAGCTCGCCGTGCGCAGCGCCCACCGCATGGGGGAGGAGCGTGGGATCAGTGCCAGCATCGCCGAGAAGGTGGTGGAGGACGGTGCCGCGGTGCTGACCACCGATGCGCGGATCGACGCGCGATTCCGCGAGTCCGACTCGGTGATGATCAACGACATCCGGGCGGTGATGTGCGTCCCGATGCGGGACAAGTCCCAGAAGGTGATCGGCGCCATCTACGTCGACGGTCGTGTCGGAACGCCGGGGTTCTCCGCCCGCGGGCTCGAATTCCTGAATTCGTTCGCCAACCAGGCCGCGATCTCGATCGAAAGCGCGCGGCTGGCGGCCAAGAGCGCGCGCGAGGAGGCGCAACGCGAGCGGTTGAGCCGCTACTTCTCGCCCTCGGTCGTCGCCGACATCGTGGCCGGCAAGGAGGCCGAGCGGCTGGGTGGAAGCAGCCGGGCGATCACCTGCCTCTTCACCGATCTGCGAGGATTCACCACCTTCTCCGAGCAGCTCCGCCCGGCCGAAGCGGTGGAGATGCTGAACGACTACTTCTCCGAGATCGTCGAGGACATCCTCGCGGAGGAGGGGACGCTCGACAAGTTCACCGGCGACGGGATCATGGCCTTCTGGAACGCGCCCAAGGACCAGCCGGACCATGCGCTGCGCGCGATCCGCGCCGCGACGAAGATGCAGGCGCGCATGGCCCGGATGCTCACGCGATGGGCCAAGGAGGGGCGCAGCTTCCTCAAGGCGGCGAGTCGGCTCTCCACCGGGATCGGGATCCACAGCGGAGAGGCGATCATCGGCAACATCGGCTCTCCGAAGCGGATGGAGTACACCTCGATCGGCGATTCGGTGAACCTCACCGCCCGGGTCTGCGGCGTGGCCGAAGGGGGCGAGGTGCTGATCACCGACGACACCCTGCGCAACGTGAGGGGCCGCATCCAGTTCGTCGAGCTCCCCGCCGTCCACCTCAAGGGGAAGTCGGCGACGGTGCCGATCTACCGCGTGGTGTCCGTCCTCGATGGGTGAGACCGACGGCTCGGCGCGCTACGGCGAGGCGGGCGCGGGCGCCGACTCGGTCGGCAGCTCGCGGCGGAGCAGGATGTCGGCGTGCAGCACCGTTCCGAACCAGACCTGGAGCGACAAGCTTCCCGGATCGATCGCTTCGAAGCGAAGCTCCATCCCTCGCGCGGAGCCCGGCCCCTCGGAGTAGACCAACCGCGACGCGGTGCTCTTCTCCGGAAGGAGTGCGAGCTCCCCCTCGGTGACCCCTTGCGCCCCCATCGACGTCTGGAACTTCAGCTGGGTCGTCTTCGCCCCTTGGGAGAAGACGAACCGCTGGTAGGCCCCGGGGGGGAGCGGCTCGTCCGAGAGCATCGAAGGGGTCTCTCCGATCGTCCCGCCGTCGGCCGCCGTTTCGAAGAGGATGGCGTAGGGCTGCATCCCGAGTGGGCTCTTGTTGGCCATCCCGACCCAGAACCCTTGCAGCATCGGGCCGATTTCGGCGACCGGTTTCGCCGTCTCGGGGTGTTTGACGCACCCTCCGGCAAGGAAGGCGAAGATCACCAGCGCGCGACGCACGTTCATTCTTGCTCCACGATCACGAACTCCACCCGGCGGTTCTTGATCCGCCCTTCGACCGTGGCGTTGTCGGCCACGGGCTTCGACGACCCCAACCCTTCGCTGCTGAGCCGCGCACGGTCGACCTTCTTGCGGATCAGGTAGTCCATCACCGCCTTGGCCCGCGCCTCCGAAAGGGCGAGGTCGGCCTTCGGATTGCCGGTGTCGTCGGTGTAGCCCTCCACCCGCACCTGCTTAATCTCCGGATGCTCCTTCAGCACCTGCGCCATCTCGTCCAGGAGCGGATGGGAGTCGATGTGGATCTGCGCCGTCGACTTCATGAACTGGATCGTCTCCTGGATCTCGAGCTTCCGCTTCGTGATCGTGATCCGGGCACTGGAGGTCGGACGCCCCTGCGCCGACACGAAGACGTCGACGATTTGCGGAGGGACCTTCGCGGCGTCGAGCGTGAGCTCCGGCTCGATCTCCAACGCCCGTTTGAACGAGGCGATCGCATCCCCGGGGTTCCCGAGCAGCACGTGGCAGAAGGCGACGTATTTGTGCAGGAGCACGCGCTCCGACTTGAGCAACATCGATTCCGACTCCAGCGCCTTCCGGAACTTCTCCAGCGCGCCGGGGATGTCGCTCTTGCCGTACGCCGCGAGCCCCGTGCGCGCCAGCATGCGCAGTTGGGCAAGCTGGGCCGCGGGGCCCGACACGCCGCCGGCCGGTGCGCCGCCGCCGGTCGCGCCGGCCACCGTCGACGCACCGCCCCCTCCCGGCGCCATGCCGCCGGCCGGCGCGCCTGCTGCGGTCGCCGCGGCCGCCCCGTCACCCGGTGGGGTTGCCCCACCGGGCCCCGCCGTCCCGCCGTCGGGCGGCGCTCCCGCGATGATCGGCGGACGTGGAGCGTTCGAACGGCGGAGCAGCGGACCGAATCGCCAAGCCACCGAGCCGAATGCGCGCCACGCGGGCGTTCCGAATCCGCCACTGACTCCACGGTCGAAGCCCGCCGCGACCGAGAGTCGATCGCCGAGGAGCGGCATCCGGGCCCCGATACCTGCCTCCCGCGGCGAGGCCCCCGCGCCGGCCGCCCCGAACAGCTCGCCGATGACGGTCAGCCCGCGCCAACCGGTGTCGTACGAGGCCCCCGCGCGGTAGAGCACGGCGCTGCCGACCTCGATCCCCAACACCTCCACCGGCGCGCGGTTGCGGTACCCCACGTTGGCGATGAGAGAGGCGGGCCCCACTCGCTCTTCGACGGCGAGCAGCCCGTACGGGGCCGTCGCCCCGCTGCCGAGGTAGCTCTCCCCCTTCCCCGTCGGGAATCCGGCGCCGGCAATGACGGCCAGCCCCGGAATCCATCCCTTCGGCGCATAGGCGTTCCATTTGACCTCGGCACGGACGTCCCCCATCCCGGAGGTGGAAACCTGGTCTCCGAAGTCGGCGGCGACCGCATTCGGAACCGACCGCACGCTCATCGGAACGGCGACGCCCGTCTCGAACCGGAACGGAAGACCGACGTAGGCGCCGAGCTCCACGTTCGTCGCCCGGTCGATGATCGACCCCACCGGAATCCCCCCCGCCTGCAGGAGGAGCGGCGACTTCGCGTGGTCGAACGAGAAGACGACGTGCGTCGACCCGTTCTCCAACGTCGAGGAGCCGTGCGCGGTGAACAGACCGCTGCCGTCGTGCACCGGCTGTCGAATCTGCGCGTCGTAGCCGTCCTCGGCGAATCCCGCCGCCGGCAGGGCGGACAGGAGGGCGCCGACGACCGCGGGCAAGCGTCGACGGGTAGTGGTCATGTCAGCCCCCCGCCGACTCCCGTTTCCGCCGTCTCCACGCCGACATCGCTACCCCTAGCGGCGCGAGCGCCAGCAGCGCCACGGCCCCTGCCGAGCCCCCGCTCGCGCCCGCTCTGCGGCCCGTGTCGGCCCGCGCCACCGCGCAGCCCGACCCGACGGCTCCGAACGTCCGGAACTCGAACGCCGGCGACGGCTCGCTCGGTTCCCCCTCGTCGTCGACCGCCATCGCCGTCCAGTAGTAGGATTTTCCGGCCGCGAGCTTCTTGGTCGGCACGGCGCTCGTCTGGCCGTCCTCCCCTTCCGGCACCTCCTCGATCGTCTCGTGGACGTCGCTCAAGTCGGCGTCCGAATAGATCGTGAAGGTGTAGGCCAGCTCGTCTCCGTCGGGATCGGTGGTGTTGCGCACCGTGAGGACGACGCTCCCGCGGTCGACCGCGCTGCCGGACGACGGGTTCTGGGCCACCGGCGAGTTCGGCGGGTCGTTTTCCGTGTTCACGAAGAAGCGACGGGTCGCCCAATCGCCGGCCGCCGAGCCGTCGTTCGCGCGCGCGCGCCAGAAGTACCAGGTGTTGTCGTCGAGCTGGGGACTGACGAAGCTCGTCTCGTTCGACGTCTGCTCCTCGTTCCCCCCGACGGCGGCGTTGAACGCGGCCGAAACGTCGATCTCGAAGTCGTAGGTGAGCACGTCCCCGTCGGAGTCGGTGGCATTCGCGACCGACAGCGTCGGGGTGCGGGTTTCGACCTCCTCCCCGTCGTCGGGCGCGGTGAGGGCGACCGGCGACGGCGGATCGTTCGAGGTGTTGACGAAGAAGCGGCCGACCGAGGTGTTGCCGCCGTCGACCGTCCCGTCGTTGGCGCGCGCGCGCCAGTAGTAGGGGGTGTTGTCGGAAAGCGCCTCCGCCACCGTCCAGGAGGTCATGCCTCCGCCCCCTTCCGCCACCGTCAGCGCGCTGGTGACGATGGCGACGCCGAAGGCGGTCGTCGTCGCGACCTCGAACTTGTAGGTGAGCACGTCCAGGTCGAGGTCGGTCGAATTCCCGACCTGAAGCATCGGGAAGAGCGACGCCACCTCCGAACCGGTCGACGGCGCCGAGAGCGTCGGCGAGGACGGCGCGTCGTTCGCCACGTTGACGAAGAACGTGCCGACCTCGGTGAACGCACCGAACGCCTCGCCGTCGTGCGCGCGCGCCCGCCAGTAGAAGCGCTTGTTGTCGGGAAGAGCGCCCGTGGTGTGATCGGTGGCCGTCCCTCCTCCGGTAAGGGCAATCGTTCCCTGCGCCACGCTGCCGACACTGTACACCGCCGAGCCCGACAGCGCGGCGTTGTCGTAGACCTCGAACGAATAGGTCAGGGTGTTCCCGTTCGGGTCGGTCGCGTTCCGGATCCGCAGGGTCGGCGTGGCGGAGGTGACCTCGGTTCCGCCCACCGGCGACAGCGCCACCGCCTGGGTCGGGCCGTCGAAGGTGAACGGATCGGTGCCCGCCGCGAACTCCTCGATGTTGCTCATGCCGTCGTTGTCGCTGTCGGCGCTGGAGTCTGCCGGGTCGCTCTTGTCGGTGCCGTTGGCGTCCTCCCAGAGGTCCGACATGCCGTCGGCGTCGGTGTCGAGGTAGGAGGTCACCGTCCGGGTGAACGAGGCGCTCCCCCCGTCGTCGTCGGAAACGCGGACGGTGAAGGTGTGACTCGACCGCGTCTGGTCGGCGGTCGGGGTCCAGGCAATCACGCCGTCCGCGGCGCCGACCGTCATCCCCGTCGGGCCGGTGAGCAGGGTGAAGGTCAGCGTGTCGCTTCCGGGATCGGTCGCGTCCAGATCGCAGTCGTACGCGCCGCCCGTTCCGTCGGCGACGGCATTGCAGTTGGTCCCGGTCGGCGCGACGAAGCTCGGCGCCACGTTGTTGACCACCACCGTGGTGGTGACGACGGTCGTCCCGCCGTCCTGGTCGTCGAGCCGGATCGCGACGGTCTTCTCGCCGTTGTCGGCGAACGTGTTGCTGGTCGCGCACGTGCCGCCGGCGACAGCGGTCGGCGTCGCCCCGAATGTGCCGTCGTTCTCGAAGTCGTAGAAGCACCGCAGGCTGGCGGTGTCGGCGGCGACGTCGGTTACCAGGACACCGGAGATCGAGACCGACGTCCCTTCGTTCACCGGTCCGCCGTTGGAGGCGCTTCCGACCGGCGGCACGTTGAGGATCGTCACCGAGTTGGTCGCGTTGTCGGTCCCCCCTTCATCGTCGGTCACGGTGACGGTGAGGATGTAGGTGTCGTCGGCGTCGTCGTCGGCGTAGGTATGCGTGCAGGAGCGCCCGCAGCCGGTGTCGGGACTCGTCCCATCCCCCCAGTCGTAGCTGATGGTGTAGGTGTCCCCCTTCACGGTATTGATCTCGATCGACGCCGTGACGGTCTGTGCCTCGTTCTTGGGCGAGGTATTGACCAGGGTGATGATGTCGGGCGGATTGTCGGTGACGATCGCGTCCTTGCCGAGGCTCACGCAACCGCCGGCGATCGACAAGTTGTCGTCGTCGCAGACGGTGATGATCATCGAGTAGTCGCCGCCCGGTTGAGTGCTGCTTTCGTCCCCGTAGACGAAGCTCCCGCCCGGCAGCGTCGAGTTGCAGACGTCTCCCGCGGCAGCCGAGCAGGTGCCATCCCCCATGAAGTCGATCGAATAGGTGAGGGTGTCGAGGTCGGCGACGTCGTCGGCCTCGATGAAGACCGAGACCGCCTGGCCTTCCGGCACCGGCGAGCTGACCGTCACGTCGGTAATGAATGGAAGAACGTTGCGCACCTCGTGGTCTTCGGTGTCGCTGCCGCTTCCGCCGTCCTTGTCGTCGACGCTCATGGTGATCGTGCAGCTCGCGCCTCCGCAGAGGTCGACCGAACCGTCGAGGTCTTCGGTGTCGTCCTCGTAGGCGTGCGGCCCGAAGGTCTGGCCCGCCCCCTCGGTACAGGCAGGCGGAGCGGTGCCTCCGTCGTCATCGCAAACGGTCTCGACCGTCCCGTCCCCCCAGTTGATCGTCACCTTCTTGATCTCGTTCGAGACGGATGCCGGATCGGAAACGGTGTAGGTCACCGTCACGTCCGCACCCTCGTTCGACGGATCGAGGGTATCGGCGGTGATGGTGATCGTCGGGCTGACGTTGAGGACGTTGAAGGGGCCGTCGGTGGCCGAGGCGCTGCTGTCCTCGTCGAACACCGTCAACTTGGCGCTGATCGCGGTTCGGTTGTCGTCGTAGGCGAATGTGAAGACGCTGTTGAACGCGCCCCCGGAGCCGCCGCATTGCGCGGTGCCGAAGTTGAAGCTCTGCTCCGCGATCGGCCCGGTGCCGTCCGGATCCCACTTGCAACCGTCCGTGGTCCGGATCGGGTCGGACGTCCCGTCGGCCGCTCCGGAGGCGATGTTCGCCTTGAAGGTGACGGTCGACCCCTCGTTGGGGTTGGCCGGCGCGCCGCCGTCGGTGTGGGTGAGACCGGTGATCGTCGGATCGACGTCGGCGATCACGAACATCGCCGAGTTGCTGCCGACCATCGAGTTGGGTCCCGGAATGCCGGCCGCCGTCTGGTCGGTCACGCGCACCACGACGGTGTAGGTCCCTTGCGTGTTGTAGACGGTGAACGACGAGATCGCCCCGGAGGTCGTGACGGCGAGGCTGCTGTCGGCCGTGAAGACGCCGGTGTAGTTGAAGTCCCACTCGGTGAGCCAGTCGGCGTCGGGGGAATCGACGAACGAGGAGTTGTAGGTGATCGTGCTCCCTTCCTTGAGCGTCGACGAGGAGGTCGGCGCCGTCACCACCGCCGCCGCGTTGTTGATCGTTTGCATCTTGGTCTTGGTGACCGTTCCGTCGGTATCGGTCACCGACAGGGTGATCGTCTTGGTCGACGGATCGCCGTCGGCGTAGGTGTGGGTGGCGCTGACGGTGATGTTGGTTCCGTTGCCGGGGCAGTCGGGCTCGTTCTCGGAGTTGCCGTCACCCCAATCCCAGGAGCAGGAGACGACCGGCTCCTGCGCCGAGGCGGTGACGAGCGCCGAGAAGCTGGTCGATTGCCGCTCGATGGAGGTGGTGGGGGTTGACGAAATCTCACCGATGAACGGCTCGTGGTCCGAAACGACGACGTCGAAGGCGCTGTTGAAGATCCCGCCACCGTCGCTGTCCTCGTTGTCGACGCGGAGCTCCCCGGAGAAGGTCCCCGAGTTGACGTAGGTGTGCGAGGTGTTCACCGTCGAAGGGGTGCAGGGATCGATCACCGTGTTCGGCGTGCCGTCCCCCCAGACCCAGGTGCAGTTGTAGCTCTCGTAGAGTACGTCCGGATTCGGAACCGTATCGATCGCCGGATCGGTGAAGGTGCCGGTGGTGGTGAGCGCCGTGTCCTCTTCCACCGCGTAGGTGTTGGGATTGGCGTTGGAGGCGTCGACCGTCGTGCCGACTTCGTTGATCGTGACCGTGTCCTGCTGCGTCGCTCCGCCACCGCCATCCCCGTCGGCTGCGCAGACGATGGTGTGGTCGCCGGCCGTGCCGCCGTTGGTGTCCAGGCTGTCCCGGAAGGTGTGCGCTTGCCCATCGCACGTCGAGTTCAGGGCGCCGCACGTAGCCGGAGTCCCGCTGGCGTCGCAGACCACCGTGATGAACTGGGTTCCGGTTGAGGGGTTGATCTCTCCCCACCGAACCTCGACGTGGCTGATGTTTTCGGCAACTACGGTCGCATCCCCTCCGGTGAGGCTGATCGAGGTCCCCTCCATGGCCGTATCCACCGAAACGGCGATCACGGTCAGGTTGACGAGCGCCGATCTCCTCAGGCCGACGTCTGGCTCCTCCCCCGCACTACCGCACCCGACGGAAATGCCGATCGACAGAAGACCACACCCGACGAGACCCACGCGCAGAGATGTCACGTTCCCTCTCCTCCCCCAGAGTTCGCTCGCGGCCGGGAAAGCCGCGGCATCCGTTTTTACCACCGGCCTGGCAGAAGCTGCGTGAGCAAAATTACAAATGCAATTTTTTCGGCACCCACGCGACGCGGGACGGACTCACCGCAGATCGGAAACAAACAGCTCACGCATCGTCCGTCCGAGTCGCGGATGGACGTACATCGGTGCCAGTTCCGTCATCGGCCGCAGGACGAAATCTCGCCGGTGCGCCTCGGGATGCGGGACCGTGAGCCCGGACTCGTCGAGGACCGCTCCACCGTGGAACAACAGGTCGAGATCGATCGTGCGCGGCCCCCACCGCTCGCGGCGAACGCGACCGAGCGAACGCTCCACCGTCATCAACCGATCGAGCAGGTCGCGCGGCGAAACGTCGGTTCGGACCTCCCACACCTCGTTGAGGAACGGCCCCTGTCCCGGCGGTCCGCCGACCGCCGGAGTCTCGATCGTCGACGAGACACGCGTGACCTCCACGCGCGGCGGATCGTGAAGCGCGGCGCGGGCGGCGGCGAGATAGGCGCGGCGGTCGCCCAGAGGGCCCGCGAGGTTGCTGCCGGCGCCGATGTAGGCGACATCGATCACATGCGGCGCAGGCGATCCAAGGCTTCGCGGATGCGCGGCTCGGGCTGCGTCAACGCGATGCGGAAGTAGCCCTCTCCGTGCTCACCGAAGCCGACGCCGGGGGTCACCACCACGCCGGTCGACAGCAGCACCTTCTTGCAGAACTCCTTCGAGCCGATCCCCTTCGGCGTCGGGACCCAGACGTAGAAGGCGGCGTCCGAGACGAACGGGTCGTATCCGGCGGATCGGAGCCCCTCGATGCAGGTCCGGTGACGTTCCTTCCAGGTCTCGCGCAGCGGCTTCAGGAGGTCGTCGCCGAGACCGTACGCGGTGAACGACGCCTCCTTGATCGCCTCGAAGGCGCCGGAGTCGACGTTGGACTTCACCTTTCCCAGTCCGGCCACCAGTTCGCGGTTTCCCACGGCGAAACCGATCCGCCAGCCGGTCATGTTGTAGGTCTTGGAGAGGGAGTGGAACTCGATCCCCCACTCCTTGGCGCCGTCGACCTGGAGGTACGACGTCGGCCGCTTCGTCTCGTCGAAGAAGATCTCGGAGTAGGCGTTGTCGTGGGCGGCGATGATCCCGTGCTTCGCGCAGAACCGCGCCACGTCCTCGAAGAAGGACGGCCCCGCCGTCGCCGCGGTCGGGTTGTTCGGATAGTTGAAAAAAAGCATCCGCGCCCGTGACCGCGCCTCGGCCGGGATCGCCTCCAACTCCGGCAGGAATCCGTTCTCGCGCCGGAGCGGAACGAGGTGCGGCTCCCCCCCCGCGAAGATCGTCGCCGTGGCGTAGACCGGGTAGCCGGGGTTGGTGCACAGATTGACGTCTCCGGGGTTGGTGAAGGCCAACGGGAAGTGGGCGATCCCCTCCTTGGAGCCGATCAACGCCACCACCTCGGTGTCCGGGTCGACCGTCACCCCGAACCGCCGGCCGTACCACTCCGCCGCCGCCACCCGGAAGGTCCGCATCCCTTCGTACGAAGGATATCGGTGATACGGCGCGTGCCGCACGGCCTTGGCCATGGCCGCGACGATCGGCTCGGGGGTGGGGATGTCCGGATCGCCGATCCCCAGGTCGATCAGGTCGACCCCCTTGGCCCTCTCCGCCCGCTTGATCTGGTCGATCTCGGCGAAGAGGTAGGGCGGGAGGCTGCGGATCCGATCTGCCAGCCGTATGCTGCGCGCGCCGCTCTGGGTGCTCACTTCATGCCTCCACGGGGAAATTCGGTTGTGCTATCGATAGCCGCCGCCTGGAAGGGGCGGATTCTAGCGACGACGCGCCCGGACACCAGCCTTCGAAATGATCGATCCCTCCCAGGTCCTCGCGACCGAACTGAGCCTTCCACCCCATGCCGTCCGGGCGGTCCTCGACCTACTCGGAGAAGGTGGCACCGTTCCCTTCATCGCCCGCTATCGGAAGGAGCGGACCGGGGGCTTAGACGAGGTGCAGATCCGCGCCATCCAGGTGCGGAGCGAATACCTCGCGGAGTTGGAGAAGCGGAAGGCGGCGGTCCTCGCCTCGATCGAGGAGCAGGGGAAACTCGATCCGGACTTGAAGGCCCGGATCGAACGTGCGCGCACCAAGACCGAGGTCGAGGACCTCTACCTTCCCTTCAAACCGAAGCGCCATACCCGCGCCAGCATCGCCCGGGAGCGCGGGCTCGAGCCGCTGGCCGACCGAATCGCAGGATTGGGACCGGCCGACCGGCCACTGACGGAGATCGCGGCGGCGTTCGTCGATCCGTCAAAGGAGGTCCACGCGCCCGAGCAGGCGTTGGCGGGGGCGCGCGACATCCTGGCGGAGCGGATCGCCGAGGACGCCGCGAACCGGGCGGCGGCGCGGAAGCGGACCCTGGCGGAGGGGCGGTTGGTCTGCAAGGTGACCGAGGAGAAGGCCGGCGAGAAGAGCAAGTTCTCCCACTACTACGACCACAAGGAGCCGCTGAAGGGGATCCCGTCGCACCGCTACCTCGCCATCCGGCGCGGCGAGAAGGAGGACTACCTGCGGGTGGCGGTCGAGGCGCCCGCCGGGCGGATCGTCGAACGGATCGAGGCCGCCCTGCTTCGCGACGCCGCCGGCTCACCGTTCGCCGCAGAGCTGAAGAAAGCGATCGCCGACGCCTACGCGCGCCTGATCGCGCCGTCGATCGAGAGCGAAGTGCGGGAGGAGCTGAAGGAGCGCGCCGACGACGAGGCGATCGACGTCTTTGCGATCAACCTCCGCAACCTGCTCCTCGCGTCCCCGCTCGGGGCCAAGACGGTGATCGGCCTCGACCCCGGCTTCCGGACCGGGGTGAAGGTGGCGGTGATCGACGGCACCGGGAAGGTGCTGGAGCACGTGGCGATCTTTCCGTTCGCGCGGGAGGAAAAGGGGAAGGAGACGAAGGGGGAGGCGCGAAGGAGGGAGAAGAAAGAGAAGCGCGAGGGGAAGGCGGAGAGGGGCGCGGCGGAGACCGCGGCCGGGACGGGGGTCGCGACCGAAGCCGAATCCGGGGCCGGGGCCGGGGCCGGGGCCGAGGCCGAAGCCGTAGCCGAATCGGTAGCCGTATCCGAATCCGTTACCGTATCCGAATCCGCTACCGAATCCGTATCCGACTCCGAAACCGGTTCCGGGTCCGATGCCGCAACCGATGCCTTCGCCGTTTCCGATGGCCGGGCGAAAGAGGCGGCGGAGCGGCGGGCGGCGAAGGTCACGGAAGCCAAGGTGATCCTCGCGGCGTTGGTGCAGAAGCACGAAGTGGCGGCGATCGCCATCGGCAACGGAACGGCGGGGCGCGAGACCGAGACGTTCGTCGACGACTTCCTGCGCGAGTGGGTCGATGCGTCCGGGCGGAAGGTCCTGAAGGTGATGGTCAACGAGTCGGGGGCCTCGGTCTACTCGGCGAGCGAGCTGGCGCGCGAGGAGTTCCCGAACCTCGACGTGACGGTCCGCGGGGCGATCTCGATCGGGCGCCGCCTGCAGGATCCGCTCGCGGAGCTGGTGAAGATCGACCCGCGCTCGATCGGCGTCGGGCAGTACCAACACGACGTCCACCAGGGGCGCCTCAAGCGCACGTTGTCGGACGTGGTGGAGAGCTGCGTCAACCTCGTCGGGGTCGACGTGAACACCGCGAGCGCGCCGCTCCTTTCCTACGTCGCCGGCATCGGTCCGTCGCTCTCCCGCAAGATCGTGAAGCACCGGGAGGCGCGCGGACGGTTCGCCTCACGCGAGGCGATCAAGGAGGTTCCGGGATTCGGGGCCAAGGCGTTCGAGCAGGCGGCCGGATTCCTGCGCGTGCCGGGGGCGGAGAACCCGCTCGACAACTCGGCCGTGCACCCGGAGTCGTACGCGGTGGTCGAACGGATGGCCGCCGATCTCGGCGTCACCCCCCGGCAGCTCGTCGGCAAGCCCGAACTGGTCGAGAAGATCGACTGGCGCGCGTATGCCACCGCCGCGACCGCCACTCCAGGAGGGGAAGCCGAGCCTGCCCCCGGCGCGCCGTCCTCCCCGGGCGGCACCGAGCCCGCCGGCGAGACCGCGCCGGTCGGCGCGAGCGCGGCGTCGGACGTCTCGCTGGGCGAGCTCTCGCTGCGCGACATCCTCGAGGAGCTCAAGAAGCCGGGGCGCGATCCTCGGGCGGAGTTCACCGGCGTCCACTTCCGCTCGGACGTCCGCAGCGTCCGCGACCTGGCGGTCGGGATGATGCTCGAGGGCGTGGTCACCAACGTCACCGCCTTCGGCGCCTTCGTCGACGTCGGCGTGCACCAGGACGGCCTGGTCCACGTCTCGGAGCTGTCGCACCTCTACGTGCGCGATCCGGTCGAGGCGGTGCGCGTCGGCGAGCGGGTGAAGGTCAAGGTCCTCGCCGTGGAGCCCGACCGCCGCCGGATCTCGCTCTCGATCAAGGCGGCGACGCCGGCCCCGCCGGAGCCGGCGCGGGCCCGCCCGCCTCGACGCGACGGCGAGCGCGCCGGCGATTCGGGAGCGGCCGCTCGGGGCCCCGACGGCCGCCGGTCCGGAGTCGGAGCCAGGTCCGGTGCTGTCGGGAGACCCGACGCCGGCGGCGGGCCCACAGCCGGCGGCAGGCCCGAGGGCGGACGTGGACCGCGGCGCGACCGAGGACGGGGCGGCCCGCGCCCCGGCGGTCCGCGATCGGGAGAGTCCGGAGCATCGGCCGACGCCGGCGCCTCCCGCGGCGCCTCGTCCGATGCCGGAGCCCCCGCGCGTGGCCCCCACGTGGGGGGACCCGGGCGACCCGATCGAGACCGCCGCGGCCCGCACCCGGGCGGCGAGTCCAAAGGTCCACGGCCCGACCGGCGGCCGGCCCCCCGGAAGGTCGGAACCCACGGCAAGACCGCGGCGCCGGTCGACAACCGCGGCATCATGGGTCCGGAGCGCGGCCCCCGCGAGCGGCTCCCGAAGCAGAAGGGGCCCGACACCTCGCTCGGCGCGCTGTTCGGCGATCTGCTCAACAAACTAAACAAATAGTCAATGGAACGTCGGCCCTTCGGCGCGTGGGGTCTCCCGGTCCCGGTGATCGGACAGGGCACCTGGCAGATGGAGGGCGACGACCGACGCGCCTGCGTAGAGTCACTGCGTCGGGGCCTCGATCGGGGGATGACCCACGTCGACACCGCCGAGCTCTACGGCGATGGCCGGGTCGAGGAGATCGTCGCGGAGGCGATCGGCCACCGCCGCGACGAGCTGTTCCTGGTCTCGAAGGTGCTCCCCCACAACGCGAGCGCCGAGGGGACGATCCGCGCCTGCGAAGGGAGCCTGCGCCGGCTCCGCACCGACCGGCTCGACCTCTACCTGCTGCACTGGCCGGGCGAACATCCGCTGGAGGGGACGATCGCCGCCTTCGAACGTCTGGTCGCCGACGGCAAGATCGTCCGCTGGGGGGTGAGCAACTTCGACCTCCCCGATCTCGAGGCCGCGGAACGGATCGCCGGCCCCGGACGCATCGCCTGCAACCAGGTCCTCTATCACCTGGGCGAGCGCGCCATCGA
Organism: uncultured bacterium; assembly: GCA_964372275.1. Lineage (GTDB taxonomy): Bacteria > CAYJRR01 > CAYJRR01 > CAYJRR01 > CAYJRR01 > CAYJRR01. The sequence continues at coordinate 33,340 of CAYJRR010000043.1, forward strand.
GCACGCCGTCCTGCCCTGGTGCGAGACGCGGCGGATCCCCGTCGTCGCCTACAGCCCCTTCGGCTCCGGCCGCTTCCCGCGTCCCGACACCCCCGCCGGCCGCACCCTCCGCGCCATCGCCGACGCCCGCCACGCCACCCCGCGCCAGGTGGCGCTCCGTTTCCTGATCCGGAACCCTCTCGTCTTCGCGATCCCCAAGTCGTCCGACCCCGCCCACGTCGCCGACAACGCCGCCTCCGGCGACCTCCGCCTCACCGCCGACGACCTCGTCCGCCTCGAAGCCGCGTTTCCGCTCCGGCGAAAGCCGCGCGAGCTCCCCACGCTCTGACAACGCCGTCGAGTCCGATCTTCGGACATTGCCGACCGCTCCACCTTACGCCAGGTTTGCAGAATCGCCTTCGCGCGCACCGCTCCATTGGAACTTGA
>CAYJRR010000044.1:0-33545 GCA_964372275.1 uncultured bacterium
TCTGAACGAGTGACGCCGGTATAGTCGGCCGATGCAACCGAAGGCCGGTCCCGCCGCGCAACCGTTCAAATACCCCCTCGACCGTCCCTTCCGGGAGCCGGACTGGACGCGGCTTCCCGGCTACCGCGGCGTCTCGAAGAAGGACTGGGAGAGCGGGCGCTGGCAACGACAGAATTCGGTGAAGGACCTGGCGGAGCTCAAGGAGGCGCTCGGGGCCTTCCTTCCCGACGAGCTCGCCGCCGAGATCGAGCGCGACCAGCGGGAACGGGCGACGATGTCGCTGCTGATCACGCCGCAGATGATCAACACCATGGACGAGCGGGACCTCTGGAACGACCCGCTCCGACGCTACATGCTCCCGGCCTTTCGCGACCGCCGCACCGACTGGCCGAGTCATCCGAAGGCGACGCGCGACAGCCTTCACGAGCACGACATGTGGGCGGTCGAGGGGCTCACCCACCGCTACCCGACCAAGGTTCTCGCCGAGTTGCTCGCCACCTGCCCGCAATACTGCGGTCACTGCACCCGCATGGACCTGGTTGGGAACAACGTCCCGCAGGTGACCAAGCTCAAGCTCGCGGGAGCGCCCAAGGACCGCCACCAGGCGATCCTCGACTACCTCCGCAAGACGCCGTCGGTACGCGACGTCGTCGTCTCCGGCGGCGACATCGCCAACGTGCCGGTGCCGCAGCTCGAGGCGTTCGTGGTGGCGCTGATGGACATCCCCAACATCAAGGACATCCGCCTGGCGAGCAAGGGACTGATGGGGATCCCGCAACACTTCCTCCAGACCGAGGTGCTGGAGGCGTTCGAGCGGATGGTGAAGAAGGGGCAGAAGAACGGCGTCGAGATCGCCCTGCACACGCACGTGAACCACGCCAACCAGGTGACGCCGCTGGTCGGCGACGCCGCGCGGCGGATCCTGGAACTCGGGTTCCGCGACGTGCGCAACCAGGGGGTTCTGCTGCGCGGCGTAAACGGGACGGCGAAGGAGCTGCTCGACCTGTGCTTCATGCTGCAGGACCAGGCCAAGATCCTCCCCTACTACTTCTACATGTGCGACATGATCCCGAGCTCCGAGCACTGGCGTCTGTCGGTCGCCGAGGCCCAGGCGCTGCAGCACGACATCATGGGTTACCTTCCCGGTTTCGCGACGCCGCGGATCGTCTGCGACGTGCCGTTCGTCGGGAAGCGATGGGTCCACCAGGTCGCCGAATACGATCGCGAGAAGGGGATCAGCCACTGGACCAAGAACTACCGGACCGGCATCGAGCTCGACGATCCCGACGCGCTGACGCGCCGCTACGAGTACTACGACCCGATCTACACCCTCCCCGAGTCGGGCCAGGCCTGGTGGCGGCGGCAAGCCGAATCGGCGGCGTGATGGCGCGGCGAGCGCCCACCGCGGAGGCGCGGAGGCCGCGGAACGCGGCCGACCCGGCGGCCATGGCGCGGGCGATCCGCGACTTCCTCGCCGCCGCCGGCCTCGACCCGCGCGACACCGAACTGCGCGAGACGCCGCGGCGCGTGGCGGAGGCCTGGATGGAGGACTTCCTCGACGGCTATCTCGCCGACCCGGCGGCGATCCTCTCCGAGCTCCACCCCGCGACGTCGCGCGATCTGGTGGTGGTGCGGTCGATCGACTTTCACTCGATGTGTCCGCACCACCTCATTCCGTATCGCGGCATTGCGCACGTCGGCTACCTGCCGGCCCGCGGCGTGGTCGGCTTCGGCACGCTGGTGCAGCTCGTCGACGCCTTCGCCCACCGCCTGATCCTGCAGGAGGAGATCGGGGAGCGGATCGTCGAAAGCCTGACGCGGCACCTCGGCAGCCGCGGCGCGGCGTGCGTGCTCGAGGCCGAGCAGGGATGCGTCACGATGCGCGGTGCGAAGCGCCGCGGCGCGCGCACCGTCACCCGCAGCTTCCGCGGAGCGCTCGCCACGCCGCGCGGACAGCGTTCGTTCCTGGAGGCGCTGGCGTGACCGACGCGATCGTCCTCAAGGGGATCGAGTTCGTCGGCGTGCACGGCGCCACGGAGGAGGAGCGCGTCCGTCACCAGCGTTTCTCGGTCGACGTCACGCTCGAGCTCTCGCTCGCCGCCAGCGCCGCCAGCGATCGCCTCGCCGACACCGTCGACTACCGCGAGATCGGCGCCCGGGTGGTGCGCGTGGGGACGACGGCGCGCTATCACCTGCTCGAGGCGCTGGCGGGCCACGTCGCACGCGAGATTCAGGAGGTCTGCGCGGGTGCCGCGGTCACCGTCTCCGTGCGAAAGCTCGCCCCGCCGGTGGAGTTCCCGGTACAGACGATCGAGGTACGGATCCACCGGCCCGCACGCGTGCCGGCCTGACGCGCTCCCGCCGCCACCGCGGACGCGAACGTAGGGACACGGGAACCCATTCGGCGGTAGCGTTGTCCGTCGAGTGATGCCACCGGAGGCTTTGATGAGAAACGTTTACCGTTCACGAACGATGAGGCGTACCTTCGTGGCGCTGGTGGCGGTTGTCGGAACCGTAGAGTCGCTCGCCACGGCCGCCGATCCGGTCCCCCCGTCGGGGACGGTGGTGGAGTCGAAGGTCGACCGGGTGACCGTCTACTCCGACCGCGCGCGCGTGACGCGCACGTCGCAGGTCGCGGTGAAGGACGGGAGGCAGAGGATCGTCGTCGGCGGCCTGCCGGTGCAGCTCGACGACGGATCGGTCTCGGCGGCGCTCGCGGGGCGGACGACCGCCCGCATCCTCTCGATCGAAGTCGAGCCGTCGTACGGCAAGCGCGCCACCAAGAAGGAGGCGGAGGCGCTCCTCGCCAAGCGCGACCAGCTCAAGGCGCGGCAGAAGGAGCTCGACGACGCCATGGCCGCGATCAACGCCGAGGAGACCTTCCTCCGGCAGCTCTCGGTGAAGCCGAAGGTCGACGAGCGCGGGCGCCCGCTCCCGGTGACGCTCGAACCGGCGGTGTGGCGATCGACGCTCGACTTCGCGCGCGACTCGTTCCGCGCCGTCCGCTCCCGGTCGCGCGCGACGCAGGTCGAACTGCTGAAGCTCGCCAAGGAGGTCGCGGCGGTGGAGGCCGAGATCGCCAAGGTCCGCTCCTACGAGACCGAGGCGGTCAAGCAGGTGGTGGTGGAGATCGCCGGCGAGCGCGCCGAGACGGCCGAGCTCGAGGTGACCTACACCCTTTCCGGCCCGTTCTGGCGCCCCGCCTACGACGTCCGGGTGCTGACCTCGCAAGGCCACGTCGAGGTGACGACGCACGCCGTCGTCCGCCAGGAGACGGGCGAAGACTGGAAGGAGGCCCGCGTCCAGTTCTCGACCGCCTCCCCCGCCGAAGGGGCCGACCTGCCGACGCTGCTCGCGTGGCGGCTGGGGGACGAGCAGCAGTACCGCGTCGCCACCGCCCAAGGGGGCACGGGCCGGATGGACGGCGGGCTCGCCGAATCGAAGTCCGCCGCCCCCCGTTCGGAGCGCCGCGCCGTGGCGTCGATGGCTCCCGCCGCACCGGAGGCTGCCGCCGTGCCGATGCCGGCGGCCCCGCCCTCCAAGCAATCGCAGCGATGGGGCGGAGGCCGCCCGCAGGCCGCGGAGGCCGACGAGGACGAAGCCGAAGAGGCGATGGCGATGCCCGACATGGAGGCCTCCTACGACGACTGGGATGGCGGGCCGGGCGCCGGCGGAATCGCCCAGAGTGGTTTCGGCGGCATCGCGGGATCGGGCGGCTACGGCGTGACCGGCGGCGTGAGTGGCGCCGCGGCCGGCGCCAAACCGGCCCCGCCCCCGCCCGCAACGATCCGCGCCGTCTCGACCGGCGTCTGGTCGCTCCCACCCGGCCGTCGATTCGTCTTCGCCAACCGCGATGCCGACGGGCTGTCGTGGACCGGCGACCGGATCTTCTGCCCGAGCCCACACCGGGCCGCCGGTGGCTTCGACTTCGTCTTCGACACCGACCGGCGCCAGACCGTCCTCTCCGACGGCCGCGAGCGCAAGGTGAAGGTCGGCGTCGCCGCCTTTCCCGCCAAGCTGCTCTACGAGGTGGTCGCCCCGCTCTCGAACAAGGCGTACCTCCGGGCCACGATCCAGAACGACGGCCGCCAACCGTTCCTTGCCGGCGAGACGCTGATCTTCCTCGACGAGGAGTTCGTCGGCCGCGCCTTCGTCGACACCGTCGCTCCACGCGGCGAGCTCGCGCTCTCGCTCGGCGCCGACGAGGACGTGAAGGTCGAGCGACGCGTGGAGCAGACGGCGGAGGCCAAGGGGATCCTCGGGAAGAAGGACCGCACCGTCTATTCGGTGCGCGTCGACCTCCGCTCCTTCAAGAAGCGGACGATCGAGGTGCTCGTCCGCGAGCAGTTCCCCCTCACCTGGCAGAAGGACGAAATCTCGATCGAGACGTTGGGCAGCACCCCCGATCCGCTGCCCGACAAGGAGGGAAGCGACAAGAGCGCGGGGCTGCTCGCGTGGCGATTCATCGTCCCCGGCGGGGGCAAGGTCGATCTCCGGCACAAATACGCCGTCGAACGGCCGCGCGACTTCGAGATGTCCGAACAGCGGGGGAACCGATGAGCCGCTTCGCCGCCGTCGCGCTGCTGAGCCTCTCCGCCTCCACCGCCGCGGCCGACGACGCTCCGCCGCGGACCACCGTCCGGGCCGCGATCCAGTCGGTCAACGTCTATCCCGACGGCGCCACCGTCGCGCGCCGCGGCCGCGTCGCGCTTCCCGCCGGCCGGTCGACCGTCCTCTTCGAGGGGCTGACCGCCGGGCTCGACGAGGCGTCGCTCAAAGGAAAGGTTTCGTCCGGCAAGGTGACGGGGCTCGCGGCCGACTGGCAGGGGGCGCTCGAATCGACGCGCGAAACCGAAGCGAAGCTGCGTGCCGAGGTGGAGCGCCTGCAGTGGGAGATCCAGGGCTTGAACGACGAGTTCGCCACGCTGCAGCTCTCCCGGCAGATTCTCGAGCAGTACCGCGGCCACGCGCGCGAGGCGATTGCCAACGCCGCCGCGGACCGCGGAAACGTCTCGCCGAAGTGGAATCCGGCCCTGACGTTCACGACCGCCGAGCAGGAGTCGATCGCCAAGGCCGAGCGCGCCGCGCGCCTCGCGCTGGAGGGGAAGAACGCCGCGCTCCGCGCCGCGCAGGCGTCACTCCAGCAGCTCGCAAGCCCAAGCGAGCAGCTACGCCGCCAGGTGGAGATGGAGGTCGAGACCGACCGGGCGGGAGAGGTCGAGGTGACGCTCGAGTACCGCGTCCGCGACGCCGGCTGGGGACCGGCGTACGACGTCCGCCACGACGGCCGGGGCTCGACGATGCAGCTCGTCTATTACGGCACCGTCTGGCAGGGGACCGGCGAGGACTGGAACGACATCGCCCTCACCCTCTCCACCGCCCGGCCGACCGAGAGCGCGCAGATCCCGACCCTCACCTCGCTCTTCCTCACCGGCTATCGCCGCGAGAAGCAACCGGTGACGATCGTCTCCTACGGCAAGGAGGCGGCGAAAAAGCTCGAGGCCGGCGCCGGCGGCGCGTCCGGTCCCGCCGGCGGACGCGCCACCGTCGACGACCACGGCACGTCGATGGTCTTCGTCATCCAGGGGAAGGAGTCGCTCCCCGCCGACCGCCGCCCACACAAGGTCGAGATCACCGCCAGCCGCCTCGACGCCGCCGTCAGCTACGAGACGATCCCCAAGGTCGCCCCGTTCGTCTTCCTGAAGGTAACCGCCACCAACACCACCGGCTTCCCGCTCCTCGCCGGCCAGGTCGACGTCTTCCGCGCCTCCGGCTACGTCGGCAGCGCCTCTCTCGACTACGTCGCCCCGCAGGAGAAGATCACCGTCTCTCTCGGTCCCGACGAGGAGCTCCGCGTCCGGCGCGTCGTGGACGAAAAATCGACCCGCGCCCCGAAGCTCCTGGGGACGACCAAGGTCGTCACCCAGGCCTACGAGATCGAGCTGTCCAACTTCAAGGACGCCCCCCGCACCGTCACCGTCGTCGAAAACCTGCCCGTCTCCCAGCGGAAGGAGATCCGGGTCGATCTCAAGGAGGGGACGACCAAGCCGACCTCGCGCGACGACGACGGGTTCGTCCGCTGGAACGTCGACCTGAAGCCCGGCGAATCGAAGAAGCTCCACTTCGGCTTCGAGGTCGAGCTCCCCGCGAGCTACCAGCTCGAGGGGATCTAACCCCGGGCACGGCAGACCGCAGGCGCAAGGCGCCGCGGGAGGCCGACGGCCGACCAAGGCGCGGGGGGTTGGGGGGCATCGGAGCACGGTGCGAAGCACCGCGCGCACGGGCCCCCCAATCTAGTAAATGCCTTCGGAGATGGGGCTCTTCCCGTGGTGGTTGCGGGCCAGGTAGACGAGGTCGACCACCGCCCCTTCGCGGGTGTAGGTGGCGTTCTCGAACTTGCCGGTGTCCATGCGGATGGCATCGCAGGGGCAGGCTTCGACGCAGTAGCCGCAGAAGACGCAGCGGAGGAGGTCGATCGAGTAGGCGGCCGGGAACTTCTCGACGTTGGGATCGGGGTCCTCGTTGGCGACGATCCGGATGCAGCGCGCCGGGCAGGCGGTGGAGCAGAGCATGCAGGCGGTGCACCGGATCCGGCCGTCCTCGCGGAGCATGAGCCGGTGCTCTCCGCGGTAGCCCGGCGGGAGGATCAGCGGCTCTTCGGGGTAGTGGCGGGTGATCAGTTCGCGCCGCCCGAGGATCGTCGAGCGGACGAAGTTGCGGACCAGGTGGCGGAGCGTGATCCACAGGCCCTTCGCCACCTCGACCACGTAGGCACGCTCGACGAGCGTGAGATCGGGGCGCGGGACCGATTTGACGCCGATCACTCGAGCGTCCCTTTCTCGGCGGGCTCCTCGCCCTCCTTCCACCAGGGGCAGCCCTTCGCGATCCAGTCGACGACGAGGCGGCCGTCGAGGTGATCCAGCTCGTGCTGGATCACGATCGCCATCAGGCCCTCGGCGGAGAGCCGCACCGCGGCGCCGCCGAGGTCCTGCGCGTCGACCTCGATCTTCGCGCTCCGCGGCACCTCGACGCGCACGCCGGGGGCCGACAGGCATCCTTCGGCGAGCGACGCGCTCCCCTCCGCCGCGACGATGCGCGGGTTCGCCAGGAAGAACGGCGTCGGGCTGTCCGGGTCCTCCGGATCGTGGAGGTCGATCCGCACCAGCCGCGTCGAGACCCCGACCTGCGGCGCGGCGAGCCCGATTCCGCCGAGCGTCGGCAGCGTCTCCGACATGTCGGCGGCGAGCCTCTGGAGCGCCGGACCGAAGTCGGTCACCGGCTCGGCGACGCGACGCAGGAACGCCTCGTCGCCGGGGATCGTATGGATGCGGAGGATCGCCATCGCCGAAGGATCGCGACGCGTCCTAGACGGTCGCCGACCGGTTGCTGTACCGGCGCTTGGAGAGGTAGCGCTCGTTCTTGATCATCTTCTGCAGCTGCAGGATCCCTTCGGTGAGCGCCTCCGGGCGCGGTGGGCAGCCGGGGATGTAGACGTCGACCGGCACCACCTTGTCGACCCCCTTCAGCGTCGAGTAGCCGAGCTGGAAGAGCCCCCCGCAGTTGGAGCAGGAGCCCATCGAGATGACGTACTTCGGATCGGGCATCTGCTCGTAGAGGAGCCGCACCCGGTGGGCCATCTTCAGCGTGACGGTGCCCGAGACGATCATCAAGTCGGCCTGGCGGGGCGTCGCCCGGAAGACCGACCCGAAGCGGTCGAGGTCGGCGCGCGGGCCGCCGGTCTGCATCATCTCGATCGCGCAACAGGCCAGGCCGAACAGCAGGTACCAGAGCGAATTGGCGCGCCCCCAATCGAGCGCCCAGTCGAGACGCGTCAGCACGAATCCGCCGGCCTGCTCGCCCGGAGGCATCGGGATCGCGTTCCCGGCGAAGTCGGCGTCCGACCGCTTGTGCAGTTCGTTCAGAACGGGCAGCGCCTTGCGCCCGAGGATGCTCATGGAGGCGTTCTCCTTGGAGAAGGAACCGGTAGTGTAGCCGGGGAACGGCGACGGTCAAGCGAAGGGCGCGGACGTTGGGTCGGGTAAATACCCGAAAACCCTCGCCAAAATTTCGGCGGTGGGTTCGGCTCCGCCCCCTTCGATGGTATCGTCGCCGACGCCCGTGGCCGAGAGTCGACGCCAACGCCGCAAGCGCCGCCGCCGCCGAAGCCGTCCGCCGGCGACGGCGCGCGGCTACCGGTGGCTGCTCCCGTGGGGGCTGGCCGCGCTCGGCGGTCTGCTCGCGATCCTCGCCTTCCCCGGGGTCGGCTGGCATCCGCTCGTCTGGATCTCGCTCGCGCCGCTCCTGGTGGCCCTCGAGGGGACCGAGCCGAAGCGGGCGCTCGCGCTCGGGACGCTCGCGGGCTTCGTCGCCAACGTCGGCGGCTTCCACTGGCTCACCATCACCGTGCAGGAGTTCGGCGGGCTTCCGCTGCCGGTGGCGATCCTGGCGATGCTCCTGCACTGCGCGTGGAACGGGTTGGCGTGGGGGGTGTTCGCCGCGATCCTGCGCTGGATCGCCTCCGATCCCGAAGCCGACGATCCATACGCGAGCGAGCCGCGCTGGTGGGTGCCGGCCGTCGTCTTCACCACGATCGAATTCGTCTGGTGGTCGGTCTTCCCCGCCTACCTCGGTGCCGCCTTCCGCGGCCTGCCGCTGCTGATGCAGGGGGCGGAGATCACCGGGGTCCTGGGGTGCAGCTTCCTGTCGATGCTCACCGTCGGCGCGGCGTGGTCCTGGAGCCGCATCCGTCGGGGACTCCCCTCCGACGGAGGACGTCCGGTCGCGGTGATCGCCGGGCTGGCGCTGGCGGCCTGGATCGGATTCGGCGCCGTGCGAATGGCGATGATCGATCGCCTGTCGGCCGACGCCCGCCCCCTGAAGATCGGCCTGGTGCAGTCGAACATCGGTGGGATCGACAAGCGCGGAATCGGCGAGGAGGGGTTGCGCATCCACCAACGGATGACGCGACGCCTGGAAGACGCCGGCGTCGACCTGGTGGTGTGGCCGGAGTCGTCCTATCCCTATACCTATCCGCTGGAGCTCGAGGACGCCTGGCGCGCGATCGGTCCGATGAAGGCGCCGATCGTCTTCGGCGCGGTCACCGAGGACCGCCACGGCCTCGGCCGCAACTCGGCGCTCGGAGTCGATCGCGAAGGGCGGCTCGCGGGGGCGTCGCACAAGATCCACATGGTCCCATTCGGCGAGTACCTCCCGTTCGGCTCGATCTTTCCGGCGCTCTACGACTGGATCCCGGCGATCGGCCGCCTGACCCCGGGGGAACGCCCGCTCCCGATCGCGCTCGACGGGCTCCGCATCGGGACGCTCGTCTGTTACGAAGACATCCTCCCCGCCTTCACCCGCGATGTGGTTCGCGCCACCGACCCCGACCTCCTGGTGAACGTCACAAACGATTCGTGGTACGGAAAGACCTCCAACGAGCCGACGATCCACCTCGCGCTGGCCCAGTTCCGCGCCGTCGAGCACCGACGCTCGCTGGTGCGGTCGACCAACACCGGTATCAGCGCGCTCGTCGATCCGGTGGGCCGGGTGGTGGCCGCCACGGGCCAGTGGACCGAGGAGACACTCGTCGGGTCCCTCCCGCTGCTGAAGGGCGGCCGCACGATCTACGGGCTGTTCGGCGACTGGATCGGGTGGTTGTCGCTCGCCGCCACCCTCGGATGGCTGGTGCGGGGGTGGCGCCGCGACCGCGCGGCCGAATCGACCGCCTAGCGCCGGCGGTCGAGTCCGGTCATCGCGAGGATCGTGTGGTAGACGCCCACGGCGAAGCCGTAGGCGAGCAGGGCGCCGACGAGGCAGAGCCCCAGCTTCAAGCCCTTGGTCGACAGGTCGAGCCCGGTCTGCCAGCCGATCGCGATCGAGAGGATGAACCCGGCGAGCGGAACGACGAGCATCGTCATCCCCACCGCGAAGACGGTCGACAGGGCGAGCGACGGCCCGCGCTTGCTCTCGCGGTCGACCGCGAGCGGCTTCTGGAGGCGGATCTCCGGCGGGTCCTGCGGCTCGGTCATCGTCACGCCCTTATATCAGACGAGCAGACCGAGGCAGAGGCAGCCGTACAGCGCCCGCAGGCACTCCAGACGCGAGGGGGCCAGATTGCAGACGTCCGCCAGCGAGCGCTCGCCGTCGACCATGATCAGCGCCGCCGACTCGAGCGGGTCGAGCTCGAGCAGCGGAAGCCGCGCTTCGATGTCGGGGGCGGCGTGGGGGACGCGGTTGGGATCCCACAGCGCGGCTTCGAGGCGCGCCACGTCGTAGTGCCGGCGCAGACCTTCGATCACCAGCTTCTCGGGGGCCATCTGCACCTTCACCAACTCCGCGGGTGGCGGCGTCGGGTGGAATTCGATCGACGCCTCGCGCCAGGCGAACAGGCTCAAGATCCGGTCGGTATACTGCGCGGCGAGCTCGGCCTCGTGCTCGGCGTGGGTGAGGACCCCCATCTCCACCAGCACCTGCACCAGGCGCATGTTCCGCTTCTTGGAGTTGGCGAGCGCCTTCTCCAGCTCCTTCTCGGTCAGCTTCCCCTTGCGGATCAGGATCTGGCCGATGCGCTCCGACTGCACGTTGGAGGTGGCGACGATCGGCCGGCCGCGCGCGAAGTAGATCGTCCTCTCCTCGCCGTTGGCGACGAAGCGCAGGGCGCCGGTGACGTTGTCGGCAAAGGCGCGAGAGATGAGGTACGCCGGTTCGATCGGCGTCGCCGGCACCGTCGAGGTCGCCGGCGTGAACGCGGCCGCTTGCACCGGCTGGGCCGGAGCGTCGACCGGAACGGAGGCGCGCATCGCCTCCTCGACCTGCATCGTCGAAGAGGTCGCCTCGGGGGCGCCAGCCGCCGCCGGAGCCACGGCCGTCGGGGCGACCGCCGCCTTGGGATCGGCGGCCTTGCCGGCGGGATCGGTCTTCGAGGCCGGAACGGCCGCGGCCGGGGAGAACATCTCCGGACCGCCGGCCTTGGCAACGGTCGGCTTGCCTCGCTTGGAGACGGCCAGCCGCCGCAACGTGACGACGAGCGCATCCGGTTGGAAGTTCGACGGGAGCACCACGTCGGCCGACGAGGCGCGACGCACGTCGGTGATCCCGGCGGCGCTGGAGACGGCGGCGATCATCACCACCGCCACGCCGGGGTGCGACTCCTGGATCTTCTTCGACAGGGTCGGACCGTCCATTCCCGGCATCAGGTGGCTGGCGACCACCGCCGCGGGCTTGACCTGCTCGACCATCTCCAGCGCGCCCGTCGACGCCTTGGCGATGATCGGCTCGAAGTTGCGCGTGCCGAGATAGGTGGCCATCGTCGCGGCCAACCCCGAATCGCCCAGCACCAGCAGGATCTTCGGCTTGTCCAATGGCTACGAGGATACGCCTCGACAGAACTCCATCAAGGTTCGAACGCCGAAACCGGTCCCCCCTTTCGGTCCGATCGGGGGGGTCTTCTCGGCGAACGCCGGGCCGGCGATGTCGAGATGCACCCAGGAGGCGTCCCCGACGAACTCCCGCAGGAAGAGCCCCGCGGTGATCGATCCGCCGTAGCGATCCCCCGTGATGTTCTTGATGTCGGCCACGTCCGAATCGATCTTCGATCGCATGTCCTCGTCGAGCGGCAGAGGCCAGAACTTCTCGTCGGCGCGCCTCGCAGCGGCCAGCACCTCGTCGAGCAGACGTTGGTCGTTCCCCATCGCCCCCGCATACCAGTCGCCGAGGCCCACCACCACCGCGCCGGTGAGCGTCGCCAGGTCGATGATCGCGTCCGGCCGGTACTTCGTCCTCGCGTAGTGCAACACGTCGGCGAGGACGAGGCGACCCTCGGCGTCGGTGTTCAGCACCTCGATCGTCTTTCCGCTCATCGAGCGGATGACGTCGCCGGGCTTCTGCGCTCGCGCCCCCGGCATGTTCTCGGTGGCGCCGATCAGGCCCACCACCTCCACGTCGGGCTTGAGCCGAGGAAGCGCACGGAACAGGCCGAGCACCGCCGCGGCGCCGGCCATGTCGCATTTCATCGTCATCATGCCGTCGGCGGTCTTGAGCGACAGGCCCCCGGAGTCGAAGGTCAGCCCCTTGCCGACGACGGCAATCTTCCGCCGCTTTCCGCCGCGCGGCGGCGTCGACGGCGCGTAGCGGAGCTCGATCAGCTGCGGCGGCTCGAGAGATCCGGCGGAGACGGCGAGGATCGCGCGCGCGCCGATGGCCTGGAGCGCCTCCCCGGCGTGGACCTCGACCTCGACCTCCTTGCCGGCGAGCGACTGGGCGACCCTCGCCAGCTCCGCCGGCGGCTGGTCTCCGGCGGGGTCGTTCACCAGGTCTCGCGTGAAGTTGGTCGCATCGCTCGCGATCCGCGCGAAGGCGAGCGAGGCGTCGATCTCCCGTGATCGCTTCACCGTGCCGACCAGGACGAGTCGTTTCACCTTCTCCGGCTTGTCTTCGGTCTTGTAGCGGAGGTAGCGGTAGAGACCGAGCAGTCCTCCTTCGGCGGCCGCGCGCGCCAGGAGCGCGTCGGGGACCGACGTCCCCGACGGCAGGACGATCGCGACCTCGGAGGAGTGGCCGTTCCGCGCCGACGCCAGCGCCTTGGCGGCGGCACGGCGAAAGACTTCGGTGTCGAACTTCTCGGGAACCCCCAGCCCGTGGATCATGACCCGCGGGGACCCGAGCCCGGAAACGTCGACGATCAGCTGCTGGTCCTTCTTCCCGGTGAACTTCTCGCGGGCGATGCGCCGCGAGACCAGTCCGCGGGAGGCCCGATCGACGTCGGCCACCTGGCGCTCGAGGAGCTTCTTGTCCTGCAGCACCGGGACCACCAGCAGGTCCGCCTTCTGCGACTTCGCCGCCCCCTGGACGTACTCGACCTTCACGCTCGGCCCCCTCCGATCCTCTCCACCAACACCTCCGACAGGTCCTTCACCTCGATCGCCCGCTCCCCTTCCTTCGTCGTCTGGTTGACGGCGTCGCGGATCATCGTCATGCAGAACGGGCAGCCGACGGCGATCGTCGCGGGGTTCGCGTCCTTCAGGTCGGCGAGGCGATTCTCGTTCATGCGGATCCCGACATGCTCCTCCATGAACATCCGCCCGCCGCCGGCGCCGCAGCAGCGCCCCATCCGCCCGCTCTTCTCGACGTCGACGCGCAGGGCGCCGGCCGCATCGAGCACGGCGCGCGGCGATTCGTAGCGGTCGTTGTAGCGCCCCAGGTAGCAGGGGTCATGGAACACCGTGCGTTCGGGACCGCTTCCGTCGGCCGCCGCCGCGTTCGCGACGGCGGACCTTGCCGCCGCGGCCGGAATCTTGAGCCGGCCCGACGCGATCAGATCCTCCAGGAGCTCCGAGTGATGCACCACTTCGATCGTCTCCAGGCCGAAGTCGGGGTACTCGTTGGCGAGCGTGTTGAAGCAGTGCGGGCAGGCGGTGACGACCTTGCGGATCTTCCCCTGGTACTTCCGGAAGGTCGCGACGTTGGCCTGGGCCTGCGCCTGGAACAGGTACTCGTTCCCGACCCGGCGCGCCGGATCGCCGGTGCAGGTCTCCTCCTTCCCGAGCATCGCGAATCGGACGCCCGCCTCCTTCATCAGCGCGACGATCGCGCGCGAGACCTTCTTGTTGCGGTCGTCGAACGACCCGGCGCAGCCGACCCAGAACAGGTAGTCGATCTCCTCCCCGGCGTCGGCGACCTGGGCCATGCTGCGGACTCCGAGCCCCTCGGCCCAGGCCGCGCGGTCCTCGGAGGAGAAGTTCCAGGGATTCCCGTTGCGCTCGATCCCGGTGAAGGCGGGCTGGACCTCGGGCGGGAAGGAGCCTTCCATCAGCACCAGCTCGCGCCGCATGTCGACGATGCGATCGACGTATTCGATGAAGACCGGACAGGTCTCCTCGCACGCGCGGCAGGTGGTGCAGGACCACAGCGCCTCGGTGTCGATGATCGGCCCGGGGAGCTTCTCCTCGAGCTTCCCCGCCTTGATCGCGTTGCGCAGTCCGACCGAGATCTGCTTCGGCGAGAGCGGCTTTCCGCTGTTGAACGCCGGACAGACGTTGGAGCACCGCCCGCACTCGGTGCAGGTGTAGACGTCGAGCATCTGCTTCCAGGTCATGTCCAGGGCGGTGTCCATCCCGAACCTGACGTTCTCCCCCTCGACGTCGAGCTTGATCGGCTTGAGGCGCCCCTTCGCCGTCGTCCGCCGCAGGAAGATGTTCGGCAGCGACAGGATCACGTGGAAGTGCTTGCCGTGCGGCAGGTAGACCAGGAAGGCGAGCACCAGCGAGACGTGGATCCAGTAGCAGGCGACGCCGACGACGTGCGCGGCCGCGGCGCTGATCGCCGCCATTCCCATCGCGACGCCGGTCACCAGCGGCGGATGCGCCGGGAGCGCGCGTCCGCCCCACGCCGACACTTCGTTCCCGATGCGGAGCATCGCCGCGTCGAAGCCCAGATCGGTCAGCACCAGGCCGGTGATCCAGAAGAGGATCAGCGTCCCCTCCCGGGAGAGCGTCAGCCGCTGCGGCCGGGTGAAGAGCCGCCGCCAGAGGTTCCCGGCACAGCCGACCAGGATCAACGCGTTGATCGCATCCTTGAGCCACAGGTATCCGACGCCGATCGGCCCGTCGAAGAACGGGAGCTCGAAGCGGGTCGAATACCCCATCCCGATCATGGTGATCGTCCGCAGGCTCACCACCATGAAGCCGGCGAAGATGAAGATGTGCAGGAGACCCGGGATCGGGTCGTCGAGCATCCGCTTCTGGGCAAAGCCGTAGAGAAGGAGGTCCTTCAACCGCCGTGGCAGGTCGAGCGCGAAGTCGGGATCGCCCTTCGCGCGCAGGAGCGGCTGGAGTCGATGACGCATGACCCAGGCGAAGCCGCCGAGGCTCAAGCCTAGCAGGAGCGTCATGAGGATCGGACCCACGGAACGCCTCGCCTTTCAGGCTTGGCGCGCCGTGCACGACGGCGCCGACGAAAGGCGCACCGCGCGAAAACGGCGCACAAGCGCGAAAATGGAAGCGTTTTTTACCGCGAAGGGGGCCCGCTAGGCAAGGCCGCTACCAGGTCGCCGACTCGTCGTCGTCGCTCTCGCCGCCGCCGGCCGACGCCCACGGATCGGCCGCCGGCGCGGGCGCGTCGCTCGGGGAGGCGCTGTCGCCGGACGGAACCGCCCAGGGATCGGCGGACGCCGGAGCCGGAGAAGCGAACAGGTCCTCCGCCGACGAGCCGGACTCCGCCTCGCCGAAGCCGGTGGAGCTCGTGGTTTCGAACGCCCCCGACGAACCGAACGGATCGCCCGAGCCGCCGCCGCTCGTCGACTCGCCGGCGAATCCGGCGACGTCGAAGGCCGAGGCGGCCCCGATTCCGGAGTCGAGCGCCGGCGCGTTGGCGAAACCGTCGCCGGAGAGCG
Source organism: uncultured bacterium (assembly GCA_964372275.1). Lineage (GTDB taxonomy): Bacteria > CAYJRR01 > CAYJRR01 > CAYJRR01 > CAYJRR01 > CAYJRR01. The sequence continues at coordinate 15,389 of CAYJRR010000044.1, forward strand.
ATTTGAGCTGCGTGGCGACGACCCACCCCTCGAGGGTGATCACGTCTTCGCCGCGCTCCCACTCGGTGCGGATCTTGAGCCACTGCCCGTCTTCGCTCTTCCCGAGCACGGCGACATCGCGGTTCGGACCGAGCTTGAGCTTCGATCGTGCCCCCTCGGTCGGGAGGGCGCGTAGCTCGACGGTACGGGATCGAACACGCGCCACCTCCGCGGCGTTCGAAACGGCGGCGAACGAGGCGACGACGGCCGAGAGGACGCAGATCGAGCGGGAGAGTGGGGTCATGTCCCCCACTGGGAGCAAGGACTCGGCCAGCGACCGGCGTCGACTCAACGTGGCGAAATCCAAGGGACCTTGCCGCCGCGCCGGACCGGGATCGAGCGCTTTTGGCACCCCTTGGGACACCCCGTATCCACCCCTCGAGGGTTATGGCTTCGAGACGATCTCGTCGACTCGTCTGCCGGCGACGGCGGTGGTGACCGCGCGGTCCATGCGGCGGCGGGTGAAGTCGGAGGCGACCGCTTCGAGGCGATCGATGGAGGCGAGGATGGCGCGGTGGTCCTCGCCGCGCGCGGCGGAAGCGACCTCCGCGATGGCGGCGTCGAGCGCGGCGCGTTCGTCCGCGGGGAGCAGATCGCCGTCCTTGGAGAGCGCCCCTTCGACGGCGCGCAGCACGCGGTCGGCCTCGGTTCGGGCCTCGATCAGGAGCCGCTGCGTGACGTCCGCCTCGGCGTGCTCGATCGATTCGGCGAGCATCCGCTCAATCTCCGACTCCGAAAGACCGTAGGTCGGCTTCACCTGCACGCCCGCTTCGATCCCGGTGTGCACTTCGCGCGCGGAGACGCGCAGGATCCCGTCGGCGTCGACGACGAAGGTGACCTCCACCCGCGCCATGCCGGCCGGAAGCGGCGGGATCCCGGACAGCCGGAATCGCGCCAGACTGCGGCAGTCGGCGACCATCTCCCGTTCCCCCTGCACCACGTGGAGGTCGATCGCCGTCTGGCCGTCGGCGAAGGTGGTGTAACCCTGGGTCGCCGAGGCCGGGATCGTCGAGTTGCGGAAGATGATCTTGTCGACGATCCCGCCCATCGTCTCCAGGCCGAGCGACAGCGGGATGACGTCGAGCAGGAGCACGTCGGATCGCCCGCCGCGGTGGAGCAGGTCGGCCTGGATCGCCGCCCCCAGCGCCACCACCTTCTCGGGGTCGATGTCGCCGAGCGGCTCCCGTCCGAACAGCTCCGCGACGAAACGCCGGACGTACGGAGAGCGGGTGGAGCCGCCGACGAGGATCACGCCGGTGAGGTCGTCGGCCGGGATCCGGGCGTCGCGCAGCGCGTCGCGGCAGGGCGCGCCGGTTCGCTCGACGAGCGGGCGGACCACCCGCTCGAACTCCTCGCGCGACAGGTCACGGTGCCGACGCGAATCGTCGGCGGCGGAAACGGCGACCGTCACCCGCTCCCGCAACGACAGGTCGATCTTGGCCTGCGAGGCGGCATCGACCGCCGCCAACACCTGACGCGGCGAAAGCGAGGCGGGTTCGATCCCGGCTTCGCGAAGGAGGAACGACGCGACGGCGCGGTCGAGGTCGTCGCCGCCGAGGCGCGTGTCGCCGCCGGTCGACAGCACCTCGAACACCCCGTCCTTCAGGCGCAGAACGGAGACATCGAACGTGCCGCCCCCCAGGTCGTAGACGGCGAACACCCCTTCCGCCTTGCGGTCGAGCCCGTAGGCGAGCGCCGCGGCGGTCGGCTCGTTCAGAAGCCGCAGCACCTCGAGGCCGGCGAGCCGGCCGGCGTCCTTGGTCGCCTGGCGTTGCGCGTCGTCGAAGTAGGCGGGGACGGTGATCACCGCCCCCTCGATCTCCTCGCCGAGCTTCGTCCGGGCCCGGCTCTTCAGTTCTTTGAGGATCTCCGCCGAGACCTCGACGGGCGTCACCGCGCGAGATCCTCCGGCCACCAGAAAACGGACCATGCCCGTGCCTTCGCGCTCACCCGGGGGGCTCCCCCGGACCCCCTGCCCGCCCGCGTCGGGCGCGAAGCGGTAGGTGGAGAGCCCTTCGACGAGGTCCCCCTCCTTCAACCCCCGCCCCATCCAGCGCTTGGCGGAGGCGATGGTGTCCTGCGGATGCTCCGCCTGGCGTTCGCGCGCCTCCCAGCCGACCGAGACCGACCCGCCGGCATCGAACCGCACTACCGACGGGAGGAGCGCCCGGTCCCGCTCGTCGAGGATGACACGGGGGCTGTTCCCGTCGACGTAGCCGACGAGGCTCTTGGTGGTGCCGAGGTCGATGCCGATCGCGCGTCCCATCGTCCTATCCGCCGGCGGGCGACCCTTCGGCCTCGGCGGCGACCTGCTCGAAGTAGCGCATCTCGTCGAGGAGCGCGACCACTTCCTTCAAGGGACCCACGTCGGACGGGTTCTCCTCCCAGCGCGCAAACGCCCGATCGGCCGCCGCCAGCCGCCGCTCGCGCTCGGTCTTCGCCCCCGCGCCGATCCGCCCCAGGGCCGCGCGGTCCCCGGCCGCCTTGGCCTCCGCCAGTTCTTCGCGCGTCTCCATCATCGCCATCAGGAAGGCGGGCTCCATCGCCGCGCGTTCTCGGTCGGCGCCGCCGGCCTTCAACCCGTGGAGCGAGAGCAGATACTCGGCGCGCCGCACCGGATCGCGCAGCGTGCGCACCGCGTCGTTGAGCAGGGTGGTGTGCTGCAGCGAGAGCGCCCGTTCCCGCGCGTCGGCCCGTGCGAAACGGTCGGGGTGCAGCCGCCGCGACCGATCGCGCAGGATCCCGGCGAGCGTCTCCGCGTCGAGATGCCAGCGCCGCGGCAGCCCGAGGAGTTCGAAGTAGTCCCCCGTCCGCGGCGGCTGGAGTTTCCCGCACGCAGGACAGGAGTCTCCCGCGTCCGCCGCGGACTCATTGCAGTTCCAGCAGCTCACGTTCTAGACGGAGAAGGAGGTCCCGCAGCCGCAGGACTTCTTGACGTTGGGGTTCTCGAGCTGGAAGCCACGCTCCTGCAGCGTGTTCTTCCAGGCGATCGTCATCCCGTCGAGGAAGACGAACGACTTCGGATCGCAGACCACCCGCGCCCCGTCCGACTCGAACAGCTTGTCGTTCGGCAGCGGTTTGGTGGCGAAGTCCATCACGTAGGAGAGCCCCGAGCAGCCGCCCCCCTTCACCCCCACGCGCAACGCCCCCTCGACCGCGCCACGCTCGGCGACGATGCGCTTGATCTCGACAGCCGCCTGCGGGGTGATCTGGATCGACATCGCGGCCAACCGTTAGGCCCCCGCTCCGGCCTTGCCGACGGAGCCGTCGCGCTTCGACTTGTAGTCGGCGATCGCCGCCTTGATCGCGTCCTCGGCCAGTACCGAGCAGTGGATCTTCACCGGCGGCAGCGCCAGCTCCTGGGCGATGTCCATGTTCTTGATCTTCATCGCCTCGTCGATCGTCTTCCCCTTCACCCACTCCGTGACCAGCGACGAGGAGGCGATCGCCGAGCCGCATCCGAAGGTCTTGAACTTGGCGTCCTGGATGACGCCGTCGTCGGCGACCTTCAGTTGCAGCTGCATCACGTCGCCGCACGCCGGCGCGCCGACGAGCCCCGTTCCCACGTTCGGGTCACTCTTGTCGAGCTTCCCGACGTTCCGGGGGTTCTCGTAGTGGTCGATCACTTTTTCGCTGTAGGCCATCGCTCGTTCCGAGTGTCGTCTTTCCGTTAATGGGCCGTCCACTGGACCGACTTCAGGTCGATCCCGTCCTTCACCATGTCGTAGAGGGGGGACATCTCGCGGAGCCGCCGGATCTGCTTCACCACCAGGTCGGCGACGAAGTCGACCTCCTCCTCGGTGTTGAACTTCCCCAGGCCGAAGCGGATCGAGCTGTGGGCGTGCTCCTCCAGCCCCATCGCCCGCAACACGTAGCTGGGCTCGAGGGTGGCCGAGGTGCAGGCCGAGCCGCTGGAGCAGGCGATGTCCTTGATCGCCATCAGGATCCCCTCCCCCTCCACGTACTCGAAGGCGACGTTCAGGTTGCCGGGGAGCCGGTGTTCGAGCGATCCGTTGAGCGAGACGTGGTCGAGCTCGGCGAACAGCCGTTTTCGAAGACGCTCGCGCAGCGCGAGGACCTTGGCGCCGTCCGCGGCCATCTCTTCCTTCGCCCATTTCGCCGCGCTTCCGAGCCCGACGATCCCGGGGACGTTGAGCGTCCCGGAGCGCATCCCACGCTCGTGGCCGCCGCCGTCGATCTGCGCCGCGATCCGCACCCGCGGCTTGCGCCGGACATAGAGCGCGCCGACCCCCTTCGGACCGTAGAACTTGTGCGCCGAGAGGGTGAGCAGGTCGATCTTCATCGCCTCGACGTCGACCGGGATCTTGCCGACCGACTGGGTGGCGTCGGTGTGGAACAGCACCTTCGCCTCGCGGCAGACGGCGCCGATCGCCGCCACGTCGTGGACGGTGCCCACCTCGTTGTTGGCGTGCATGATCGTGACCAGGATCGTGTCGCGCGCCGTCCCCTTCCGGATCGCGGCGCGAACCTCCTCCGGGCTCACCCGCCCGTCCCGGCCGACCGGCAACACCGTGACGTCGAACCCCTCGTGCGCCAGCCGCTTGGTGGTGTCGAGCGTCGCCTTGTGCTCGGTGACGCAGGTGACGATGTGCCGCCCCTTCCCTTTGCACGCGTCGAGCGCGAGGCGCGCCGCCTCCGCCGGATCGCCGCGGTGGACGACGATTCCGCGCTCCGCCGCGAAGGCGGCCAGCTCGTTCCACGCCTTCGTGTCCCCCGGCGTCGACGCCAGGACCAGCACGATCGTGTCGTCTTCGAGGGTGTCGGCCCGGATCGCGGCGCGCACCGCCGGCGCCGTCGTCTCCGGCGGCAGGACGGTCGACCGGAACCCCTTGGCCGCGAGCTCCGCCGCCACCGTCGCGAACCCGGCCGGATCGGCCCCGACCACCAGGACGTGGCGCCCCTTGGTGCGGTAGTACTGCGCCACCCCTTTGATTGCGAGGTTGTTCCCTTCGGTCGCGCCGGAGGTCCAGACGATCTCCTTGGGATTGGCGCCGATCAGCGCCGCCACCCGGTCGCGCGCCTCCTCCACCGCCGCCTCGGCCTTCCAACCGTAGGCGTGATTGCGGCTCGCGGCGTTGCCGAACTCCTGCCGGAAATAGGGGAGCATCTCCTCCAGCACGCGCGGATCGATCGGCGTCGTCGCGTGGTAGTCCATGTAGATCGGAAGTCGTAGCGCCATCGTGAACCCTTCTACCCCTTGAAGAACCCGGCCACGAGCGAGGGGCTCGAGCCGACGCGGTCCGGACCTCCGACGTCGCACTGCGAGCAGGCGCTCACCGCGTGCGTATGCTCGTCGCACACCGTCCCGCAGGTTTCGAGGTACTCGAGACTCGCCTCCAGTTCGCGGGTGAGCGCGCGCAGGCGGTCGATCTGCGCGCGCGTCTCCGCCAGCTTCTCCCGGTAGAGGCCGCGCACGTATCCCATCGACTGCGGACCCGAGGCCCCCCCCTCCCAGTCGTGACGGAACCCCTGGATCTGGTGGAGGCTGAAACCGAGGTCGTTCAGGTGGGCGATCCACTTCACGCGCACCACGCTCTCGGCCCCGTAGAGGCGGAACCCCCCCTTCGATCGCTCGACCGGGTGGAGAAGTCCCATCTCTTCGTAGAGATGGAGCGCGCGCACGCTCTTTCCCGTCAGCCGGGAAAGCTCGCCGATCTTGAGTCGTCGCCCGTGCATATCGCCCCGAAATCAAACCCTAACGTATACGTAAGGGTTTGTTATGGCCTCGAATCTAGGGGATCGAAGCACCGAGGTCAATCGGAAAGATACCCGAATTAACCGGGACTTAGGATTATACTATGGGAAGGTGCCGCGGACGCGAACCGCCGGAACCGTGCGGTGGCTGCTCCTGCCCGTGCTGGCAGGCTGCGCGTCGGAGTCACTCGTCCGACTCGAGGTGCCCAAGGGGGCGATCGTTCTGTCGGGGGCCGCCGTCTACCTCGGCGAGGGACGGACGCTGGACGACGCGCTGCTGGTGATCGACGGCGACCGGATCGTCGGACTCTCGCCGCGGCCCGGCGGGCGCATCGCCCTCCCCCGGGACGCGACGGTGATCGACCTCGACGGGCGCACCGTCGTTCCCGGGCTGATCGAGCTCCACGCGCATCTGGCCGCCGACGGCTGTTTCGCCGAACCGATGACCGAGCCGCGATTGCGCCGGCAACTGCGCGCCTACCTCCACCACGGCGTCACCACGGTCGTCGACCTCGGCTCGTCGGTCTGGCTGTCGGAGGAACGACGTCGCGCGCGCGAGGAGGAATGGGACTCTCCGGAGATCCTCCTCGCCGGCCCGATGATCACCGCACCTGGCGGCCATCCCGCCGCGGCCGAAGGCCGGCACGGCGGCGCCGCACGACGCGTCTCCGACTCCGAGGAGGCCCGCCTCGCAGTCGGCGAGATCGCCGATCGCGGGGGGGACCTGGTGAAGGCGGTGCTCGAGGCCGGCGGCTTCGGCGGTCTTCCGGTCTCGCCGTCACTGGGGAGCGCGGAGCTGCAGGCGATCGCCGACGAGGCCCACGCACGCGGATTGCGGCTGTTCGTCCACGTCTCGTCGGCGGCGGAGGCGATGCTCGCGATCGACGCCGGCGCCGACGTGCTGGCCCACCTGCCGATCCGGGAACCGATGTCGGAGGAGCTGGCGGCCTCCTTGCGCGACGCAAAGATCCCGGTGATCAGCACGCTCTCGGAGGTGGAGGGGGTCTTCCGCCTGCTCGACGAGCCGGCATGGATCGACCGGATGGAGGCGAAAGGAGTCGTCGACGCCGACGTCGCCGCCGCCTGCCGCGGACCGGAGGTCGTCTCCCGCGCGGCGCAGACCCCGTTCACCGACTACGCGCGCGCGCAGTTCGAGGTGGCGCGGAGGAACGTCGCCACGCTCGAGGCGGCCGGGGCGGAGGTCGTCGCCGGCACCGACGCCGGCAGCCTCTACGTCTTCCACGGCGCCGGGGTGCACCGGGAGTTGGAGCTGCTGGTGGAGTCGGGCTTGAGCCCCGACGAGGCGCTCGACGCGGCGACGCTGCATGCGGCGGCCGCGCTGGGACGAGAGGACCTGGGGGCGATCCGCCCGGGGCGGCGCGCCGACCTGCTGGTGGTCGAAGGGAACGTCAACGAATCGCTCGCGCCGCTGTCACGGATCGAGATCGTGGTTCGCGCCGGACGGCTCTACCGCCGCGACGACCTGTAGAGCCGGCAATGGCAACTGCCGCCAACGCCGTGTGGCGGCGATCGCCCAGGTGGTGACGGCACCCCCACCCTTGGAAGGCGCAACGTCCCGGAACCGAGAACGAATTCTCGGGAACGGCGGTTGCAGCGCGTCGCCCGCCCATGAGAGGGACGACTTTCGGGCGTGCCGCGGCGGTGGCGCTCGCCCTGCACGCCAGCCCGGCGATCGCCGACATTCTGTTGATCGACACCAACGACCAGGCGGTCGAACGCCAGGCGGCGATCCAGCTCGGCCGGACCTACGGCGAGGCGGTTCACATCGTCCCGGGAGAAGGTCCGGAGCTCGACGCCGTCTTCGCCCGCGCCGAACGAGGCGAGATCCGGCTCACGACGATCGTCGGTTCGGGGCACTCCGGCGGGACGACCTTCTTCGGAAAACAGGGACGTCTCTCGATCGTCGACGAGCTGGTGGAGAAGCATCCGAAGGCGCGCAAGCAGGTCCGCCATTTCATCGGACTCGGCTGCTACACCGGCACCAAGTACAACGGCATCGAGTGGCAGCGGCGGTTTCCGAACGCCACGGTGATCGCGGGCTTCGCCGGCTCGGCTCCTTCGGGAGCATGGAGCGCCAAGTTCCTGCGCGAGGTGTACTCGGCGATCGGGGACGCGCGGCGGCAGGCCGGCGGAAACGACGGGCTCGCGCGGCAATTGGGCCAGGCGCCCGCGAGACAGGCGCTGCGCCAGACCCTCGCCGCGCTCGCCAGCGTGCGGAACACGGTCGGCACGTTCCTGATCTGCGAGCAGTTCTACGATCCGAAGGGCACGAGCAAGGCGAAGACGCGCGAGCAGATGTACCAGGGGATGTCGGTCTTCCAGAACTACCTCAACGCCTGGGGGAACCAGGAGGACGTGCCGCCGGACCCGCACGCGACCTCGCCGCTGCGCGTCTTCTACAACGACGTGCAGAGCTACCTCGGCGTCGCCGATCCGAGTGAGCGGGAGTTGCTGCTCAAGATCAAGGAGCAGACGATCCGTCTCATCTACTTCGGCAACGTGAAGAGGTCCTGGGCACGTGCGCACGAACCGGAGCGCGCGGGCGTCAACCGCACCCTGGGGGCGGCGGGAAAGCCGACGGTGCCGCCGCCCGCCGAGCTTGCCCGCATGACACGCCGTCAGGTGCTCAACCTCGGCTACTCGCTGGACGAGGCGCTCTCCGCCATCGAGGCCGACGCGGCGTCGCCGATCCCCAACGAATCGACGGCGAACGCGCGGTCGGCCGAGGACGAGCGGATCGCCGCCGCGCGAATGGCGGAGGACGACGCGCTCGCGGCGGCCCGCCTGGAGCAGGACCGGCGGACCGGGATGTCCGCGGCCGAGCGGCAGTCGCTCGAGCTGGCACGCCGCGCCGAGGATGCGGAACGGGCGGCCGTCCGCGGGCGGGAGGACGAAGCGCGATCGGCCGCCCGCCGGTCCGAGGACGAAGCCGCCGCGGCGCGTCATCCCGGCCAGACGGAGCGTGCGGCCCTCCGCAAGTTCGTCGAAGATTACAAGCGGCAGCTCGTCGAACTCGACACGCCGTTCGAATGGATCGATTAGCGGACCTCTTCCAATGGACCAGGGGCGACTCACGATGATCTCCAGCTCGACCGTCCTGCTCTCCTTCGTGTCGTTCCTCGCGGCGGCGGGCACCGCCCCCGCGGAAGCCGCCAAGGGCCCGTCCGTCACCGCCTCGGTGCCGGCGGCCTGCGCCGACGTGTGGAAGGAGGTCTACCCGCAGTTCGACAAGGGCGGGTGGAAGGTGACGGTCCTCGATCCCCGCGAGAAGGATCTGAAGGTTCCCGTCCCCGAGGTCCTCGAATCGTTCGTGACGGCGGTTCCCGGACTGTCGGACGCGCTCGCCTCGATGGACGCGCTCGATCGCGACCTGTTCTACGTGCGCGTGCGCGGCAAATCGCTCGCCGAGCTCAAGCGCCACTACCCGAAGATCGAGCCGGCGACCCTTCGCGCCGCGAAGCTCCAGGCCTGCCGCGACGTCGCCGCCGAAACCGGCGAGTAGCCGTCCGCGCTTCGGGCCGGGGGGATTTCCCCGGCTTCCCCTCAGGAGCGCTTCTCGAGGCGGCGAAGGCGTTTCAGGTTGAGCTTGAAGCTCATCTCGCCGTTCTCCAGCGGCGGCGTCTCCAGCACCGCCGGATGGTCGGCGAACCGCGGATCGTTCACCAGCAGCCGGAACGGCTCCTTCCCCAGGAATCCGTCGCCGATCCACGCGTGGCGATCGACGCGGCAGTTCAAGTCCTTCTTCGAGTCGTTGAGGTGGAAGGCGCGCAGATGGCGCAGGCCGACGACGCGGTCGAACGCCGACCACATCGCCTCGTACCCCTCGACGCGGCGCAGGTCGTAGCCGGCGGCGAAAGCGTGGCAGGTGTCGAAGCAGATGCCGACGCGCCGCCCGTGTTTCGCCGCGGCGCGGATCGCCGCGAGGTGCTCGAAGCGCCAGCCGATGCACGCCCCCTGGCCGGCGGTGTTCTCAAGGAGCAGGTCGGCGGCCAGCGCCGGCCGCGCTTCGAAGACGTCGTCGATCGCCGCCGCCACGCGCCCGATTCCGTCGTCTTCCGAACCGTCGCGGGTGGTCGATCCTGGATGGAGGACCAGGAACGGGATCCGGAGCCGGTCGCATCGCTCGAGCTCGTCGGCCAGCGCCGTGACCGATTTCCGCCAGAGCAGCGGATCGGGCGAGGCTAGGTTGATGAGGTAGCTGCCGTGCGTGATCACCGGCAGCCGCGCGCGGTCGACGGCGCGCCCGAAGTCGTCGCACTCCTCGCGCGATAGCTCCTTGCCTTTCCATTGGCTCGACGACTTGGTGAAGACCTGGAGCGAATCGCAGCCGTCCGCGAGCGCGCGCTCGACCGCCTTCGGCATCCCACCCGCGATCGACTCGTGCGCGCCGAGCTTCAAGTTGCTAGAAGGGTAGCCGGCGAACCGAGCCCGCGTCCACGCATGCGGCTCCTCCCGCCGACCACGATGCGCGATCGCCACAAGCTGGCCGTTCTCGCCCTGATCCTCGGGGTCGGACTCCTGGTCCTGATCGCCTGGGCAGGGGGCGATCTCGCCGACCCGGCGGCATTGCAACGGCGCCTCGCCATAGGCCTCGACCGGCTCGGGCATTGGGCTCCGGCGGCATACGTCGCGGTGTACGCCGTGTCGCCGCTCCTGTTTCTCCCGGCGATCCCGCTGTCGCTGGTCGCGGGCGTTCTGTTCGGCCCGTGGTGGGGGGCACTCTACGGACTGGTCGGATCGACCGGAGGGGCGTGCGTGTCGTTCGCGGTCGGGCGGGCGCTCGGCCGGGACGCCGTCGCGCGCCGGTCGCGCGGTCGCATCGCGGAGATCAAGCGCGGCGTGGAGCGGGAGGGTTGGCGTTTCGTCGCCTTCGTGCGGTTGGTTCCCGTGCTCCCATTCGGCGTCGTCAACCTCGCGCTCGGCACCACCGAGATCCGGTTCTCGACATTCGCCCTCACCTCCGCCGTCACGATGGCACCGGGCGCGCTGGTCTACGCGTGGCTCGGCGCGGCGGGACGGTCTGCTGCCGGCGGCGCGGAGGGGGCCGCCACGGCGTTCGGATGGGGGCTGGGGCTGCTGGCGCTTCTGATCGCAATCCCGGCCGCCGTGCGCCTGCGGGCCGCGCGTCGCGGCGGGTCGTGAGACATCGATCGCCCAGATGGGGAGTCTTCTAGACGGGCACGATTCACCCAACAGCTTGCCAAATAAGGTGAATTTGGCGGAACGGCGCTTGCTAGCGCAGGGTGGCAAGGAGATTTGCCATGCCGACTCATCGTGCCGCCGTCCTCCCACTTTGCGCCCTGCTTCTCGCCGCCGGTCTCTCGGCCGACGCGGCGACCGCGCGTCACTCCGTCGACTGCGACGCCCTGCACCGTGAACGCGCCCTGCGTGTCCGCGAATCGGCCGGGCTCTCTTCGAGCGTGGAGACGACCAACGTGGAGCTCGGCGAGACCGCCGACGCGCTCCGCGCCGCCACCGACCCGGGCCGCCGGCGTGAGCTCGCCCGACGCGCGGCGGCGCTGCGCCGCGAGCTTTCGACGCTGCTCGACCGGGAGCGGGAATCGGTCGACCGATTGGGCACGCTCGACACCGAGATCGCCGCCCGCTGCCGCGCTCGAGGTGGCCGATGAACGCCCTGAGGAGGCCGGCCCGGGCGTCGCTCGCCGCCGTCTGGCTGCCGGCGATCGCGCTCGGCGCGAGCATCGTCCCGGTGGCCGCAATCGCGCAGCCGACGGAGCCCTGCCCGCCGGGTGCCGACGCGGCGGCACCGGTTGCCGTCGACGACGTGTGCGCCGCGCGCGTGATCGGCTTCGAGCCGGAGATCAAGAAGCTGGGCGAAGCGCTCTGCTCCAACGCGTCGGCCTCCGCGACCACGCGGCTGGAGGAGAAGACGGCGCGCGAATTCGGCCGGCTGGTCGAAGAGTGCGGGGACGCGCTGCTCAAGAGCGGCTCCGTCCTGACGCAACGCTACCTTCACCAGTGGATCTCCGGCCCGTCCGAGGGTTGGGGCGAAGACCTGAAGGTGCGCGGCGTCAAACCGAGCGCCGACCTCCGCGCGTACCGGGAGACGATCACCTCCTCCTACGGCGATGGCGCGGAGTCGTCGAAGCTGCCCGCGTGGTACCGGGAGGAGGCCGCCTTTTCCGAAGCGGTCGCGGCGGTCTCCGACGTCGCGCGCGACTATCTCAAGGGGAACACCTGGGGAACCTACACCGCCGAGACGAGGATCGAGCGATATCGCAAGAACGCCGGTCTCGCCGAGGATCACCCCCGCGTCAGACTGCTGGGAGCGCTCCTGGCGCGCGTCAAGGCCACCCCGTCCGACGCCGCCGACGCGGAGATTCCGGAGGAGCTGTGGAAGGAGTTCGGCACGATCCGCCACCAACGGCTCACCGGCGCCGCGGGCTTCTACACCGAGGCCTGCGACAAGGAGGCGGCGAAGGACGATTCGCTCGCCGACGCGGTAACGCTGGCGTGGGCGAGCCACCTGCTCGCGCGCGGCGCGAAGGAGCTCGAGAAGCTGGACGGACCGGTGAACGCGCTCAAGGGCCAGTTCCACGACTGGACGCGGGCCGAGCCGGCCTTCGGCGCCGAGATGACCGGCGCCTTCATGTCGGGCTACGTCAAGAAGCACTACTTCGAGAGCGACCGGAACCTCGGCGAGGTCTCGCCGGAGATGGCGCGAATGCTGGCCGACGGCGTCAACGCGCCGCTGCGTAGCCGATACGGCCTGCCGAAGGCCGCCGCCGCGGAGAAGGCGGGCGACGCGGTCGGAATCGCCGGCACCCGATTCGACTCGAACGACAACCTGCGCGTGGTCTTCCCCGACAAATGCGAGCTCGAGTCGGTGCGCCACGTGAAGGAGGACGGCACCGCCGGGGCGATCCTCACCGGTCACGAATGGGACGCGCGCGGGATCTACGACAAGGAGAGCTTCGCGGTGAACAAGGAGTTCCCCATCTCCGAGCTCGTCTTCAAGGAGGAGGACCGGGCGAACCGGAACAAGGCGCGTAGTTACGACGTCGCCCTCAAGTGCGGCGACCGGTCGCGTCGCTTCCGGATCAACATCCCGCCGCTCCCCGACTCGGCCGAGCCGATCGACTTCGTGACGCCGGAGACCGCGCCGCCCTACGCGGCGATGCTGGCCGACGGGAAGGTGAACGGTCTCTTGGTGGGAGGCCACCACACGCGCGAGGTCGACACCTCGGTGCGGGCGATGAGGGAGATCGGCTTCCGCGAGGTTTCGCGAAAGAGCGGCGTCTCGATCCGCGATCGCTTCTTCGAGCTGTTGTCGGAGAAGGGTCCCGACGGAAAGCCGATCCTCGACTACTTCGTCAAGGACGCGCACGCCAACGGCTACGCCTTCGACGCCGGGATGTTCCGCGCCAACAAGAAGGGCGAAGAGATCGTGTTCGAGAAGACCGGCCCCGACGGAAAGCCGCACCGCATCACCGTGCTCGGAAACTCCGAGGGCGAAGGGGACGATTCGCCGGACGGCTTCGAGACGGTCGACTACGCCAAGTACTTCGACACCATGGCGGCCCGTGGCGACCACCACCTGTTCGTCGCCAACTTCTCCTGCTGGTCGGACGGCAAGACCGCGTTCGAGTGGGACGGCATCCGGAGCAAGAACGTGAAGTACCTCCCCACCGACAAGTCGGCCACCTATTACAAGTACTACTGGCACGGCCTCGCCAAGCGCGAGAACACCTTCCAGATCGTCTACGCCCTCGACCGCAAGATGGACTACTCCACGATGCGGACCGAGTTCTCGAACTTCGACGACGAGGTGCTGATGCCCGACGACCCGGCGTTCATCACCGTGCTCACCGAGAAGATCAAGAGCGCGCGCGCCAGCTCTTCGGGAATCCCGGTGCGGGTGCACCTGGAAGAGACCCGGCCGAACAGCTGAGGCCCCTATAATCGCGGGCGATGGCCCGGCGCGATCGCAAACGGAGCCGGCGGGAGACGGCCACACGCGGCGCGCCGGCGCCGCACCCGCTCCTCGCACAGCCCCTCCCCTCGCTCCGAGCGGAGTGGCCCCTACCGCTCGCGGTCTTCCTCTTCGCCCTGGCGGTCTACGCCACCAGCATGCCGCGGACCGTCACGCTCGAGGACTCCGGCCTGTTCCTGATGTCCTGCCACGCGGCGGGGATCTCCCATCCGCCGGGCTATCCGCTGCACAGCCTGCTCGGAAAGCTGTTCACGCTCCTTCCGGTCGGCAGCGTGGCGGCCTGCGTCCATCTCCTGAGCGCAACCTTCGGCGGTCTCACGGCCGCCGTCCTGTGGTGGATCTCGCGGGTGCTGACCGGCGAGCGCGTCGCGGCGCTTTCGGCCGCGCTGGCCTTCGTCGTCTCCCGCGAGATGTGGGCGCAAAGCATCATCGCCGAGGTCTACAGCCTCAACACCTTCCTGTTCTTCCTGCTGTTCGCCGCGTGTCTCGCCTACCGCATCGACGGCGAGCCGCGCCGGCTGCGGTGGGCCGCGGCGCTGTTCGGCCTGGCCCTGAGCAACCACTGGCCGCTGATCGTGCTCTCGACCCCGGCGCTGGCGGTGCTGCTGGCTCCGCGCTGGAGGTCGGTCGTCCCGCTCCTGCCGCGGCTGGTTCCGCTGCTCGCGGCCGGCCTCCTGCCCTACGTCTACATGGTGGTCCGCTCACGGATGGATCCACCGATCAGCTGGATCGGTCCGCTCGACAGCGCCGGCCGCGTGCTCCACCTGATCCTGCGCAAGGGCTACGCCGGCGCCGACAACAGCCCGAGCGCCAACCTCGACGACAAGCTCGAGTTCCTCGGCTACTTCGTCGGCCAGGCGGCGATCCAGTTCACGCTCCCGGGAGCCCTGCTTTCGATCGCCGGCGCCTGGGCGCTGTGGCGCCGCGCGCCGCGAGAGGTCTCGGCGGCGCTGGCCGCCACCTTCGTCGGGAACAGTCTGCTGCTGATCGTGTTGCTGAAACGCGACTTCACGACCATCGAACGCGCGGTCTTCAAGGTCTATCCGCTCGCCGCGTACGGCGTGATGGCGGTCGCGGTCGCGGCCGGCTTCGCCCGGATCGGGGGACGGCGCGCGGTCGGGGCGGCACTCGGGTTCGCGCTGGTGGTGGGCACGTTCCTCGCCCACGCGCCGACCAACGACCGCCGCGATTACACCTGGGCGCGGGACTACGCCCGCACGCTCCTCGAGGCGCTCCCGCCGAACGCCGTCCTCTTCACGCACGCCGACGTCGAGACCGGCGCCGTCGGTTACCTGCACCACGTCGAAGGGGTCCGGCCCGACGTCACGCTCTACAACGACATCGGCGTCGTCTTCTCCAACCGCCTGTTCCGCGTTCCGGCGAGTCGCGAGACCAAGGCGGCCGCGCTCACCGACTTCGTGCGGAAAACCGACCGGCCGGTCTTCACCACCGGGGACCTCGAGGTTCCCTGGGGGCTCGAGACCAACGTCCTGTTCCGGCGCGTCGAGAAGAACGGCGAGAGCGTCTTCGGGCCGACGCAGATCGACTACTGCCGCCGCCTGGCGCAGGAGACCGACGTGAGCGACGTCTGGACGGTCGACCACCGGGGACGGGTGCTCGCCAACTGCGGACACGTCCTCGCCTGGATGCACCACAAGAACGGCGATCCGGAGATCGGGCGCGCGCTCGACGACGTGACCGGCTCGTTCGCCGGCAACGTGGCGCGGATCTTCGAGCTACGGAACAAGGTCGATCCGGCGATCCTGTCGGGTTGGCTCGACGACGCGGCCGGACGCCTCGATCGGCACGTCCCCGACCTGCAGCTCGCCGTCTACCACTACCTCCGCGGCCTGTTGCACGCGCGGCAGGGGGACGGCTTGGCGGCGATCGCCGATCTCGAGCGCTCCGCCGAGCTCGATCCGTCGCGCGCTAACGCCGCGCTGCTCGAGCTCCTGCGGCTCCGTGCCGAACGGAACGAGCGCCGCGAATACCGCTCAACGCGAAGGCGCTTTTTCGGCACTGCCCCGGTGCGCGACCTCGAGGCGACGGATCGCCAAATGGGCCTGTGACAAATGGAAAACCGGCCAACCGAGTCACGCCATTGGCCGGTTTTCCATTTTCCATTCTCCATTTTCCATTTCAGTTCTCCGATTCCCCCCGCGGCGTTCCGCCCCACGACCGAAGAACCTCCCTCGCTTCGTCTGTCGCCTTGGGGTCGACCTCGATCCAGGCCGTATCCTCCGGCGGAGTCGCCGCAACGACGGGAATCTCGATCAGCCGATCTCGGCGCAGGACCGTGACGGCGAGCGTCTCCCCCGCCTTCCGCTCGTTGGCGCGGGCGCGCCAGCCCTTCTCGTCGGCGCGCCAGCGGTCGATCGCCACCAGCTCATCGCCGGCCGACAAACCGGCGCGTGCCGCGGGAGAACCGGCGAGAACCGCGGAGACCACCGCGCGTCCGCGGTCGGACTTGGTCTCGAGCCCCAGCCACACCGTCGCGACCTCCCCCTCCTTCGCCTTGCCGGGATGGCCGCCCTTGTCGTCCGGCCCCTCCGCCGCGCGTGTCCGGAACACGAGGCCCGCATGGCGTAGATGGGCGGCGAAATCGATCTCCGCCGTACCGTCGACGTACGCCGCCAGGAGGTCGTCCATCGGCCCTCCGGCCAGCTCCGCGAGCGCCTTCGCGTACGCCTCCTCCGGGAGGCCCTTGCCCGGGTCGCCGTGGCGCTCGAACAGCAGGCGCATCAGGTCGTCGAGCGAGCGCCGGTTCCGCGTGCGCGCGCGCAGCTCCAGGTCGAGGACCCAGGCCACAAGCGCTCCCTTGCGGTAGTAGCTGATGCTGGAGTTGGCCGAGTTCTCGTCGGGCCGGTAGTGCTTGATCCACGCGTCGAAGGAGCTCTCCGCCAGGCTCTGCAGCCGCCGTCCGGGGGTGCGGAGCAGGCTGCTTATCTCTTCGGCGAAGATCGCGAGCATCCGTTCCCGGGAGATCAGCCCGGCGCGAGCCAGGGTGAGGATCTCGTAGTATTCGGTGAACCCCTCCATCGCCCACAACACGCGGGTGTAGACCTCGCGCGAGAGGTCGTAGGGGTCGAACGCCTTGGGCTTGATGCGCTTCACGTTCCAGGCGTGGAAGTACTCGTGCGCCGCGAGCCGGAGGAACTCCTCGTACTCCTTGCGCGGTCGGAAGCCGAACCTCGGGTAGAGCAGCGTCGTCGAGTCGCGGTGCTCGAGACCGCCGCGGCCCTTGTCGGTGAGGTGGACGATGAACAGGTAGCGGCGGAACGGGAGCCCGCCCATCAGCGCGGCCTGCGCCTCTGCGATCGTCCGGAGATCGTCCCGGAGCCTCGCCGGATCGTGGTTCCCCTCCCCCCAAAGGACGACCTCGTGCGGAACGCCGCACGCCTCGAACGCGATCCGTTCGTGCCGGCCGATCTCCACCGGGCAGTCGATCAGGTGGTCGTAGTCGGCCGCCTCGAACGTTCCGGGTACCTGCCCGCGAGGCAGCGTGGTCGCGATCGCCCAGCCGGGCGGCGCGTCGATCGACAGCGACACCGGCCGTCCCGCCGTCTCCGGCCGATAGAGGAAGAGGTTCGCCCCGTTGAAGAAGCCGTGCGTGGCGTCGAGGTGGCTGGTGCGCACGGTAAGGTCGTTGGCGTAGACCCGCATCCGGACGGTGACCCGCGACGCGCCCCCCGCGTCGACGCACCAGCCCGCCTTGTCCACCTTGCGGTGGGGAAGGGTCCGCCCGGATTCGTCCGAGGCGGCGACCTCCTGCACGTGACGCGCGAACTCGCGTTGCAGGTAGGAGCCCGGGGTCCAGGTCGGCAGACGCAGCTCGAGCCCTTTCGGGAACGGTCCGTCGAAGGTGGCGGAAACGCCGTACAGGTGCGCGTGCGGGTCGTCCACCGAGACGTGGTAGCGGGTCATCGTTCCAGCCTTACCGGAAGCCGTCGTAGCCGGGGCTCGCTTCGAAGCGAGGCACCCGCGGGACGACGCCGATCTGCTGCAGCATCCCCAGCCGGTCGACCGCGTCCCAATGCTCGATCACCTTGCCGCCGACGAGCCGGAAGATTGCCATCCGCGGGACGACCACCGGGTTCCCGGTGGGGGCGATCCCCATGAACGCCCCCTTGTGGGTGAAGCGAGCGGTCATCCGCGCGGAGACGCGATCCCCTTCGGCGACCAGGTCCTCCAGAGTGAAGACGAAGTCCGGGAAGGCGGCCGTGAAGGCGCGATAGAACTCCTTGAGCCCCTCGCGGCCCGGTCCGGCCGGCATCGAGGTGTGCTGGAGGAATCCGGCGGCGACGTCGTCCTCGAGCACGGTGAAGTCGCGCCGGTTCACCCGCTCGTAGAAGTCGCGGACCACCGCCTTGTTCCCCGACGGGATGGCGTCGACCAGCCGCTGGGAATAGGCGGGCTCGGCGGTCCAGG